>JAIETA010000162.1 GCA_019745575.1 Reyranella sp. | reverse complement strand
CCGGCACTCGTTGTCGTCATCGAACGTGAAGCCTGCCACGGCCTCGGTGCCGAGCAACTGCGCGTCGGGCACGGCAGCCGCATCCGACAGGTTGGCGGCGTCGCCGTGCTCGATGAGCACCGCGAAAGTCGCGTCCGCGTCGGTGTTGGCGCCGATGGCGATGAGCAGTTCGGCGGCCTCGAAGCCCTGCATGTCGAGGATCTGCGAGACGTAGGGGGTATTGTCCGTGCCCGCCGCAACGGGGCTGAGCGCCCGCTTCGGGTACACGCTGTTGTGGAGATCGCGCATGGCGATTTGGTCCTCTGCGAAAGTCAGTGGAAGGAGTGACGGCAGCGGCGGCCAGTCGCCCGGCCGCCTCGCGTGGTCTGTGATCGCCTACGCGATCAGGTCGAGCACTTCAGCTTGCGGATGGCCTCCGCGAGCATCACCTGGCCACCGATGCGCCGGTACATCAGGAAGCGGATATTGCCGCTCGTGGCCTGCGTGTACGGGTCGCGCAGCGCGACCATGTTGATGCGGTCGACAAGCGTGTAGGCCCGCATGAAGTCGCCGTAGGCGATGGGGTAGGTATTGGCCCCCTCGCTCGGCATGTCCGGCACCTCGACGTAGGGGTCGCCGTCGATCGTGTTCGGCTTGCCGAGTGCGATCCCCGGCATCCAGATGTAGCCCTTGTCCGCGTCCTTGAGTTTGCGGACCGAGCCCAGCGTGGTGCGGTTCAGCGCCCAGTTGGCGTTGCGGGTGTAGGCGGTCTTGACCGCGTGCTTGAGCGTGAGCAGGCCGTTGGCCTGGCCGTCGGCGTCCGCGATGGTCGCGGCGCTGCCGGAAACCGTGTTGCTGACATCGGCGTTGGTCATCCAGCCTTCCGGCTTGCCGACACCGTTGCCGCTGACGACAGCGGTGCCTTCCGCGAGCGCGAACTGCTCGTCGGTCTCCGAGCGGATTTCGGCCTCGAGATCGAACGCGGAGTCCTCGAGGTTCTGGTGCGAAATGTCGATGAGCGCGTACATTTCGTGCGTCGGGATTTCGAGCATTCCGTAGCGCAGGCCGTCGGTCTCCGAGCGCGTACCCTGGTCAGCCACCCACACGGCGGCAAACTGGCCGGTACGCTTGGGCACCATGATCGACTTGTTGACGGTCGACCGGACGCGGACGAGCGAGCGGACCGGGCTGATCTCGGTCACGCCCTTGATGATCTCGCGCACGAATTCGACCGGAGCCAGGTAGCCGCCGGTCGTGTCGTTGGAGATACCGAGGGCCTTGGCTTCGGCCATCGTGCGGTCGAAAGCCTTTTTCTGCGCCTCCGCGGTCGGCAGGCCGCCGCTCGCGATCGAGGTCAGCACGCCGCGCGCCCAGGAGTCATGATGCGCCTTGAGGGCCGCCTTGAATTCCGGCGTGCCGGACCCTGGGCGCTTCAGCTTGAGCTCAAGCGCGTCGATCTGGTCCTGCAGCTCCTTCTTTAGGTCTGCCGCCTTCTTGGCCTCCTGCTCGACCGTGGTGAGGCGCTTGTTGACCTCCTCACCCTTGGCGATGTCGTCCTCGATCTTCTTGAGTTTGGCTTCGAGGATCGGGTCGGTCTTGCCCTTCTCTACGAGCTTGAGGCGTTCGTCATTGGCCTTCTTGAATTCCTCGAAGCCCGTCATGACGGTGCTGATCAGGTTCTTCAGTTCTGAAGCATCGCCGCCGGCGTCCTTGCGCTCGGCGCGCAAACGCCTCCGCTGTTCGTGGTTCATCATGTGCATGATGTCGTCCTTCTGGTTTAGGTGGTTTTGAACAAGCCGGCTGCCCGCTCGCGCAGGACGTCCAGCGCATCCGCCCCGCCTTCATCCCGAAGGGGCTTGGCCTTGAAGCCTCCGCTGGCGATAGCCTTAGCGTCGGCAATCGAAAACCCGCCTGCATCCCGCAGGAAGGTCTCGAATTCTCGAATGGTCTTGATCTTGTAGGCGGCCTTCGCCTCGTCGATAGAGGCGAACTGGTTCATGCCCCAGAGCACCGGACCGACCTCGTAAAGGTCGACCCTGCCGATGGTGCGGAAAGGTTCGGCGGCGGTCTTGCCGTAGGCGTAGTCAACGGCGACGTAGGTGATCGACATGGCGTCGATGGAGCCGTTTTTTAGCCCCGCAAGGAGCGTCCGGCCGCGCTCGGTATCGATGGGGTCCAGCTGCCCCTCGACTTTCAGGCCATGGTCGTCCTCTTCCAATGCCGTCCAGTAGCCGACCGGCATCATGTCTTCCGCCGATGCGCCCAGACCATGCTGCCAGAGCATCTTCGGCATCTTGCCCCTGGCCTTCCAGTCCGCCAGCGAGTCGGCGAAGGCGCCCTTGACGATCCTGTCGCCACCATCGTCGATGTTGTCGAACACCGCACCGTAGCCGGAGAACTGCCCCGGCTTCGCGCTGGCGGCGAACTTCAGTTCGAACGGCCGGGTGGTACGCAGCATGTCAGGTACCTCCGGGGGCCAGTAGCGCATCGCGCTGGTTCTGAGTGCTCATGTTGAGCGGTAGCAGCGGGTCGCCCAGCCCCTCGATCGGGTTTAGATCCTCTAGCCGTCGCGCCTCGTTACGGGTCAGCCAGCCATTGGTGATGCCGCTGGCGTAAAAGGTGGCACGCGCCGCGTTGTCTCCGCGCAACAAACCCTGCATGGAAAACTTCGCTAAAATGTCGTCCTCGTCGGGGAACAGGTCGCGTGCCAGCGACTGCTCCCAGTTCTCGATCCACGGGTTCAGCGTATGGATCACGTGGGCCAGAAAGAACGCCTCGGCCGATGCGAAGGTCGCGGTCTTGTCGGCGTAGCCCACCATCTGCGGAAACACCTTTAGGTCGCGGCAGATCTCCTCGATCTGGAACCGTCGCGTGTCGAGGTGCTCGGCATCGACGCCCTTCATGCCGAGCGGCGTCCAGGTGCTGTCCATGTCGAGGACTGCCGTCTTGA
Organism: Reyranella sp.; assembly: GCA_019745575.1. Classification (GTDB taxonomy): domain Bacteria; phylum Pseudomonadota; class Alphaproteobacteria; order Reyranellales; family Reyranellaceae; genus Reyranella. The sequence continues at coordinate 25,689 of JAIETA010000162.1, read as the reverse complement.
ACCGGTTCGCCAGCCCGCCCTGGTACTGCGCCCAGGATTCTTTTAAGCGGGCCCGGGCAGCGTCATCCAGTGAGCCCTTTACGGACAGGACGCCGCCTGGCTGCGTGCCGTTGGCGTGGAGCGCCGCGTGCGTCTCCTCTGTCGCAATGGCAAGCCCCACCGCCTCGCGCGCGACTTGCAGGGCATCCAGGCCGGCGGCGCCGGTCCAGCTGGGGCCCCGCAGGTGGAATACGTCCTCACGCGGCAGGACTGTCGTTCGGCCACCACGGTCGGTCAGCCGGTAGGTCAGCGTGTAGTCGCTGGCCTGCTCGATCATATAACTGCCGGGCACCAGCGGGATGAGTTCCTTCGGGACGCCGCGGATGCGGCCGATGTAGGCGCAGCCATTCCCAAGCAGGGCGGCATGGAACATCATGACCTGCCGGAACTCGAACGAGGTCATCCAGTCGTTTGGACGCCTCGACAGCAGCCGGTAGGCAGGATGATCCTTCGCCAGTTCCTTCGAGCCGTCGGTCTTCTCCCGATAAACTTTTAGCGGCACCTGTGCGATGCCGTCGGCCAGGACGCGTAGGCAGGCGAACACCGTCGATACTTTTAGAGCGCTGTCGACGTTGACCGACACGCCGGCCCGCGAGTTCTGCTGCCCGAACAGCGCCGCCCAGCTGAGGTTCCCGGCGTCGGTCGTTTTAAATTCGCGGCGCCGCAGCCCTGATGCCATGGCACCGAACAATCCTGCCATCAGCCCGCCGCGCGATTGCCGAGGGCGATGAGCAGCGCGCCGACGATCAGCAGGATGCCACCGGCGATGAAGCCGGCGGGCGGGTAGATCATCCACGCCCCGTAGGAGACGAGGCCGACACCGCAGAGGCCCGCCAGATCGCGGACAAGACCGGGCACCACCCCTGCGATTGTGCGCACGGCGGCGGCGAGCAGCTTCATCATGATTCCCTCTAAAGAACGAGCATCTCGCTCGACCGCAGATATGACCTGCCGACGGCCTGGGGGTTCATGGCCATCAGCGCCACCGCATTGAACGCCGCCATCAGCGGATCGATCTTGGCCGTACCCGAGGCCTGCTTCGTGATTACGATGGCATTGCCCTTGGGCTCGACCTTCGCGTTGCTCACTGCCCACGCCATCAGGCCAAGGCCGCCATGGCTAAAAGTGCCGTCGGCCAGCTTGCGTTCGGCGGTCTTGATCGCCCCGGTGAGCTTCCAGCCCTGCGTGACGCCGACCACCCGGTCGTTGCCGGCGATGCCGACCTCGGCCAGGGCGTCCACGATGGCGCCGACACCGAAAGGATCGAGGCCGACCGAGCCTAGCTTGCCAGTCTCGTCGATCCGCTCAGCCAGCGCCGCGATCTCGGCGATATCGTCGCCCAGATTGGTGACGATCCGCAGGTCGCCGGCGGCTTCGAAGTCGCGGAGCACCGAGGCCTCGCCCTTGCGCCGTTCCAGCACCGAACCATGCGCCCACGCTCGTGACCACAGCAGCCACTGCCGGGTGACCCTATCCCGGCCCAGCACCGCCAGGCCCAGCAGATCGTCCAAGCCGCCGCCGTCGATGCCGATCACCACCACCTCGCTCCGTTCGAGCAGGGCGTCCAGGGTGAGCGTCCTGTCGGCGGCCCGCTGCCAGAGGTCGGCACCGACCCAGCGGTCGGAGCGCAGTGCGAGGCCGATTTCTATGTTCAGGTGCTGCGACGCCCAGCGGATGATCTCACCCTGGCCCTTGGCCTTCGCCTGCGCCCAGTCGTCTTCCAGCCGCTTGATGGTGACCGACCGGTCCCGGTTCGGCGTCACCATCCACCACTTGCTGGAATCCTGCCAGGCCGGTGGGTCGGCCGTGTCGTTGGCGATGCCCTCCGGGAATTCGTAGAGCACCGGCAGCATGGCTCCCTGGGCCTTACCGTCCCGGATGGCGCGCGCCACCATCAGCTCCGCCCGGAACGCACCGCGGGGCGGCTCGTCCGACTGCGTCGTGATGAACACCAGGAAGCCCTCGGGGTTGGGCAGCAGCCCTCCCCGCAGCTGGCCGATGATCCGCTCGGCGGCGGCCACCTTGGCGATCTCGTGCAACTCGTCCAGCAGCACGCCGGTGGGCTTCACGCCGGTCAGCACCGTGGTGTCGAACGCCTTGATTTCCAGCGTCGCCTTAGTCCGCCGATCCGTGATCTTGCGCAGGTGCTCCTGCACGTGCAGGCGCTTGCGGAGGAACCCGTCTGGATCCTTGTCGACCATGCCCAGCGCCTGGCTGAACGCGATGTGCGCCAGCGATACTGTCGGGGCCACCAGCAGGAACTCGGCCCTGGGCCGCTCGTTCATCAGCAGCGTCGTCACCATCAGCGCCGCGGCATAGGACGTCTTCGAGCTCTTCTTCGGCGCCAGCAGGAAGATCTCGCGGATCATCCGCTCCCGGGCGGCCGGGTCGAACGACCCATGCAGCGCGCCCACGATCTCGCGGAACCAGTCCGCCCCCGCCTCCGCGAGTGCCGGCGTGCCGATCACGTCAGGCAGCCGCAGCTTGTTGAAGATCGCGATCGCCCGCTTGGCCTGGGCCCGATTGAGGTGTGGCAGATCGGGCAGCAGCGACCGCCCCGTCCGAATGCGTTCCCGCCAATCCGGTACGGCCAGAGACCACGGCTCCATCTCAGTTCACCAAGCGGCCCCACTCGGTACCGTCACCGGCCGTCAGCGCTTCTCGTTCAGCCGACTCCTTCTTGCCCAGGGGCTCTTCGCCCCGCGGCCGCGGCGTGTACTCCGACCAGCCCGCCCGGACTTTGAGCCAGAAGATCGCGGCCGAAAGCCCTTCCCGGGTCGGCTTGCACGCCATGGTGAACAGATTTTGCGCCACTTTGGCCGTGGCCTTGATGCTCCCCAGCTCGATCTGGTCGACGTAGTGGAAGCGCAGTGTCTTGGGATCGACACCCACCAGGCGGGCGATCTCGTCCTGGGGGATGCCAAAGCCCGACAGAGATTCGACCAGGTTACGGGTCTCATCGGTCGGCACGTGTGGAGGACGGCCGCGTCCATGGCGGGTCAATGAACAAATCCTGTAGTATCAGAGTTGCGAAGGTGAGGGCGCCAATGCCCTCGCACGGGGGTTGAGGAAGGACTCAGATGCGAGCAACCGGCCGAGAAATGCAGCTCGCCCGCCAGATTGGTGAACACCTCGTTGCGGCTGAGCTGGGGCGGCTAGGCTATGTGGCGGCGCCCTTCGCCGGCAACGTTCCTATGTTCGATCTACTCGCAGCCAATGCCCAAGGGCATGCCACGCCGGTTCAGGTCAAGACGATCCGAGGTGGGTCCTGGCAGTTCAGAATCGACACCTTTCTGACAATCGAATTCCAAGGCCGTCAACAAGTGGTTCGCGGCAAGAAGGCTTTGCCGGTCCCCAACCTTCTGTGCATTTTCGTTCTCCTGGTCGGGCAAGGCGCGGATGAGTTCTTCATCTTCGAGCTCAAGGACCTGCAGAACCACTTCTTGCGGAGCTACAAGGGACGCATTCGGCCAAAGAACTTCGAGTCCATGCACTGCGCAGTTGGCCCCAAAGACCTCAAAAGGTTCGAAGGCAATTGGCAGCTCATCGAAAAATTCATCGGCCCGTCCAAATGACCGCTCGGCAACACCATCAGGAAGAAATGTTATGTTGCAGCCTTCTCGGCCTTCCTCCCTGACATCCCTTCCCAGCGATTGACGATTACGTCGGTGTACCCGGGATCCAGCTCCAGCAACCGCGCTCGGCGCCCCGTCCGTTCCGCCGCGATCATCGTCGTCCCCGACCCGCCGAAAGGGTCGAGCACGATATCCCGGCTCTTCGACGAGTTCCTGATGGCACGTTCGACCAGCGCCATCGGCTTCATCGTCGGGTGGAGATCATTCTTCACCGGCTTGTCGAAGAACCAGACATCCCCCTGATCGCGGGCGCCGCACCAGTAATGGTCGGCGCCGTCCTTCCAGCCATAAAGGATCGGCTCATACTGCCGCTGGTAGTCGGCGCGGCCGAGCGTGAACGTGTTCTTGGCCCAGATCACGAAGGTCGACCACTTACCGCCGGCCTCGCGGAACGCCTTCTGCAGCGTGTCAAGTTCCGACGACGACATGCAGATGTAGATGCCGCCCTTGGTAACGGCGAGCATGTTGGTGCTGGCGGCGTGGAGAAGGGCTTCGAACCCCTCGCCCAGCGCATCGTTCAGGATCGGCCGGTTCTTACCGCGCAGCTTGTCCTTGGCCGAGTTGGCGTAGTTCACGTTGTAGGGCGGATCGGTGAACGCCATGTCGGCCAGTTCGCCGTCCAGCAGCTTCTCGACGTCGGCGCGGACCGTCGCGTCACCGCACAGCACACGGTGCACGCCGCAGATCCAGAGGTCACCCGGACGGCTGATCGGCTCGGCGGGCAGCTCTGGGGCTTCGTCCGGGTCGTCTTCGCCATCGGTGTCGAGCAGTAACTTCTCCAGCTCGAGTTCGCCGAAGCCAGTAAGGCCTAGGTCGACGCCAAGTCCCTTCAGCTCACCCAGCTCGATCCGCAGCAGGTCCTCGTCCCAGCCGGCATTCAGCGCCAGCTTGTTGTCGGCGATGACGTACGCCCGCCTCTTGGCCTCAGACCAGCCGGCCGCTACCATCACCGGGATCTCGGCCAGCCCCAGCCTCTGGGCTGCCAGCACGCGACCGTGGCCGGCGATGATTGTTCCGGCTTCGTCGACCAGGACTGGCATCGTCCATCCCCACTCCCGGATCGAAGCCGCGATCTGGGCGACCTGCTCGTCGGAGTGGGTCCGGGCATTCCGCGCGTATGGCACCAAAGCCGCCACAGGCCGGCGCTCCACGGCGTCGGCTGGCCACCTGGCCCCAGTCTCGGCGACCGCGCCGGATTCTTTGCCGGCACGGCGGCTTTGCGCCCTCTTAGCGGTCATTGTTGCCCTTCAGCTGGAGGCCCCGAAACGGGGCCTTTCTTGGAGGTATTGGCGGACGGGAAAAATTCTCTGCGTGAGCCCCCACGCGGCAGCGCGCCCCAAAGGTCCCAAGGATCAAGGTCCCCCCGGCCTCTGCGCCGTGCGCTTCGCGCGCTCAGCCACGGTCTTGAGACTGTGGTGCGATGCGCAGAGCAGCCAGACGTTCGTGCGATCCAGTGGTGCTCCTCCATCTTTCAGCTCGACGATGTGATCGGCGAACATGCGCCGCTCGGCGCGACCGCAACCGGGCGCCTGGCATCGTCCACCTGCTTCGCGTCGAACGCGATCGCGCAGCGCGATCCACGCCGGCGACGTGTAGAACCTGTCCGCCACCTTGGGCGGCAGCGCCGCGGTGTGCAGATCCGCCAGCGCGACGCGCGACCGCAGCGCTTGTAATCCCATGATCGTGTTGCTCCCAACAAAGCAATCGAATGATCCGCTTGTGTGGTTGGCTCGTGCCGCGATTGAAGCGCTTATGCGCTCACCAACAACGGAGACCGACATGCGCCGCACCGTGCTCGACGCCTACATCGCCAAGAAGAACGAGATCGACACGATGCTCGCGCGCCTCAAGGCGCTGAGCGACGACCACTTCAGCGTCGCACCTGACGAGGTCGACTGGGGCCACGTCGGCACCCTCGCCCACTACGCCGAGCTGCTGAAGCGCATCACCGACAGCGCCTTCAAGGAAGGCGAGCACGCCGAGTAGCGCGACGCGCAACGTCATCGCCCCTTTTGCCGCGGCAACCGGGGCTCGGGCCCGTAGCAGGGCCGCGATGGTCGTGGCCCGCTTCATCGAAGGGTCCACGTCATGTCGAAGAACGCCGCACGCACCACCAAGAAGATCGCGCTCACCAAGGGTGCCGCCAAGCCAAAGGCAGCCGCCAAGCCGGCCAAGCCTCGCGCCGAGAGCAAGCAGTCGCAGCTGATCGCCATGCTCAAGCAGCCGGACGGCGCGACCATCGTCGAGATCGCAAAGGCGCTCGACTGGCAGCCGCACACGGTGCGGGGCGCCATCGCCGGCGCGCTAAAGAAGAAGCTGGGACTCGACGTCCAGTCAGAGAAGGTCGACGACCGCGGTCGCGTATATCGGATCGCCGAATAGAACCCGCTCGATCAATCAGCCGGTGGTCGCGTCAGGCGTGGCCGCCGGCTTCTTGTTCGAGGAGTTGTTGTTGCCCGCAGCACGCATGCCTCTCGCGAGCATGGCAAGAAACCTAGCCACTTTCGCCAAATATGTCTGATAGAAAAGTGTCTGACAGACATTTTGCGAGGAACTTCTCATCTGTTCGCGGCTCGTCTATCACTGATCATCTGGCGCCTCGAGACGTCGCTGCCGCGCTGCCTACCGTTGAGGCGCCAAGAGATCAGGCAGAGCGCATATATCCAATGCTCATGCGCTGTCGCGCGTGACAGGCCGACCGTCCAGCAGATTTCCTTCCAACGCTCGCCGCCGGCCCGCATCAGAACGATCTTCGCGTCGACCGATTCGAGCCAAGCGGCCCAACCGAGCGTCTGTTCCATGCGGCTGATCGCGGCAGCCGACGGCGGCGGCAGGCGCATCGGCTCCGGCGTCTGGCCCACGAGATCGCCGAACTCCACGAACATCGCTGGCCAGGTGCTGAAGTAGCCCTGCTTGCGGGGTGCCGGCAGGCGCCGCAGCACTGACGCTGCCTCGATCAGCCGCTCCTCGACCATCTCCGGGGTCCAGTCATTCATGGCGGCTCTCCTGTCTCCCCGGCTTCTGCCCGTACAGTTTCTCGCCGAGCTGGCGGACCAGTTCGCGCTCCGGCCACGTCAGCCGCACGTCGTCGGCCTCGATCACCAGCACGCGCTGGGCCTGCCAGCCCTCGCGCTTGATGTGTTCTGGCGGCCTGCGTTCTCCACCGAATCCTTTGGGTGCCCACTTCATTGGCGGATTTCCCCGATTGTCGTGACGCCTTCGGCGTGGTTCGCTTCCGGGCGGGGATGACGTGTGGGGAGATGCGCGATGGTCGGACAACGTTTCAATGTCGAGCGCACGGCGGCTGGGCAGCAGTTGGTCATTCCGGGAACGGAAAAGCCGCGCCCTGCTCCCAAAGCCAGGTATGCGAAGGACGGAAGCCAGCTGGTCATACCGGGCGCCGAGCAGGTCAGCCCAAAGACGCACCTGACCCGACTTTTCCAGAAGCCCTTGCGGCCCCGTGTCGGGCAGCGCGGCCTCGCTGGAACCTCGCTGTTCGGCAAAAGCCGCCCGAAGTAGATCCGAGCGATCATTTTGTCACCTCATGCAGCATGGCGGCGTAGCCAGCGATATCGAGGATCGAGTCTTGGTGCCTGGGATCACGCGCCAGGCGCGTCAGCTTGAGGTCGATCATGCAGAGCACGACCTCGGCCGGCGTGACGGGGTGGCCCAGCGTGAGCGACCAGCGCGCCGCGATTGCCGCCATCGCCTTGCCCGGCTCGCCGTAGGCCTTGCTGCGCTCCGCCAGGACGCCGGCTGCGTGCTTCAGGATGCTGTCGGCGCTCATCGCACGCCTCCCTGCGTCTCGGTGGCCCACAGCAGGATGGCCAGCGCATCGGCCTCGTTGTCGTCGACGGGGTTGAAGCCGCGAGCCCGGATCGCGGCGATGACGGCGGCCTTGTCGGCGTTGCCCTTGCCGGTGATGTGCCGCTTGATCGTGCCGACGGGGACGCCCTGGTAGGCGATCGAGCGCTGCTCGCACCAAGCGGTCAGCGTCGCCAGCAGGCCGCCATGCACATGCGCGGCGTCGGTGCTGAGGTGCCGGCGGACTTCCTCGAAGTGGACCGCACCAATGCTGCCGGCATTCTCGGCGACCAATTCCAGCCAGGCCCGGAATCGTAGGTAGCGGATGCCGCCACCGTCGTAGCGGCTGGGCCGGAACGACACCGTGCCGCTGGTGATGGCACCGTCGGCGTCGCGGAGCGCGAAGCCGGTGGTGGTGCCAAAGTCGAGGGCGAGCATAGCCAGTCGACCGGCGAGGTCGGGCACCTTGACAGATATGACAGATGAATCGGTTATCACCGTATCGCGCGTGCGCGCGTGCGTGACGTCTATAACGGGTTGATCTGTCAGATCGGTCAGGCGCGTGGTCTTGCGCAATTCTTGGGGTTGCATCGTATTCAAAACTCCATGTCGGTGGTCGAACGATTTGCGGGCTTGAGCGCAATGCCGCGAAAACCCCTTCCAGTGCTTCCGGGCTCGCGCCATTTCTCGAAACCACGAGCGGCGAGGTTTTCGGAGAATCTGCGGATCGAGCCGACATACTCGCCGGCGGCTTCGGCCCAGAGCTTCCAGTTGCCGTAGAGCCCCGAGACCAGCTCGGTGCGGGCCGCCCCGGTGATGCAGGCGTCCGCCATCCAGCGGCCCATCGCATCCTCGTCATCGAAATACTCGTCGGTCGCCGCCTGCACGGCCGCCGGCGGTTTTAGGCCGACAAGCTGCCACTCCAGGCAGCCCTCGATGGCCCAGGCGAGGATGCCGTCGCGCTCGGCCAGCAGGCGGTCGGTGAGGGTCTTGTCCCGCTGCGCCTTCGGAATGGTCACGGTGAACGGAACCATGTGGAAGCGCCGCCGCATGGCCTCGTCGATGTTTCGGATCGCGGGCTTGTGGTTGCCCGCGATCACAAGCTTGAACTGCGGCATGAACTCGAAGAAGTCCTGGCGCATGAAGCGGGCTTTTATCGGATCGCTGCCCGTCATGAGCTTCAGCTTGCTCTCGGCCCAGCGACGTCCCTGCTCGGTCTCGACGGCCGAGACGAACCGCGCGCCGCGCAGGCCCGCGAGATCGGTCGGGTGACGCTCGCCGGTCGTGGCCATGAACATGTCCATCGGCGCGGTCGTGGCGTAGTCGCCCTGGATGGCGGCAACGACGTTGCAGAACACTGACTTCCCATTGGCACCGGTGCCGTAGAGGAAGAACAGCGCGTGCTCGACGGTGAGCCCAGTCAGCGAGTAGCCGACCATGCGCTTGAGGTAGGCTTGCAGGTCGGCGTCATGGTTGGTGACGGTCGCGAGAAAGCCCTTCCAGATCGGGCAGTCGCCTTCGCCCGCCGCGCCGGCCATCCGGGTCATCCGATCGGCCCGGTCGTGATCGCGCCGGCTGCCGGTACGCAGATCGACGACACCGCCCAACGTATTGAGCGCCCATGGATCGCGGTCCCACTCTTCGCTGGTCGCGGCATGCCGCCGGTCGGCTCGGGCCAGGCGCTCGACCGCCGCGACGGTGGAGGCGCTGGCGATCTTGGCAGCCACCCGGGCCCGCGTGCATCGCGCCGCGGCTTCCCGGCAGACCAGCCGCGACAGGTGCATGCCCATCAGGGTGGTCTCGTGACGCCAATGCGCGCCTGTCCAGACGAGCCACTGCCCCCAGGAGGCCACGAACCGCCAATCCTCGCCGTACCGGCGGGTAAATTCCAGGGCGAGCGCGTCCTCGGTGAACTCCGGCGGCGGAGCCTCATCCTGGGGACCGCCATCGCTTGGCGGCTGACCAGGGCCGCCGGGCTGGTCGCCGCTGCGCTCGGCGTCGCGCTGCCACAGCCGCTCGGCCTCGTGCTGCAGCCGGTCGAGCGGCCAGGGCGGATCGATCCGGGCCTCGTTGTAGGCAACAATTTCCTGCCAGGCTTGGGCCGCTTCGACATGGCCCTCCCGGCAGCGCCGGATCCAGTAGCCGATCACCCGGGACAGCGCGTCGAAGCGGGTCGTGCCGTCGACGCCGCCCTCGCGGATCTGCCGACCGAACAGTTCGGTCACCGTGCCCTTGCCCGCACTGGCGTCGTTGAAGTCGAACTCGGAGATCGCCTCGCCTTCGAGCGGCGGCATGGCCATCACGGCCTCGGCCAGGTCATGCAGGTCGAACTCGGCGGCGACACGTTGCAGGATCTCGACGGGGCGCCGCAGGCCGCCCTTGGCGTGCACGGAGCCCGCCACCCGGATCGGCTGATGCGCGGAACGGAAAGCGGGATCGCCGCCGACCTTGGCCGCGATTGCATGGCGCAGCCGGCACACCTTGGCGATGTCCTCACCGACCGCGGGTTCGGTCAGTTGCCAATAGAGATGGAGCTTGCGTTGCCCTTCGGGGGTGACGCCGCCTGACGCCACTTCAAGCGTGGGAACGCCGAGATGCTGGAGCAGGTGATCGCGCTTGGCCGCAATGTCCCCGTGATCGAGATCGACCAGCACGACCTGGGTCTGGACGACGTCCTCTGCCTTAGCCTCGCCGGGCGCCATGACGGTGCCGGGCACGACATAGAACGCCATTCCCGACTCCGATGCCCAGTCCGCCTGCACCGCGAGCTTCGACGCCAGATCCTGATCGGCCTCGAGGAATGGTGTGTGCGGCGGGCGGTCTGAGGCGCCCTTCTCGGCTAGCGCCCGCACCGGCACCCAGCCCTCGCAGTACCCGAACACGACCTCGGCAAAGGCCGCGATGGCGACGGCGTCGGGAATCACCGGGGGAGCGATGTCGGGCGCCATCATGCCCAGCACCGCTGTTTCCATGCGCAGTACCCGCACTCGTAGTAGCCGGGCTCGAGGGCCACCCGAGGGAGCCATTCGCCGGCGTCACAGGCCTGCAGGATGCGAACCGCCTTGTCGCTGATCGACTGGGCGAGACCGCCATCGAAGGGCACCAGCTCATGCCACAGCTCGCTGGTGTCCTTGTTGATCGCCGTGAACAGGGCCGGCGCCTCGGTCAGCCCCATATAAGCCTGGTAGAGCGCGACCTGGGCGGCGTAGATCGGCTTGGCCGCCGACACGCCGCGCCGCACGATCTCGCGCCAGTTCTTCGCGTTCGCCGTCTTGCACTCCCACAGGGCCGGCACCGCCATACCCTCCGGTGCCGCGACGACGACGCCGTCGATATGGCCTTGCACCCGGCCGCCGGCGACGGAGAAGCCGAACTGCTCACCGTCGCGATCCCGGGTGCGGAGGTCGAGCCCGGCCTTGCGCAGCCATTCGACCGCCAGATCCTCGAAGCTGTGGCCGACCGCGAAGATCCGGAGGCTTTTGCCCGAGAACCCGCCCCCGGGATCGCGCGGCAGGCACAGGAACTCGTACTGCAGGCGGCGCGCGCAGGGATCGCCAAGACGCGATCCACCGAGATACGAGCGCGGCACGCGGGCGTCGTTCTCGGCCACCAGCGCCTGGTCGATGCGCTCGTTCAGCGCGTCGGCGAAGGTCGGTTCCTTCGGCCGGTGATTGAAGTCGAGGGGGGCGTTCATCAGTAAGGGACCTCCGATGTGTCTTTCCTGGCAGTTGCGTGCATGGCGTCCTGGAAGCCGCCGACCGCGCATTCGATCAGCGTAAGCACCTGCTGCTCGGTGAGTTCGTTCAGCCGCACCGACCAGCCGATCTCGGCCATGATCTCGGCGACCGGTTTCATCGCCGCGCCGATCGCGGCCTTCTCCTGTTCGGTGAGGTCAACCACGGCGAAGGACCTCCCAGCCAAGCGCGACCAGAACCCTTGGCAGGCCATCGAGCAGAACCAGACCGATGGCCGCGGCCGCTTCGAGCGAACCGGGTCGAACCAGCCAAAGCCACGGGTCGGTCGCCGGCAGACCGCGCAGAGCGCGCCACGCGGGTGCCAGAGCCTCAGTCGCTTTTGCGCCGACATGGGGGACGGCCTCGCTCATCACGCCGCCCTCGCGAGACCGGCCCGGAACACCGCCGCCCTGATGGCGTCGCGGCTCCACAGGAAGTTCAGGTGGCAGTTGGCGGCGTACTTCGAGAGGCCGAAGTCGAGCGAGGCATCGGGATAGCCGGCACGCCGCAGCAGATCCTGCTGCTTCAGGCTGGCGGGCTGGGACAGCCAGCCCCGGCTCTTGGACGCGGCATCGGTGCTTTCGACCTGGCGCAGGAAGTCGTCGGCCGCCGCCAGTACCTGAGGCCTGTCGCCGACAGCGAGGTGGCGCAGGCGACCCTGCCGGGGCCGGCCAACCGCATGCCAGTGCATGCCGTCGAAGAACACGCCGGCCCAGGCATCGAACCCGCTGGCGACCAGGGCATGATCGTCGCCGAACAGGTCGCACCAGCGGAACGGCGAGCGGTTCAGCAGGTCGATCTCGGTGAGGTCGAAGCTGTCGAGCACCCGCTTCTCGCGCGCCTCGCGCAGCCAGACATGGCCGCAGAAGGGACAGACCGACGTGCCGAGCGGCAGCTCCGCCTGGCAATCCGGACAGATCTTGTACGGAGCCGCCCCCTTCTCTTCCTCCTCGGCATCGAGGCGGACATCCTGCTCGATCGAGCCATGACGCTGCGCCGCGCCGGCAAAATCCAGGACGATGCAGTCGGTCTTGATGATGCCGGGGAAGCGCTCGGGATCGACTTTGCGCAGGCCTCGCCCGACCGCCTGGATGAACGTGCCCTTGTGCAGCATCGGCCGCAGGATCGCGATGCAGCCGACGGGCTGGCTGTCAAAACCCTCGGTCAGCACCATGCAGTTGGTGAGTACCTGGACCTCGCCGCGATCGAAGCGGGCGATGACATCGGCTCGGTCACGGGCCTTCATCTCGCCGGTAACTGTCTCGGCGGTCTTGCCGGCCGCCCGGAAAGCGGCAGCGACCGACTCCGCGTGCTCGATGGTGGCGCAGAATGCGATGGTCCGACGGTCTGTCGCCCTTGCCTTCCAGTGCTCGACGACGGTGTCGTTCAGCACCGAGTGATTGAGGACGCGCGCCGCGGCGTTCATGTCGAAATCGCCCGCCATCGCCTCGATCCCGGACAGGGCGTCGCCAAGCCCGAGATCGATGGTGAAGGTGCGCGGCATGACGAGGATGCCCTGCTCGATCAGGGTGCCGACCGAGAGCTGGAAGCCCACGTTGCTGAAAGTCTTGCGCAGGCTGCGCCCATCGCCGCGCTCCGGCGTCGCCGACAGGCCCAGCAATTTTACGCCGGGGTTCAGCGACCGGGCATGGCCGATGATGTTCTGGTAGCTGTCGGCCGCCGCGCGGTGGCACTCGTCGATGACGAGATGCGAGACGGCGCCCATGCGGCTGCGGCGGTTGGCGCGCGCCAGGGTCTGGACGCTGCCGAAGACCACGCGCCCGGACCAGTCGTCCTGCTCGGCCTTGACCACGCTGCCCGGCAGACCGGTGACCGTGCCGATGGTCCCCCGGTTCTGCTCGATCAGTTCGTCGGTGTGCTGGAGGACCAGGAACCGGTCGTCCGGGCGCTGGGCTGCCTCCTCACCGATGTAGAAGCCGGCGATGGCGGTCTTTCCCGATCCCGTCGGCAACACGAGAACCGTGTTGCCGTGCGCGGCGGTCTTGGCCCGGGCGGCGCCGACCGCCGCCCGCTGATAGTCCCTGGGAATCATGGCTTGCCTCCCTCACCGCGCCCAGAAAGGGGCATTGCCGGCGGCGGGCTGGGCCGGGCCGGGCTGGCTGCCCGCCGACGCGAAAGCAGGCGTCGCCGCGGGAGCAGCGGGCACGGCGGCGGGAGCTGCTCCCATCAGGCGGCCGTAGTCGGCATGCTCGGCGCCAATGGCGGCGGCGATGACGTTGCGGCCCTCGTCGCTCGGGTTCTTGCGGTCGCGGTCGATGCCGACCTTGGCCACGAACTCGAGACCGTTCAGGTCCCCGAAGCCCCGGATGGTCCGGGCCGCCCACGCACGCTCCGACTGGTCGTCGGTGCGCGTACCGCGTGCGGATTCCAGGATGCCCCGGATCAGCGCCCGGCCCCGGTTGGCGTAGATATCCTCGCCACGCTCGTTGGCGCCCCGGCCCTTCACACCGATGCGCGTATAAATGCGGCGGCGTGCCTGCGGCCCTTCGACGACCACTGCCTCGGTGTTGAGGTACATCGCCTCGCTGGTCTTGCTCTGCGTGAGCCAGCCCTCGGGGCCCGCGCCGCCGGGACGGATGGTGATCCGCACCTTCAGCAGGGTGTTGGCCGGGATGAGCGCCAGAGCCGCGTCCTGCGTCTCCGCTCCGTTGAAGTCGATCGTGCTGGTGGACATGGCTCAGGCTCCTTTGGTCGCGTCGGTGGAATCGGGCGTGGAACGGATGGCGTCGGCCTCGGGGCGGCCGTATTCGAGGCGCTCCGGCGGCGGGTTGCCTGGCGGGCGCCGGATCTTCTCCATCAGTCGCCCCAGATGCGGTTCCTCGATCGCGTCGAGACGCCCGGAGCGGTCCTTGGCCGGGTAGCCGAACGGGTTCAGCGTTTGGCAGACGAAGGCCCGATAGGGCTTGCCATCCTCGGTCTTGAGTTCGGCCATCGTGACGACCTCGTCGACGATGCCCGGCAGTTCGAGACCAGTCTTGGCGCCCTCGATCTGCAGCGTGAAGTACGGGCGATTAAAATCGTCGAGGCGCTTGTCGAGGATGCCGACCAGCCAGACGTTCTTGCCCGGCGTGTGCTGCATGTGGGTCAGCCAGGCGATCATCTCCTGGCCCAGCAGGCCGTAGGCGCCGCGCATGTCGGGCTTGCCGCTGCGGTCGGACGTCGCCTGCGGCTGGCCCTTGGACCATTGCAGGCAGAGCCGCGAGGCGACCGTGATCGAGTCCACGAACAGCGTGTCGTACTTCGCGAGCACCTTGGGATCGCCGAAGGCCGCGCAGACGCGCTCGTAGTGAGCGGTGCTGAAAGTCTGGTCGGCGCGCATCGCGGGGTTGGGCCCGCCGACCCAGCAGGCGATGTCGCGGGCCAGTTCCCAGTCGCGGATCCGTACCTCGTCGCCGGCCCAGCCCTGGACCGCCAGTTCGCCGGCCTCCAGGTTGAGGAACAGCGTGCGGGCCGCGTCGAGCGTCCAAAGCTGGGACGTCTTGCCGATTCCCGAGATGCCGGTCAGCACGCCCTTGATGCCGCGCTGCTCGGCCAGGCGCTCGTCGGCGGTGATGATGCGGAAGGCGGCGGTCATCACGCGGCCTCCGGCATCTGCTGCGGCACGTACAAATGCCGTGCCTGATTGAACGGGTCGTCGAACATGGGCTTGGCTCCTTCGTCACCTCGCCCCGATGTCGTCTTGTAGTGCTACTGCCGGGCTCCGACGCCGCTCGGAGCTCTCGCGGTCCAGGTATTCCCCTCGCGGGTTTTGCATTCCCTGGAGAACCCGGCATGAAGCCGGGGTCAGGCGCTCCGTGCGAGGGCGCGCGGCTGGGGGAGTTCGGCGGTGCTGGCGCGGGTCTGCTGCGCCTCGAAGGCCTCGATCTCGTCGATGCGGTAGACGACGCGGCCGCCGATCTTGATGTAGCGGGGCCCCTGGCCAAGCCAGCGCCAGCGCTCAAGCGTGCGCGGGCTGATGCTCCAGCGGCGGGCCAGATCGATCTGGTTCAGGTGTTTGACGGACATCGCGTTCTCCAGCAGGCGGTGACGAAAACCTGCGGGGAGAATGCGGGAGCTGAGGGGAGGAGCCGGGGAGGCCGAAGGCGGACCTCGCGGGAGGAGTTTTACGGATCAGAAAATTTGGGCGCTCTTTAAGCCGAGGGGCGCCGGAAATTGGCGACCACCGAACCAGCTTTCAATCCGGTGATCGACCGTTCGTGAGCCAGTCGCCTCGTCCCGCCTCAATGAAGCAATTCGAGAGCCGCTGAATAGCCAGATCGCCGACGCCGAACTGCGAGAGATCGGCCGCCGTCTCGAACCGCCTTGCCGGCTGCAAAGGCTTTGGTGATGTACGCCAGGGCAGCGCATCTGTGCCTCGTCCGACGGGCCATGCTCTAGCAAAAGTCGTCGATCGACCCCTCGTACGCCTCAGACGGCAAGCCGAGAGTGATGCAATGCGCTTTCATAGCGCCTTCCCGCGTGAAGAAAGTCCCGCCGGATTCGTGGACGAAAGCCTCACCGTGGACAGTGACCTTGGCATGCGTCCAGTCTTTGACCCCGGATGGCGCATTACAGACCACGGACAGCACGCCGTCGGAGATCCCGGCCTCTGCCACGATGCTCTCCCCGTAGCGGTTTCGTGCGAACACCACGCCAGGTGCAAGCCACTCCCGGTAAGCATTCAGCGTTTCAGGCGACACAGTCTCAGGGCACTGAGGAAATTCACTGGGCGTCCGCCAATTGCGCTGGACAGCGCCCGTTGTCAGCGACGGCGTATCGAGAGGGCCGGATTCGGGCAGCGCTTCCCTCACGAAATCCGTGCGCCTGACATTCACGCCGCGTCCTGCCAGTGTTTTGGGCTTCGGCTGATAGAGCCAATCGCCCAAGGATCCGCCTCTAGAAGCCTGTCCCCTTTCAGCCCATTGAAGAAGACGCTTGCGGCTCTCTTCTGCCTGCTCCTTAGTAACGATCCTCATCCAGTCCCAGTTGGGAATGGAACATGCACCGGGGTTTTCGAAGAACGCGTCTAACGAGCCATACGCCAGCATAATCCGCGCGCGAGTGATCGGGTTGAGCAGAATGTTTTCCAGCCTGGTCACCCAACGCAAATTGTCGGCGCGATTATTCTGCCTGTTCGTGTCTATGTGATCGACGACATGGTCTGTCGATGGCCTTGGTCCATGAAAGGCCGTCGCGACGATCCTGTGGACCACATGGCCGTTTATCTCCAAGTAACCTGAATGCCTGTTAAGCGAGCCGAACGTCCAGACCCGGTCGAGTTTCCGGCGCCGCCCTTGAAAGCGCGGGCGCCGTAGGACTGCGCCATTGTCCCGCACAAGGTAGCTTTCCTCCTTGAACGTGGTCTCGCATTCCTTCTCGAACGAGGAAAGCATGTCACTTAGAAGCGGCTGCTCAGCAAGCGAATCCAAAGCTGGCATACGAGCAAACGAATTCGTGTCGTGCATCGCACGGCCTCCAAAGAAGCGTTTCCGGAAGTTTCATCAGCATTTCCAGTGAAAGACTGCGCTGGTTTTTTGATTGGCGGCAATAGTCTAACGTGCCAGGCGCCGCCTTATGCTCACATGCACACGTGAAGTTTGCCCGGCTGCGGGCGAGGCGCCGCCGGCCGCCAGCAACTCATCGCATTTCAGCCAGCAGGCCCCCCGGACCGCTCCAATCAGGTCTTTCCAATCCGGATGCTTGTTGAACAGGTCCCGCAGGCGCGTGATTTCGGGGAAATCCAGATCGCTAAACATCAGCCCGGTGCTGACCCGACCATCCCCTCGATCCCAGGCCCCATACAGATACTCGATCACCTGGCGTTGCTTATCACCGCCGAACCGGAACTCCCGCTCTCCGACACGCACTGTGCGGAATCCGGCGTCGACCTGCACGGGGGATCGAGGCCGGGATGATTTCATGCCATGAGCAGCGGTCCGGATTGTCGCCAAGTCCAGCGTGAACGCAGGGACGCCAGCTTTGGCGCACCGGGTGAGTGGCATCAGCGAGGGCATCGCCGCATCCCCCAGGCCATCAACTACCCCGACGGGGGAAGACGCGAGGATGACCCCGGGTGGACGACCCGCCCTGGACTGCAACGCCACGCGGGCACGCATCATGGCGCCGGGCTCCCCGACACGACGAGCAAAATAGATCGCCGTCTGCCGCCGGTCGGATTTCCGATCTCCCAGCCAGACGTCGCCGATATCCCACAGACGATCGGTCACGAGTTCGGCAGGCCGCGTCAACCCCGAGAATCCAAGCTCGCCGGCGAGCCAGCCAAGAAGCCAAGACGGCTGCAGCCGAAACCGGCAGAGCGCGCGATCCTCGACGCCGACCATGCCGACAGCCGGACTGAAGTAGCCGTGCCGCCGCTGATCCTCGTCCCAGACTACACTCACTACCGCATCGTCGTGATCGGCACACGTCACGGCCACGGGCTCAAACCCGTCCGGATGAAGCGCACCCGCAGCCAGCAATTCAGCGCCAGCCTTGGCGTGATAGCGATCCATGGCCACGGCGGAGATCGTCATGCTCGGCGCGTCGAGGATGCTGAGCAGGAGATCAACCGCTCCGTGGCTTAGGTCCTGCTTCGTCTCAGACATCCCGCACGATGCCCCAACGGCGCAGGTACTTGTCGCCGATCATGCGCTCACGCTCGGTTCGGTCCTTTAGATCGCAGCCATGGGGCATGGTGATCGTCAGCGGCAGCGTCTTGCCACGCCGAGATCCTGCCTCCGGATGGAAGCGGATGGTGAGCTTGGCCTGCGTCACCACCCAGCCGCCGAGCAGCGGGTTGTTGGCGCCGAAGCGTTCCTGCGCCATCTGCCAGATCGTCTGGGTCGCCTGGCGCATGCATTCGAACGTCACGCGCTCGCCCACCGTGTCGATCGGCATGAGGCGCAGATGGTTGACCCGAACCGACTCGATGCCGTCAGCGGGATCGGTCGGGAAAGTGAAAGGCTGCCGCAATACCCCAAGATCGAACTGCCGAAACGGCAACCGCTCCTGCCGGAACTCGGACGCCAGAAGATCGCGCGCGAAGAGGCGCACCATGTCCTCGCGGCTGTCGCGATCATTGGCGACGACCTCGATAACGCCGGTCGCCTGCTCGTAGGTGATGGCTGCCTCGAACACCGGCCGGCGGGCTCGACGGTCCAGCGCCCCGTTCACGAACTCAAGGAAATCGTCGGGGCGGCCCTCACGATAGACTGTGGCCTGAACAAGCGCGCAGTCCGTGCCTTCGAAGGTGGGTCTATTGCGGTCAAAGAGGTCGACGTGGACATTGTTCGACTGAAACCGGTCCCGGATGCCGGCCTTGAAGGCATCGAGGGAAGCGGGGTCGCGCCTCAGCACCAGGTTCGGCTCACCGATGAACCCGTCCCACATCCGCCCACGACGCCGTTCGTCGGTGAAGCGGACCTCCTCCGCGTGCCGGAACCCTGCGGCTTCGTTGATGTACATCCAAAGGGCACGGTCATAGGCGTTGCGGAGGGTGTCGAGCAGAGCGGAGTCCTGGGCGATGCTGTAGATCGCCGC
Organism: Reyranella sp.; assembly: GCA_019745575.1. GTDB lineage: Bacteria > Pseudomonadota > Alphaproteobacteria > Reyranellales > Reyranellaceae > Reyranella. Next base: position 6,938 of record JAIETA010000162.1, on the reverse strand, counting down.
CTCCCCCGCTTCGTCGGCCATGCCGGTGACCCGCTCAGCTACCGTCTCAAGCCCATCGCGCGTCACCGGGTCCATCTCATCGACCGCCTGAAGAAGGGGGCGAACGACGTCGCCCGGCGCATCCCAATTGACCGGCGGCGTCAGCTGGATGCCCGCTTGGTCGAAGTAGGCGCGAAGGGAGATTTTGGGGGTATTGCGGATGAAGCTGGTGACGGTGCCCATGGTCGAATCCCTCTCAGCCTTTGATGTTGCGGGGATCGCGGCCGTGGCTGTCGCTCTGACCGACGCGACCATCGCGATTGTGGATTTTGAGCTCAGTGCCGGCGTTGCGGCTGATCTGACGACCGCGATCTACGGCATCCACCTTGTGGACGAAGTGCCCAGCGGCGCGATCGGCGCCGCCGCGGCGGACATCCCACCCACCCTGGGAACTGGGCACCACATGATGGGTGCCCGGCGGACGTTTTTCTTTCGTCATGCAGAATCTCCTAGGTAGGGTAATAGCGCGAGTAATTGTTCGTTACAGCGAACCCAAAAGTAGGGATTGCGGGTACTGCGTGTCAAGGCCTAGATGTAGCGCAACTACGAACCTGTGAATCAGGAGGATACCTTTGCCATCCCCCCTAGGAGATCGCGTACGTGAACTCAGACGAAAGAAAGGGCTGACACTGGAGGCGCTCGCCGAACGCGTCGGATCAAGCAAGAGCTACATGTGGGAGATCGAGAACAAGGACGTGGCGCGCCCGTCTGCAGAAAAACTCCATCTGATCGCCATCGCGCTCGACACCACGACGGACTACCTGATCATCGCAGATGACGTTACCGAGGCAGACGCCACCGACAAGGCATTTTTCCGAAAATATCGGAAGATGGATACGAAGGACAAAGAAAAGCTCAGGGAAATGCTGAAGATCCTGGATACCGACGACCAATGAACGACGTGGGTCGGAAATCGCCCATACGCGAAGCCAACCGTCTAACGATCCTCCTCCGTACCGTGCTTGGGGAGGATCGTTTCCCAGTCGATGTTGCGGCGCTCGCCCGAGAGGTGTCGCGCAATCACGAAGACCCGATCACCGACATCAAGGGCGTCGACATCGACGGCTTCGAAGGCATGCTCCGTGCACGCCGCCGCCAGCCTGGTTGGCAGATCCTCTACAATGTCCAGTCGCGCTACCGCGGGCGCGAACGTTTCACCCTGGGCCACGAGTTCGGGCACTACCTCCTCCATCGCCGACCATTGACCGCCGCCCACTATCGCGACGGCGAGCTTCCCGACGGCTTCGACTTCGAGTGCCTGCCCCTTCAGCTCAACCAGTGGAAAATCGCGGAACGGGATCGGGAGGAAGAAGCAGACACGTTCGCTTCCTACCTTCTCATGCCGATCGACGACTACCGTCAGCAGGTGTCCGGCCTGGAGATGTCGCGGCCCCTGCTCGACCACGTGATCGACAGGTACGACGTTTCCCTTATGGCCGCCGCGCGCAAGTGGATTGAGTTCACCGACACGAGGGCGGCGATGGTTGTGGCATGCGATGGCTTCGCCCTTTGGGGACGGGCCAGTACTGCAGCCTACAAGTCTGGCGTCTTCATCCGCTCCGGCATGGAGATTCCGGACAAGTCGATCGCCGGGATGGGCTCGACCGGCGCCCATGCTCGGGCCGAGCACCCCGTAGCGCTGCCGCCCGGCGTATGGACCTTCAGTCGAGGCACCGAGGCAGTGCGAGAAATAACTTTCTTCTCCGATCGGCTCGGCTTTTCGATATCGCTCCTTCAGTTCGACACCGATACACCCCTCGAAGGGCTCGACGACGATAGCGGGGAGATGGACACCTATGACAAGTTCATCACGAACGGTCAGTCGTGACGGTGCCGCCCATTACCGGCATCCTGTGTTCCGGAATTATCTTTCTATTGCTCGGAGCATCGTTTTTCATTCTGGTATTTCGCGGCCTTGAAGGTCATCTCTGGATTGAATCGCTTTTCAAGTTTCTGCCGGCTGGCCAAGTAGGCTTCATTGTATTCGTCAACATCGCAGTATTCTTCCTGGCGTTCTTCTTGGATTTCTTTGAGATCGCTTTCATCGTCTTGCCACTGATTGCACCGATCGCTCGCAGCTTGGGCATCGATATGGTTTGGTTCACAGTGCTACTTGCGGTCAATCTTCAAACGTCGTTCATGCATCCGCCATTTGGGATTGCTCTCTACAATCTTAGAAGCGTAACTCCATCCTCTGTACCCACATCACAGATCTACTGGGGCGCGGTGCCTTTTTTGGTCCTGCAAGTTTTGACCGTCGTGCTCCTCATTGCGGTGCCGCAGATTGTGACGCATGCCCCGGCACCTGCGGCCGGCGGGGGAGTCATCAACATAGGCCTCCCGGATCCTCCACCGCCCGTAGAGTGACGACGGTCAAGGCATCTTCGTGAGGGCATCAATCACGCGACAGTCGCTGACGCGGCCGTTCTTGCAAGCACGTACCATGCGCTTCAGTTCAACCCGCAATTCAGCAAGGCGACTGAGACGGCTTTCGACGGCCGAAAGCTGAGCAGACGCCAGCTTCGACGCGGCCTCACAGGATAGCTCAGGACGCTCCTGCAACGCGAGCAGAGCGCGGACGGCGGTGAGATCAAATCCTAAATCACGAGCGTGGCGGATGAACGTCAACCGGTCAGCGTCTTCTTCGCTGTACGCTCTGCGACGGTTGGAGGAACGGCGCGCCTTCGGCAAGACCCCGGCGCGCTCGTAGTAGCGGATAGTCTCGATATGGACCCCACTTTTCTTTGAAAGAGCACCAATAGCCATCATGGGATTAGCCCCCCTTGTTTCTGTAGTTACTACAGGATGTATACTTGGGCGACCAATGACAAGGACAGCCAATATGACTGCAACAACACTCAACGCTCCAGTGCGATACCGCGTGACCGGGATGGACTGCTCGTCATGCGCCACAAAAATAGAAGGCGCGACGCGCAAGGTTCTTGGTGTTGACGATGTTAGGGTCTCGATTGCCTCGCAGGAAATGACGCTGCGGCTTGATGATAAGACCGAACCGCTGCCGGAGATTGAACGCACCATCACTGACCTGGGATACCAACTCACGCGACTGAGCGACGATGATAGCGACGACAAAATTCCCGACTTCTCGCACGTGACGCCGGTCTACAAGCGCGCGCTCTGGATCGTCATTCTTCTCAATGTCGGATACGGCGCGATTGAAATCGTCGGCGGGTTCCTTGCCGGCTCGCAGTCGCTGAAAGCCGACGCTCTCGATTTCCTGGGCGACGGGTTTATTTCATTTCTCGGTCTGATCGCCATCGGGTGGGGATTGCAGGCACGCGCGAAAGCCGCGTTGTTGCAGGGACTATTTCTCGGAGCGCTTGGCGTGAGTGTACTTGCGTACACCGCGTATCGAGTGTTTGTGATCAATCAGCCTGAGCCAGAGTTAATGGGGCTCTTCGGTGCGGTCGCTCTGGCCGTTAACGTCGCAGCCGCACTCGTGCTTATTCCGCATCGCAAAGGCGATGCGAATGTGCGCGCTGTTTGGTTGTTCTCGCGAAACGACGCGATCGGTAACGCCGCCGTGGTCGTCGCAGCCGGCCTCGTATGGTGGACAGGCACGCCGTGGCCCGATCTCGTGGTGGCGGTTGTTATCGCCGGCTTGTTCCTGCAATCAGCTTGGTCGATCATTGTCGACGCGCGAGCCGATCTGAGGCGGGCCAAGCGAGTGACATGAGGTGGTCAGCGCAAAGGATTGGGGTGGTTTGCGCTATCGCGGCATACGTCGTCGATCAATTGAGCAAAGGCGCTGCAATAGCCTTCTACTCGCAGTTCGAAGCAGGCATCGAGGTCTTGCCAGTTTTCAACCTAGTGCTCTCCCGCAATCGAGGCGTGAGCTTTGGACTTTTGACAGGACTCCCGTGGTGGGGACTTACCGTCCTGGGGTTAGCGCTTGTTGCCGTACTTTCCGTGTGGCTCTGGCGAACACGCACACGGCTGAGCGGCGCCGCAATTGGCCTCATAATCGGTGGTGCGCTTGGCAACATCGCTGATCGAATACGATGGGGTGGCGTCACAGATTTTCTCGATTTTCATATCAATGAGTACCACTGGCCCGCGTTTAATTTTGCCGATGTTGCTATAGTTAGCGGGGTCGGCTTGCTGCTTCTACAGCGCCCACCCCCCCAACCAACATGAACCTACGAACCGAGCAGCAAAGGATTCGGCGCGCCGCACTTGCGGCCTCTGTGTTGTGCGTGCTCCTGCTCGGCGCGAGCTTCCTAATTCTGCCCCGCCTCTTTAATCTGCCGGTCGACATGCTCGATCGCCTGGCCTTTGTCTTACGTGTTGACGTGTTCGTGTTGGTTTGGATCTTGATAGGCGTTCGAATGGTGTCGCGCGTCCGCTTTTACTCGGCAGCAGACATGGGCGGTTCCGCTGCGGGGCCGCCAAGCGCTCAGCTCGCCATCAAGGCTGCATTTCTGCAAAACACACTAGAACAGGCCGTGATGGCTGTCGGTGTGCATCTTGCACTTGCTACGCTGCTAAGCGGGCCTGCGCTTTCGCTCATCGTAGGCGCTGCCGTTCTCTTCAGTATTGGCCGCGTCGCATTCTACCTCGGCTATTCTTCAGGGGCCGGCGGACGCGCCTTCGGCATGGTCGTTACGGTGCTTCCCACGTTGGCTGGGTTCCTGCTCGCAATCGTGTTGATCATTGCGGCAATATTTGGATACGCGCCCGTTTGGCCAACCGGAGATACCAAGGTCGTGACGATCTGTTGATTGGCGCGCGGCCACGGGTGGTGCATTATGGTGACAATGTTACGTCTGCGCCTCCTCGCCGGCCTACTGGGCTGCCTCGCTGTTCTGGCGGCGGCACTGCCCGCCATTGCCATCGCGTCGGCGCCGGTGCAGACGGCGGCCTCCGAGCCGTGCAAGCACTGCCCCGAATGCGACGCCGGCCCCTGCGAACCGGCGGCCATGAGTTGCCTGCAGGCGTGCGTAGCCACGCCGCCGAGCCTTGGCGTCGAAACCTTCGCCGTGCCGTCGGAACAAGCCGGCATGGCCGTCTGGCCGGCGTCGGTGGCCATTCTGCATGGCCAATCGCCGCCGCCCGATCCCTTCCCGCCGAGATCCTGACCTTCTGACCGTCGATTGAACGTCGCGTGTCGCCGCGCGTGCACGTCCCCGTCATGGGTGCGCGCGGCCGTTGGAAGGAAAGTTGCATGTCGAACATCGAAGGCCGCAAAGCCGGTCGCGGACTCGCGATCGTTTTGGTCGCCGCCCTGGCCGGGATCGTGGCCGGCGCCGGCGCCATGCTGTGGCTGCGCGGCGACCTGCCGCTCGCCACGACCATGGCCTCGCCCGCGCCCGCGGTCGCCGCGGCGACCGGCGTCTGCGGCGGCAAGGTCAAATACTACCGCAACCCGATGGGAGCGCCCGACACTTCGCCGGTGCCGAAGAAGGACTCGATGCAGATGGATTACATCCCCGTCTGCGAGGACGAGGGCGCGCCGGAGGACGGCAACGTCGTCAAGGTGAGCCTCGACAAGGTGCAACGGCTGGGCGTGCGCAGCGAGGCGGTCGAGGAGCGTGCGCTGTCCCGCACCGTGCGCGCCTTCGCGACCGTGCAGTACGACGAACGCCGCCAGACGGTGATCGCGCCCCGGTTCGGCGGCTGGATCGAAAAGCTCCACGTCAACGCCACCGGCGACGTCGTGACCGCTGGCCAGAAGCTGTTCGAGGTCTACAGCCCGGAACTGAACGTGCTGCAGCAGGAATTCATGCTGTCGCGCGGCACGCAGAGCGGCGCTGACAACCGCCTGCGCAATCTCGACTATCCCGAGATCGACCTGGAAAGGCTGCGCCGCGGCGAACGCCCGCCGCGCACCATCGCCGTGCCGGCGCCGGCGGCCGGCACGGTGATCGAGAAGATGGCGATCGAGGGCATGCGCTACCAGCCGGGCGAGACGCTGTTCCGGATCGTCGACACCTCGACGATGTGGGTGCTGGCCGAGGTCTACGAGCAGGACCTCGCCTTCGTGAAGGCGGGCGACATGGCCAAGGTCACGGTCAACGCCTGGCCCACCCGGCCCTTCCCCGGCCGCGTCACCTTCATCTACCCCGGCGTCGGCAAGGAAAGCCGCACGGCACGGCTGCGCATCGAGGTCGCCAACCCCGACGGGCTGCTGCGCGCCGACATGGCGGCCACCGTCGAGATCGAGGCGCCGATCCCGGGCCGCTGGGTCGCCGTTCCCGACTCGGCGGTGATCGACAGCGGCAAGCGCCAGATCGTGCTGGTCGAGCGCGGCGAAGGCCGTTACGAGCCGCGGCCGGTGAAGCTCGGCGCCCGCGTGCCGGGCTACGTCCAGGTGCTGGAGGGGCTGAAGCCGGGCGAGAGGGTCGTCACCTCGGCCACGTTCCTGATCGACGCCGAAAGCAACCTGCGGGCCGCGCTCGCAGCGTTCACCGCGGGAGACGGCAAATGATCGCCGGGGTCATTCGCTGGTCGGCGCGCAACCTGCTGCTGATCTTCATGGCCACCTTCGCTCTCACCGGCGGCGGACTCTATGCGATCGGTCGCATCTCGCTCGACGCCATCCCCGATCTCTCCGATATCCAGGTGATCGTCTACACCGAGATGCCGGGCCAGGCGCCGCAGGTGATCGAGGACCAGGTCACCTATCCGCTGACCACGGCGATGCTGGCGGTGCCGCGCAGTCGCGCCGTCCGCGGCTTCTCGTTCTTCGGCGTGTCGTTCGTCTACGTCATCTTCGAGGACGGCACCGACATCTACTGGGCGCGCAGCCGCGTGCTCGAGTATCTGAACTCTGGCACCATGAAGCTGCCGGCCGACGTCAAGCCGACGCTGGGGCCCGACGCCACCGGCGTCGGCTGGGTCTATCAATACGTCGTGGTCGGCGCCAACCGCACGCTGGC
>JAIETA010000216.1 GCA_019745575.1 Reyranella sp. | reverse complement strand
CGCGCCGACGGTCGTCTGCCTGCCGCGCAGCAGCGATGCCATGGGCCGGCCTGCCGCCCTGTGCCGGCTGGGCGACATGGATCTCGGCGCCGAGATGGTGCGCGCCGGCTGGGCCCTGGTGTTCGCCGCGCACGGCACCGACTACGAGCCCGAGGAGGCCGAGGCGCGCGAGGCCCAGCGCGGCCTGTGGGCCGGCACGTTCGACATGCCGTGGGAATGGCGGGCGCGCCGGCAGGCCGAGTGAGCCAGCGCGGCCGCGCGGCCTCAGGGTCCGACTAGAGCGGGATGGCATTAGGTGGAATCGGCGGGGAGTGCTGATCGGAGGAGCGCGCCACTCCAGTGGCGCTCAAGAGGCTGAGCGCCACTGGAGTGGCGCGCTCCCATGAACGACCGAACCTCAAGTCATCACGCTCTAGAAGTCGATGCAGGTCATTCGAGGACCTCAGAGTCATGCTCATGCGGACCGCGAGCGTCTCGCTCGCTCCGGCGCATTCACATGCGCCTTGACCATGAGCGGGCCAGAGGCCCGCGGTCCGTATGAGCACGAGGGCTACCGCGATGGAAACTCAAACAGTCAAATCACTGTGCAGAGCTACTAGCTTGAGTCGGAGTAGGCCTCTCAGGCTGCCGCGATCTTCACCCGGTAGAGCGCGACCGGATTGTCCCAGAACGCCTTCTGCGCGAGCTCCGGCCCGAGCACTTTCTCGACGAGATCTATGTCGGCGGGCTGGAACGGCCGCGCCGCCCGGGTCGAGGGAATGTCGGTGCCGAACACCAGCGCGCCGGTATTCTTGCGCGCGATGGCTTCGAGCGTCGATGGCACGTCGAGCTTCACCCGGCCGAAGCCGGTGGCCTTCACCTTGCAGCCCGCCGCCACCAAGTCGAGCAGGGCGGGCAGGCCGGCCGCGGTCATGCCGAGATGGTCGATGCAGAGCTGCGGCAGCTTCGACAGCGTACCGATGTGGGGCGCCAGCGCCGCGGCATCGGCGTAGATCTCCGAATGCCAGCCAGCGACCGCATGGACTCGGGTGGCCAGGGCCACGATGGCGTCGACGCTGTCGATCCGGCCGCGGAAGAGATTGAAGCGCGCGGCGCGCACGCCCAGCGCATCGAGCCGGGCGATCTCGGCGTCGGGATAGTCGGCCGGGATCTGCGTCACGGCCGCCCAGCCGGCGCCGAGCCGCGGCAGCAGGTCCATCAGGTAGGTCTGGTCGTTGGCCTGGAACGAGCCGGACACCACGGCCCCCGCCACCACGCCGAGCGGTCGCGTCTGCGCCCGATAGGCTTCCAGGGGAAAGTCCGGCGGATCGTAACCCTGGTTGGCCACGATCGGGAAACGGTGGTCGATGATGTGGCAATGGCTGTCGAACAGCCGGCGTCCGGCGGGCGCGTCGTCGGGTCGGTTCATTCTGGCCTTCGTGGGACTGCGGGCTTCAGGCGTCGTCTTCCGGCGACCTTACGGTCGCGCGGCCGCGGCGTCCTGTGGGAATCCCGCCGTCAGCGTGGCGCCACCGAACCGCCGCCCGCGCCGCCGCCCGGGCCGCCGGTCGTGCCTCCGGGCGAAGGGTTCGCGCCGGGCCGGGTGCAGGTGAAGGCCGTCGTCGGCGGCGGGCCGGGCGGCGCCGGGAAGATCGACAGCGTCGCGCCGGCCAGCGCATAGACCGCGCCGTTGGCCGCGATGGCGGGTGACGACAGGCCGCCGCCGCGCCAGGGATGGCTGGCCACGGGCTGCAGGCTCGCGGCGTCCAGGGTATAGAGCGCGCTTTCCGTCGAGACGAAGACATGGCTGCAGGACGCGGCGGCCGGTGCGACCGACTCGCCGCCGAACTGGATCGCGCGGGCCGGTGTGGCGGGCGAGGCGGGGCGCGCCTCGGCGCTGCCGCCGGCGCGGCTCACGGTGATCAACCGGCCGTCCGCCGTCAGCGCCGGAGTCGCCGCGCCGAGCGGGACTTTTATCTCCGGCACGTTGGCCGCGTTGGGTCCGCCGAACAGCAGCCAGGCCTGGTCGCCGGCCTTGGCCGCGACCGCGGAATGGCCGTCGCGCAGCAGCACCGGCGACGACATTTTCAGCGTGCCGTTGGCGAGGTGGCGGCGGAACGTCTCGCGAAACCCGTCGTTGGGCGAGAAGGCATAGCCCACGAGGTGCCGGTCGTCGTCGGCCACCACGACGACGGGCGCGCCGGCGCCGCCGGGCGTGAAGACTCCCAGGCTCGGCAGCGGCCCTTCCAGCTTGTCCGGCAGGTCGCCGGCCGCCGGTTGATCCGGCCGCGGGCGACGGCGGTTCAGGCCGAACCAGTTGTCGACGCAGAAGATGTCGCAGAGGCTCGCGCCCTCCGACGTGATCGGCTGCACGGTCCGCGTCGTTACGATCTGTTCGTGGAGGAGCTGGCCGCCGATCGAGTAGGCGAGGATGCGCAGGCTGCCCTGCGGATGCAGCACCGGCACCATCACGACCTGCGCATTGCCGGAGCGCCAGATCGTGGGCGAGGCGGTGGTCGCGGCAGTGCCGGCCTCTCCCGCGCCGGGGAAGGGCGCCACCCAGTAGAGCGAGCCGGTGTTGGGATCGATGCGGTAGAGCTCGCCCTGGTTGATCAGTCGCTGGCGGCCGTCGCGATTGTCGCGGGCGGTCAGCACGCCGACGACGTAGATCGCGCCGTCCCGACCGATCGCCGGCGAGGCGACGATGCCGCGGCCGGCAAGTCTCGTTTGCCACTTGAGGTCGCCGTTCGGACGGAAGGCGCGCAGTTCACCCAGGCTGTTGCCGACATAGACCGTGCCGTCCGGACCGATCACCGGTCCGGAGCCCGGCGCGGAGAAGCCGAGGCCGCCCACGACGCGGACCGGCGCCGTGGCCGGCACGGTCCGCGTGTCGATGAAGCCGGTGTTGGCGGGATCGCCGTGCGCATGATCCCACGTCTGACCTGTGGCTGGGCCGGTGGCGAGTCCGGTCGCGGCGAGAATGGCCGCCACCAGGATCTTGCGATTGCCTCGGAAGGGTCTTGCTTGCGGGTGAAACATGCGACCGCTCCTCGATGAGTGCAGACGTCGGATCGTTCCCAGCGTGATCGGGGAAGCCTAGCGGACGACCGCGTCGGTTTGAAGGGCGCGCATATGGCTCTTGGATCTTCTCCTCCCCCGTCATCGGGGGAGGTGGCGCAAAGCGCCGGAGGGGTCGAGGGCAAGAGCGATCCTGCTGAGCCCCATGACCCCTCCGTCCGCTGCGCGGCCACCTCCCCGGCTTCGCCGGAGAGGAGTCCGAGTCTGTGGCCGGCGTGCGTTCCGCGGCGAAAGCCGTCAATATCGCGGACAAATGACAGACTCTCTGAAAGTCGGCCTCGCCCAGCTCAACCCCAAGGTCGGCGACGTTCTGGGCAATCTCGCCAAGGTCCGCGCCGCGCGTGCGGAAGCAGCCAAGCAAGGCGCCGATCTCGTGCTCTGCGCCGAGAGCGTGCTGTCGGGCTATCCGGCCGAGGACCTTTGGCTGAAGCCGGCCTTCCAGGCGGCGTGCCGCGACGCCGTCGAGGCGCTGCGCGCCGACACGCAGGACGGCGGGCCGGCGCTGTTCGTCACCGCGCCATGGGCCGAGGACGGCAAGCTCTACAACGCCATTCTCGCCCTCGACAAAGGCGAGATGCTGGGCAAGCGCTACAAGGTCGACCTGCCGAACTACGGCGTGTTCGACGACAAGCGCGTGTTCACGCCGGGCCCGATGCCGGGGCCGCTGGTGTTCAAGGGTGTGCGGATCGGCGTGCCGATCTGCGAGGACGTGTGGACGCCCGACGTCGTCGAGTGCGTGGCCGAGACCGGCGGCGAGATCCTGCTGGTGCCCAACGCCTCGCCCTACGAGGTCGGCAAGACCGACGTGCGCGTGCAGCTCGGCGTCCAGCGCGTGGTCGAAAGCGGCCTGCCCTTCGTCTACCTCAACCAGGTGGGCGGCCAGGACGAGGTGGTGTTCGACGGCGGCTCCTTCGTGCTGGGTGCCGACCGCAGGCTGAAGGCCAAGCTCGCCTCGTTCCGCGAGGAGGTGACCACGGTCGAGTTCCGCCGCAACGGCCAGTCGTCAAAAGGCGGTTGGGAGTGCCTGCCGGCGGCGATCGCGCCCGAGCTGGAGCAGATCGAGTCGATCTACCGGGCGATGGTGCTGGGCCTCGCCGACTACGTGAACAAGACCGGATTTCCCTCGGTGGTGATCGGCCTGTCGGGCGGCGTCGATTCGGCGCTGACGGCGGCGGTGGCGGCCGACGCGCTGGGGCCCTCGCGCGTGCACGCCCTCATGATGCCGTCGCCCTATACCAGCCGGGAGTCGCTGGAGGATGCCGCGGCCTGCGCCCGGGCGCTCGGCATCCGCTACGACATCGTCGATATCGGCCCGGCGATGGCGGCGTTCCGCACCATGCTGGCGCCGCTGTTCGACGGCCGGCCCGAGGACGTGACCGAGGAGAACATCCAGGCCCGCGCGCGGGGCGTGGCGCTGATGGCGGTGTCGAACAAGCTGGGCGGCATGGTGGTGACGACGGGCAACAAGTCGGAGATGGCGGTGGGCTATGCCACGCTCTACGGCGACATGAACGGCGGCTACAACGTCCTGAAGGACGTCTACAAGACCACGGTGTTCGAGCTCTGCCGGTGGCGCAACCGGCAGGGCGCGGCGATCCCGGAGCGGATCATCGCGAAGCCGCCGTCGGCCGAACTGCGGCCCGGCCAGAAGGATGCCGACTCGCTGCCGCCCTATCCGGTGCTCGACGCCATCCTGAAAGGCCTGATCGAGCGCGACCTCGGCCCGGCCGAGCTGGCGGCCGAGGGCCACGATCCCGCGGTCGTCGACCGCATCTGGCGCCTGCTCGAGGGGGCGGAGTACAAGCGCCGCCAGGCGCCGCCCGGTGTGAAGATTACTTCGCGTAACGTCAGCCGCGAACGGCGCTACCCGATCGTGAACGGGTTCCGGCCGAGCCAGAGGCTCGGCCGATGAGCGTCAGGACATTGCGAAGCAATGTCCGAGAGCGCCGACCATCTGGCGCATGAGCGTCGTTGCCGGTGACGCCGAGACAAGCTCGTGACGGGCGCGCGGACGGCGCGTGCTAGCGTCGTCGCATGAGGCTCTATTCCGGTCCGCTCAGCATGTTCGGCGCCAAGGCCGAGATCGCGCTCGGCGAGAAGGGCATGGCCTTCGAGCTGGTCATGGTGCCGTTCGACATGAAGGCGCTCTACACGCCCAAGCACCCCGAGGTCGAGCGCATCAATCCCAAGCGCCAGGTGCCGGTGCTGGTCGACGGCGACCTGGAGATCTTCGACTCGACCCAGATCTTCGAATATCTCGAGAGCGTCCGGCCGGAGCCGCCGCTGTGGCCGACCGAGCCGCGCGCCCGGGCGCGGGCGCGACTGCTGGAGCACAAGTCCGACGAGGTCTACTTCCCGCACATCATCCGGCTGATGGGCGATCGCCGCGCCGCCGGCGCCCACGACGGGGCGGCGCGCTTCTACGACGAGTTGGAGCGGCGGCTGGCGGCCTCCGGCGGCGAGGAGGCGTGGCTGGCCGGTCCCTACGGCTTCGCCGACATCGCCTTCTACATGGCCCAGCTTTTCGGCGAGCGCATGGGCGCGCCTCTGACCAACGCCCAGCCGCGGCTAAAAGCCTGGCGCGAGCGCATGGGCGGCCGGCCGGCGGTGCGGCGGGTCGCCGGCGCCATGGCGCGCTACCTGCTGGCAGAGGGGCGGACGCTGCCGGGCTTTCTGGCGCGGCTGGCACAGGTCTAGGATTTTCCGACACCGGGATTTCCCGACAGGCCCGGGATTTTCCCGACAGGCAGGTGTCGGGAAAGTGCGGGAAAAGCCGTTCCGGATCAGGGGCCTGGCCGCGCGGCTGGCGTTTCGCGACACGCAGGTGTTCGGAAATCGCGTTCATGAGCCGCGGCCGAAGCAAACGCGCGGGATGCGTTCAGAGCCTGTGACAAATCAATTGACACATGAAGCCATCGTGCCGGGCAGAGGGCGACGTACTAGGATCGCCGCATCGGACACCCAGGTCCGGATTTCGAGCATAGATTTTTCCGACGCGTATTTTTCGCAAGCTGTCCATACTCAGGTTTTGCCGGCGGGGGCGGTCCATTTCAGGACCGCCCCTTCGCTTTGCGGCGACCGCTTTGGTCACAACGCGAGCAGGCTGCCGTAGCCTTGCACCGGTGTTCGCACGCCCGACAGTCTGAGGCAGCGCCACAGGCTCGCCTGGTTGGCCGACACGACCGGCCGCTTGAGGTCCTGCTCCAGCGTTTCCAGGATGGCCACGCAGCGGAAGCCAGTGCCCGCGATCAGCACGCCGTCCGCCTCGGCCGGGCATCCTTTCAGGATCTGGGCGTGGAGCGGCTCGACCTCCTGCACAAAGCCCAGGCCGTGGCCATAAAGATCCTGCGGCGGCAGGTCCCGCCACTTGCGGCCGGGGTCCATGCGCAGGACTCCGGCCGGCGCGAACCCATGATCGGTGTAGTAGCGCACGGCGGCCTCCATCGTGCCGTCGGGAAACCACGGCGGCAGCACCAGGAAAGGCCGCTTCACAGCGGAGGCGCGGAGGGCGGCAAGAGTGTTGAGGCCGTTGGTCGTGACGGCGACGTCGGCGCCCAGCACCGCGGAGAGGCTGGCGGCCGTGGCGTCGTCCCAGCCCCTGCCGCCCACGACGCTGCTCGAGGTGTGGGCGAGCACGGCGGCGGTGAGGCGCATGGCGGCGAACTGTTTGGCGCCGCGCAGCAGGTCGTCGGCGAGATCGACGCCGGTGCGGTCGGCGCGCCAGCGCGCCCAGGGCGCGGCCGACGTCACGCGGGCGGCATGGATCGACACGCCGCCCGGCGCCATCGCCCACCATTCGGCTTCCGGCACGGCTTCGCTGCCGACGATGAACAGGCCGATCCGGGCTCGCCAGCCCCAGTTGTCTTTCTTGAGAGGTGCTTCTGCGGTCATGGACGGCAGAGTGGACAGGCGGCATGCCGAAGGGAACGGAAAAATCGAGGCGCGGCCAGGCGATCCGGTCGAGGAGAGAAAATTCCTCGAGGGAACCATTGACTGAATCCGCAGAGACCGTCGCTGCGGCCTGAGTCGTAACCGGCCGGCCCTTGATCTGGATCACGTCGCGACGTCTCGGCGGCCTCTAGACTGAAAACCTTCACTTTGGAGCGGGGCCCGTCCCATGACCTACAAACACGTGATGTTTCGGTCGGCGGCGCGCGAGAAGATCCTGCGCGGCGCCACGCAGCTTGCCGACGCGGTACGCGTCACGCTTGGGCCCAAATCCAAGTCGGTGCTGATCCAGAAGAAGTGGGGCGCGCCGCTGGTCTGCAACGACGGCGTGACCATCGCCAAGGAGTTCGAGCTGAAGGACGCCGAGGAGAACCTCGGTGCGCAGATGCTGCGCCAGGCGGCGGAGCGTACCGGCGACGTCGTAGGCGACGGCACCTCGGGCTCGACCATTCTGGCCCACGCCATCTTTGCCGATGGCGTGCGCAACGTCACGGCAGGTGCGAGCGCCATTGATCTCAAGCGCGGGCTCGACCGCGCGGCGAAGGCGGCGGTCGGGGCGCTCAGGTCGCTGTCCAGACCGGTCAGCACCCGCAAGGAGAAGGCCCAGGTCGCCACTATCTCGGCGCACAACGACGCGGCGATCGGCGAGATGGTGGCCGATGCCATGGAGAAAGTCGGCAACGACGGCGTCATCACGGTAGAAGAGTCCAAGACGACCGAGACGGTGCTCGAAGTGGTCGAGGGCATGCAGTTCGACCGTGGCTTCATATCGCCCTACTTCATCACCAACCCGGAGAAGATGGAGGCAGTGCTGGAGGACGTGCGCATCCTGCTGTGCGACCGCAAGATCGCCGCCCTAAAGGACATGATCCCGCTGCTGGAGCAGGTCGCCAAGACGGCGCGGCCGCTGCTGGTGATCGCCGAGGACATCGAGGGCGAGGCGCTGGCCACCCTGATCGTGAACCAGCTGCGCGGCAGCCTGAAGAGCTGCGCCGTGAAGGCGCCAGGGTTCGGCGACCGTCGCAAGGCGATGCTGCAGGACATGGCGATCTTGACCGGCGGCCAGGTCATCTCCGAGGAACTGGGCCTCAAGCTCGACGGCGTGACGGTCAAGGACCTCGGCACCGCCAAGCGCGTGGTCGTGGACAAGGACGCCACGACCATCATCGGCGGTGCCGGCCAGAAGGCGGCGATCGACGGCCGCGTGGCCGCGTTGCGCCGCGAGATCGAGGCCTCGACCAGCGACTACGACAAGGAGAAGCTGCGCGAGCGGGTGGCCAAGCTGGCGGGCGGCGTTGCCGTCATCAAGGTGGGCGCCCCGGCCGAGTCGGAGATGAAGGCCAAGAAGGAGGCGCTCGACGACGCCATCAGCGCGACCAAGGCGGCTGTTGCCGAGGGCATCGTACCAGGCGGCGGGCTGGCGCTGCTGCGCTGCACCGAGGCGGTGGCGCGCGAGGAGGCGCTGACCGAGGGCGACGAGCGGACAGGCGTGCAGGTGCTTAAGCGGGCCCTCGAGGCGCCGGCGCGGCAGATCGCCGAGAACTCGGCGGCCGATGGTGGTGTGGTCGTCGCTCGCATGCTGGAAGGCAAGGGCAACTACGGCTTTGACGCCGCGCGCAAGCAGTATGTCGATCTTGTCCAAGAGGGGATCATCGACCCCACCAAGGTGGTGCGCATCGCGCTCGAGAATGCCGTCTCGGTCGCCAGCGTGCTGCTGCTGAGCGAGGCCACCATGACCGAGGTGGAGGAGCCGAAGAAGGACGCCGCCCGCGAGCCCGAACTCGCGATGTAGGCCGGCGGCAGGGAGGGAACATGGCAACCGTCGACCGCAAGGACTTGATCCGTCTGCTGGGCGAGTTGGACGGCGAGCAAGTGGCCGAGATCTTGGCGCTCAAGCCCGCTCTCGCTGATGTCGAGCTGGCCGCGCTCTGGCTGTCGGGGCAGGGCGACCAACTCGCCCGCCGGGGGCAGGCGCTGACCGGCACAGTCGCCGAAATCGTCGATATCGTTGCAGATGACGAGGAGGACGATGGGCCGTCACCGCGGCCTGCCGCCTTGTAGAGGGCGGCCCGCCTTCAGGAGCGCGGCGGTGGTGCCGCCGCCGCGTCCTCGCGTTCCTTGCGTTCCTCCTCCGCGAGCAGATCCTGTATGGTCTTGCGACGGGTGGGATCGAGCGGCTCTTCCAGCAGCCGCCGATAGTGTTCGAGGTTCTTGCGGTGAACAAACCCGTCGAAGCTGCCGCTCATGAAGCGCCTCCGCGTCGTGCACGATGAATTGTGTTCACGCGGCGGCACCAGATCAAGGAGCACAACTTTCACCGGCAGCGCGACAATGCCGTCCTCGCCGAGGCGGGCGCTGCTCAGAAGATGTCGACGGTGCCGGCCACGAAGCGGTCGATCCAAGCCGGGATGCCCTGCAGTTCGCGTTCGGCGATTTCGCCAATCTTGGTCTTGAGACCGAGCGCCGGACTGCCGTCATGGGTGGCGAGGCGCAGATGGGCGAGGGCGGGCTCGGTCACCGGACTGCCGATGCGGCTGACGAGGTAGCAGCGCGCAGCGGCGACTTCCGGCACGGTCATCACCATCGTCTCGGCGATGTGCCGGGCCACGACGTTGTAGATCTTGCCGACATGGCTCACCGGATTCTTGCCCGCCGCCGCCTCCAGGCTCATAGGGCGGAACGGCGTGATCAGGCCGTTGACCCGGTTGCCGCGTCCGACCTGGCCATCGTCGCCTGCCTCCGCCGAGGTGCCGGTCACCGTCAGGTAGACCGATCCGGCGGCCGGATCGTCGGCCGCGTTGACCTGGACACCGCACGCCGCGAAGCCGCTTTCCGCCGCGAGGTCCTCCGCCTTGTGCCGGATCGCCGCGACTTCGGCGCGGTAGGCGTCGAGGTCGGCGAGGTGGCGGCCGATCATCGCGCAGGCGATCGTGAGCGAAACGGCATTGCCCTGGCGGACGCCCATGACCTTCACGTCCTCGCCCCAGGCCACCTGCAGCGGCAGGCGCGGCCGGCCGTTCAGCGACTGCTCCGTCCGCAGCACGAGGCGCTCCAGCGCGGTGAACGGCGCATAGCCGACGCCGATCGAGGTGTCGTTGGCCAACGCAACGCTCCGTCCACCGGCCGGTCTGCGGCGAAACAACTCGTCGAGATCCTGCGAGCCGCAGCGCACGGCGTTGTGCAGGCGGACGTCGCGCTCGGCATCGAGCGCGTGCAGGTGGTCGCGCAGCCAGGCGCGCGAGCCTTCGACGACGATGTCGGTGAGTGGCGTGGCGTCGGCGACGGCGCGGCCGGCGAGGAAAATGTCGATCGGCGTCAGAACGTCGCCGCCGCCGAACCGTGGCGCGGCGCTGCCGCCGCACAGCAGGGCCTTGTCGACGTTGTGATGCAGTATTTCGCCGAACTCGGCGAGATAGTGCCGGCAGAGGTTGCGCGACAGCGTCTCGGCGAGCGCGTCGCAGATCGAGTCGGGATGGCCAACGCCCTTGCGCTCGACGATCTCGACCGGCTCGTCGCCCTGGGAAAGCTGCGAGACGACGAGGTTCACCGGCGCCCGTGGCCGCGTGCCGGCCAGCCCTCGGAGCCGATGAGCGGGACGAAGCGGACCGGGCACAGCTTCTCGAGCTTCTCGCGGGCGCCGTCGCGGCTGGTCAGCCGCACCAACACCTGGTCGTCCGGCCCCTCGCTCACCGGGATGACGAGGCGGCCGCCGGGCTTCAGCTGTGCGCGCAGGGAGGGCGGGATGACGGGCGCTTCGGCGGTGACGACGATGGCGTCATAGGGCGCCACGCCGGGCAGGCCGACCGAGCCGTCACCTTCGACGACATGCACAGTGTCGTAGCCAAGGCGGCGCAGGGTCTCGCGGGCATGGCCGGCGAGGGCGGCGAGGCGTTCGATCGTGTGGACGTCGCGCGCGAGGTGGGCGAGGACCGCGGCCGCATAGCCTGATCCGGTGCCGATCTCGAGCACCTTCTCGTCGCCCCGCAGACCCAACGCCTCGGCCATGAGTGCGATGATGTAGGGCTGGGAAATCGTCTGGCCCTCGCCGATCGGCAGGGGCTGGTCGGCATAGGCGCTGTCGCGCAGCTCCTCTGGCACGAAGGCCTCGCGGGGCACGGACTTCATCGCTTCGAGAACGCGGGGATCGTGCACGCCGCGTCCGGCGAGCTGTTCGAGCACCATGTCCTCGCGGCGCCCGCGGTAGGGATTAATCCACTTCATGGTCCGAACTCCCGTCCGGGAACCGCCCGTGCCGGTGAACGCAGCCATGGGCCAAGCGACGCGGCATTGACCTGTGTCAACCGCCCGTGGAGGGTGCCGCCTTAGCAAAGTCGTGACGGCTGGCGGCGGCGTGCTAGCGTGGCCGGCATGAAGCCCGTCCCGTCGACAGGATGGCGCCGCCTGGCACCTCTTGTCGAGTTCTTGAGTTTGCGTCCGCTGTTGCGGCGGCTGGGGCCGGGCATCGTCACCGGGGCGGCCGACGACGATCCAGGTGGCATCGCTACCCATTCGCAGGCCGGTGCGCAGTTCGGCGTCGGGTTGTTGTGGACTGTGGTGCTGATCCTGCCGCTGGTGGTGGCGGTACAGTCGGTAAGCGCCCGCATCGGCCGCGTCACCGGGCATGGCCTGGCCGCCAATATGACGCGGGTTTTTCCGCGGCCGGTGGTCCTGACCCTGGTCGGGCTGCTGTTTGTCGCCAACACCGTGAACATCGGCGCCGACCTTGCCGCCATGGGAGCGGCGGCGCACCTCGTGTTGGGCGGGAGCGCTCACCTTTACACGATCGGCTTTGCCGCCTTCTCACTGCTCGCGGTCGTGTTCGTGCCCTATCACCGTTATGTCGGCTTTCTGAAATGGCTGACCTTCTCGATGTTCGCTTATGTCGGGGTGGTTTTCACTGTGCACATCGACTGGCGCGCGGTGGCCATCGGCTCGGTGATGCCCCGGTTTGACCTGTCGAGCGAGGCGCTCACCATGATCCTTGCCATCTTCGGCACCACCATCAGCCCCTACCTGTTCTT
Source organism: Reyranella sp. (assembly GCA_019745575.1). Classification (GTDB taxonomy): domain Bacteria; phylum Pseudomonadota; class Alphaproteobacteria; order Reyranellales; family Reyranellaceae; genus Reyranella. The sequence continues at coordinate 15,993 of JAIETA010000216.1, read as the reverse complement.
CTGGCAGAGTTCGCAGGAGGTCGAAGAGGAGGAGGCCGATCCCATGGCCGGACCGCTGATCGACAATCCGGGGCAGGCGCCGCGTGAACTCCGTCGCATCGCCTGGGAGACCTGGCTCGGCATGGGCTTCTGCAGCCTGGTCGCGTTCTTCATCGTTCTGACCACTGCCGTCACCTTGCACGCGTCGGGTCAGACCGACATCCAGACCTCCGAACAGGCGGCGGCGGCGCTGCGGCCGATCGCCGGCGACTTCGCCTTCCTGCTGTTCAGCCTGGGCATCATCGGCACCGGCCTGCTGGCTGTGCCGGTGCTGGCAGGATCGGCCGCCTACGCCGTCGGGGAAGTGCGCGGCTGGCGCATCGGCCTGGAGCGGACGCCGGGCGAGGCTCTGCCGTTCTACGCGATCATCGGGTTGGCCATCGCGCTGGGCGTCGCCGTCGATTTCTCGCCGCTCGATCCCTTGAAAGCGCTGTTCTGGAGTGCCGTCCTGAACGGCCTCATCACCGTGCCGGTCATGGCGGCGATGCTGGTCGTGGCCTCGCGGTCGAGCGCGATGGGCGCCTTCGTGGCTACGCCGTTGCAGCGGATCGTGGGATGGCTGACGACCGCCCTCATGGCGACGGCCGCCGTCGCCATGTTCGCTTTGCCGTAGGGCGACCGACGGAGACCGGAAGCCGGCGACTTGTAGACCGACTCTGTCGCAATCGGCTGTCCACAATCGTCGACAGCGGATTGACGGCCGGTCAGGCAATTGCAACGCTTGGCCATGCACAGATATGCCGTTCCGCCCGCGATCCGCGACCGCGTCGTCAAGCTGCAGGGCAAGCTCCATGCCGCCGAGACGATCGAGGCGGCACGCACCGCGCTGGTCGTCATCGATATGCAGAACCACTATGTCGCCGAGGGCTTTCCCAACGAGGCGCCGGTGGCGCGCGAGATCGTGCCCAACATCAGCCGGATGGCGGCGGCGCTGCGGGCCGCGGGCGGCCGGGTGGTCTGGATCCAGACCACCAGCGTCGGCGCCCTGGAGAAGTGGGCCTCGCATCACAAGTACAAGTTGACGCCCGACGCCGCGGCGCGGCGCCTGAAGAGCCTCTCGGAGGACAGCGAAGGATTCAAGCTGTTCGCGCGCCTCGAGCCCAGACCCGACGATCTCTATGTCCGCAAGATCATGTACAGCGCCATGATCCCCGGGTCGTCGGCGCTTCCCGAGGTGCTGGCCGGGGCGGGCATCGACATGATCCTGATTGCCGGCACCAAGACCAACGTCTGCTGCGAGACCACGGGCCGCGATGCCTCGATGCTGGGCTTTCGTGTCGTGCTGCTGTCCGACGCTACCGCAACGGTGACCGACGAGGAGCATGCCGGCGCGCTCAACAATTTCCAGGTCTCGTTCGGCGACGTCATGACGGTCGACGAGGCGATCGGCCGCCTCAGGCCGGCCGATCGCGCTGAACGTCGCGCTGCCAGAAGCTGACGATTTCCCGGGCAATCGGACCGGGGATTTCCTCGGCGGCGTAGTGGTCGGCATCGGGCAGCTCGACCATGCGCATGTCGGGCCGCAGCATTCGCGTGCGAGCCCAGACGTCGGGTGAGACGAACTTGCTGTCGGCGCCCCGGATCAGCAACGTCGGCACCTTCAGCGACACGAACGCCGCCTCAAAACTCTCGCGCATGCCGGCTGCGGTCTGCAGCATGGCGTCGAGCGCGGCGAGCGGCCGCCAGCCGTCGTCGACGCGGACGTAGCCATATTGTGCGCGCCGGCGGATGGCGTCGGCCGGCATCCTCGGATAGCGCTCGGCGAGCGCCTGCTCGATCGCGGCGACATCGGCGAACAGCCGGTTGCCGCCACTGATGCGGCGGCCCAGCGCCTCGAACGCGGCGGGCTCGATGAAGGGCGTGAAATCGATGCCGACCACGCCCGTCACCAGCCCGTTGTCGCGTGCGCCCGCGACAAAGGCATCGCGGGCGCCCAGTGCGTGGCCGATCAGCAGCGCCGGTCCGCCGCCCAGGTGACGGATCAAGGCCTCGATGTCGCGCGCGTAGTCCGTCGCGGCATAGCCCGTCGCCGGCTTGGAGCTACGGCCATGGCCGCGCATGTCGACGGCGACAACGTGGAAGTGATCGGCAAGGTGCCGCATCAGGGGCAGAAAGACGTAGGCGTTGGCCGTGATGCCATGAAGCAGGACGGCCAGCGGCCCCTTTCCGGCGGCGATGGTGTGCAGGGTCACCGCACCAAGCCGGCACTCGCGCTCGGAGACGTCCATCAGCTTCCCGGAACGATGCCGGGCTTCAGGGCTTCGCAATGGGTGGCGATGTCGCCGGGCCGGGTCAGCCAGACGCGATCGAAGTGCTTGTGCTCCAGGATGCGGCGGAAGAGGTCGCGCAACACGCGCAGCCGGTGCGGCTGGCCCATGATGAAGGTGTGCAGCGAGATCGCCAGGACCAGCGGCCGTGTGACGCTCTGTTCGACCATTTCCTCGAACTGGCGGAACACGATGGCGGCATAGACCGGCGCGTCCTGGCGAAGGTGGATGACCGACAGGAAGTCGTTGGTCTCGACGGCGTAGGGAACGTTGAGGATCGGGCCGGACCGCGTCTTCATCCAGTAGGGCTGGTCGTCGCACGGCCAGTCGACGAGATAGCGGTAGCCCGCTTCCTTCAGCAGGTCCGGCGTGACGAGGCTCTCGGCCTGCAGCGGCGTCATCCAGCCGCCCGGTGCGCGGCCCTCGTGCTTCACGATGGCGGCGGTCGCCTCGGCGATCAGCGCACGCTCCTCGGCCTCGGGGCGCATGCCGGGCTTCTCGGAATTCGTCCGGCCATGGCCCATGATCTCGTCGCGCCGCCGCTTGCCGAGCGCCGCCATGATCTGTGGATGCGTGTCGTAGAGATAGGAGTTGATCTGGTGCGCCAGCGGGATCTCGAGCTGGTCGGCAAGCTCCAGCATCCGCCAGATGCCGACCCGGTTGCCGTATTCGCGCCACGACCAGTTGCGGTGATCGGGCATGGGCAACGGATTGCCCAGCACCGGCCCTTCCATGCCAAAACCGAACGACTCGACGTTGAGGGCGATCCAGACGGCGAGCCGCTTGCCGCCCGGCCAGGAGTAATCCGGCCGGTCGACGATCGGGCTGAAGTCGAAGCGGCCGTGACTGGGCAGGGGCATCATCGACACTCCGAGGACTGTGGATCAACGTCGGCGAGACTTCCAAGCGACCAGGAGGCTGTCAATGCGCCGGCCTCTAGGCCGTGGGGAGGCGGCCGTGCAGGACCAGGCGACCATCCCGCTCGCGGCGCATCACGACGATCTCGCCGTTGCCGGGAAAGATGTCGCTGAGGGCCGTGATCACGACCTGATGGGTCACCATTACCGTGGGGCGGGCAAGATCCAGCACGGCGATCCACGGTCGCAGCGCCGCGGTCTGCTGGCTGGCACGTTCGCGATTTTGGGCAAACGAATTCAGCAACGGCTGGGGGCGGACGTCGCCCAGCTTCATCAGCGTCGCTGTTTCCAGACAACGGCACCATTGGCTGGAGTAGACCATGGCCTCGACGATACCATTGCCGCGGAAAAGGTCGCCCATCCGGGACGCCTGGACACGACCCTCGGCCGAGAGGTTGCGCTGGCTGGTACAGTCGTCGAGCCGGAACCCGGGTGGGTCGAACGTGCCGGGTGCCAGGGCATGGCGGATCAGGGCGAAATGCCCCGGCGTCCGCAGGGCGTCCCAAACGCCGGCCGGAGCCGACTGCGCGTGTCCGCCGCCCAATCCCAGCCCGAGCAAGGATGTGGCGAACGCACGCCGGGTCGTCATGGCTTGATCGTCCGGCCGAGCACGGTCTCGTAGACGCGCAGGATCGCCGAACTGTCGGCTCCACCAAGACCCATGCCGCGCGCCATGCGCTGAAGGTTGTGTGTGGCCGACCCTTGCGGCAGCGGCACGTCGAGCTCGTCGGCCAGTTCCAGCGCGAGGTGCAGGTCCTTGTGGGCGAGATTGAGCGCGAACGACGGCGGCGTGAACTGTCCCTTGATGGCGCGCTCCGAAAACATCTTGAAGGCGTTCGAGTTGCCGCTGGAGGTTGAAATGACCTGTGCCAGCTTGTGCGGATCGAGACCTGCCGTCACGCCGAGCATCATGCCTTCGGCCGCGGCTGCCATGTTGCAGAAGGCCATCATGTTGTTGACCAACTTGGCGACTGTGCCGGTGCCGAGCCCACCCATGTGGATCACGTTGGCGCTGAACGATTGCAGTACCGGCAGGGCGTCGTCGAACACCTTCTTGTCGCCGCCCACCATGATGGCAATGGTCGCGGCCTCGGCGCCCACGACGCCGCCGCTGACCGGCGCATCGAGCATGGCGATGCCCTTGGCGGCCATGGCGGCGCCGATCTTCTTCACCGTCGACGGAGCGTTGGTGCTGAGGTCGATGTAGGTCTGGCCTGCCTTGAGGTTGGCCAGAATGCCGTTGTCGCCGAGCGCCACCGACTCGACGTCCCGGGGCATCGGCAGGGATGTCATCACGATGTCGGCGCCCTTCGTGACCTCGGCCACCGAGCCGGCGGCCGTGGCGCCGAGATCGGTGCAGGTCTTTACGGCTGCCGGATTGAGGTCGAATACCGTGACGGCATGGTTGCTTTTCTTGATGATGTTGCGGCACATGGGGCCACCCATGTTGCCGACGCCGATGTATCCGACCTTCATCGTTTCCTCCCCAGGAGAATGTGCCGGCCGACTATACGACAGAAACGGTCCGTTCTAATGTTGCTAAGCGGAAAGCAGAACGAATGGCGGCGAAGCGAAAATCCCTGAAGCGAAAGGTGCCCAAGGCGGCGGTGTCCGGCGCGCGCGTCGGGCCCAAGCGCCTGCCACACGGTCTTGAGGCGGAGACTTTCTCCATCAAGGAAGCGGCAGCCATCGCCGATCTTCCGGAAAAGACCGTGCGCAACGAGATCTATATCGACCTGTTCCGAGTCGCGCTCGACGACAAGACCCGTGTGGCGATCGCCGCCCGCGGCGTGGTCTATCTCCGCCTGTTCCGGCTGCTGCCGGTCTATCTCGGGCCGAAGGACCGCAACGCCCTGTCGCGCATGCTGGCCGAGGGCTGGCCCGGTGCCGAAGGTTGGGTGCGAAAGGGCAACATCGTGTCCAAGGGCATGGTGGCGCTGGACGTCGGCGCCGCCGAACGCGAAGCTCTCGAACGCATGCGTATCTTCGTCCGGGGGCGCCGGCGTGTCGAAAGCGACACCGGCGGGCCGGCCGGCGAGATGCTGTTCAAGGACACGGCGATCCGGGTGAGGGTGGTCGGTGCGCTGCTGGCCCGCGGCGCCGACCCGCGGAAGATGCGCGATGCCTTCCCGACGCTCGACGCCGACGACATCGTCTTCGCCGCCATGTACGCCCGCGTCAACAAGGGTCCTGGCTCGGCATCGACCGGCCGCGCCCGTGCCGCGCGCGAGTTCCGGTACCGGCCCGTCGGCGAGCGCTGAGGGCCGTTCCCCTCCCCCTCGCCGGGAGGGTAGGGTGGGGCAAGACAGGGAGGACCACCGGACCAATGGCGCGCAATCCGCTACATCCGATTCCGCATCCGCCGCGAACGCCGGTGCTGGGCAACATGCTCACGGTCGACGGCGACGCGCCGATCCAGGCCCTGATGCGCATCGCGCGCGAGCAGGGGCCGATCTTCTGGCTCGACATGATGGGCACGCCGCTGGTCGTCGTGTCGGGAGCCAACCTCGTGGCGGAGCTTTGCGACGAGAAGCGGTTCGACAAGGCGGTGCGCGGTTCACTGCGCCGCGTCCGGATGCTGGGGGGCGATGCCCTGTTCACCGCCGAAACCCAGGAGCCCAACTGGCAGAAGGCGCACAACATCCTGCTGCCGACCTTCGCGCACCGCATGATGCAGACCTACCATGAGGGCATGCTCGACATCGCCGACCAGTTGGTCACCAAATGGGAGCGCCTGAACGCCGACGAGGAAATCGACGTGGTGCGCGACATGACGGCGCTCACTCTGGATACGATCGGTCTGTGCGGCTTCAACTACCGTTTCAATTCGTTCTACCGCAGCGACAACCATCCCTATGTCGAGTCGCTGGTGCGTGCCCTCGAGGCCGTCATGAAGATGCGCGGCCTGCCGCTCGAGGACATCACCCAGCGAAAGAGCCGCAAGAAGCTCGAGCAGGACGTCGGCTTCATGAACGGTATCGCCGACCGCATCATCAAGGAGCGGCGCGAGATACCGGCGGACGACCAGTCGAAGCCGGATCTGCTGGGCTTCATGCTGGCCGGCGTCGACAAGGCCAGCGGAGAGCGGCTGGACGACGTCAACATCCGCTACCAGATGAACACCTTCCTGATTGCCGGCCACGAGACCACGAGCGGGATGCTGTCCTTCGCGGTCTACTTCCTGCTCAATAATCCGCATGTCCTTCAGAAAGCCTATGAGGAAGTCGACCGGGTTCTGGGCCGCGACATCAACCGCAAGCCGACGGCGCAGCAGGTCAACCAGCTAACCTACATCGGCCAGATCCTGAAGGAGTCGCTGAGGTTGTGGCCGACGGCGCCGGCGTTCGGCCTTTATCCCTACCAGACCGAGACGATCGGTGGGCAATACAAGCTCAGGAAGCGCACCTTCGTGACCGTGCTGACGGCCATGCTTCATCGCGACAAGGCGGTGTGGGGCCCGCAGGCGGAGGTGTTCAATCCGGACAACTTCGCGCCCGAGCGCGAAGCCAGGATGCCGCCGCATGCCTACAAGCCGTTCGGCAACGGCCAGCGCGCCTGCATCGGCCGGCAGTTCGCCATGACCGAGGCGACGCTGGTGCTGGGCATGATCCTGCAGCGCTTTCGGCTGGTCGATCACACGCGCTACCAGCTCAAGATCAAGGAATCCCTCACCATCAAGCCGGAAGGCCTGACGATGCGGGTTCGCCTGCGGCCCGACGTGGTGCGCGGAACGGGCGGCGCGGCCGTTGCCGCCAAGCCGCAACCGAAGAAGGCGCCGAAGAAGAAGACGGCCAGCCACGGCACGCGCCTCACGGTGCTGTTCGGCTCCAACATGGGCACCGCCGAGGAGCTGGCACGGTTGATCGCTGAAGCCGGCGAGATCAACGGCTTCACGACGATGCTCGCCAGCCTGGACGAGCTGGCGGGCAAGCTGCCGACCGAGGGCGCCGTGGCGATTGTCTGCGCCTCCTACAACGGTGGGCCGCCCGACAATGCCGGAGCCTTCATCCAAAGCCTGCGCGACGCCGCGCCGGGTTCCCTGAAGGGCGTGCGGTACGCCCTGTTCGGTTGCGGCAACCGCGACTGGGCCTCGACCTATCAGGCGATTCCCCGGCAGATCGACGAGCTTCTGGCGGCGAAGGGTGCCGAGCGGCTCCATCCGCGCGGCGAGGGTGATGCCAAGGAAGACCTCGATGGCCATTTCCAGGGTTGGTATGAGCCCTTGATGCCGGCGCTGGCCGGCAAGCTCGGGGTGAAGCTCGACCCCGAAGCGGGTGCGGCGCAGGAGCCGCTCTATCAGGTCCAGCCGGTCGACCGCCCGCCGGTCAATCCGATCATCGGCGGCAGTGGCGCGCTGCCCATGTGCGTGCTGGCCAATCGCGAACTGCAGAATGCCGATGCCTCGGGCCGCAGCACGCGCCATGTCGAAGTGCAGTTGCCCGACGGCGTGAGTTACAAGGCCGGCGACCACCTCAGCATCGTGCCGCAGAATGGAGCGGCGCTGGTGAAGCGCGCGATCCGGCGGTTCGGCTTCGCGCCCGGCGCCCATGTCATGCTGACCGCGGCCGAGGGCCGTCGCGCGACCTTGCCGGTCGACGAGGCGATTGCCGTGCACCGCCTGCTGTCGGAGTTCGTCGAGCTTCAGCTCCCGGCGACGCGCAAGCAGATTCAGATCATGGCGCAGCACACGCGCTGCCCGTTCACCCGACCCAAGCTCGAGGCGTTGCTCGAAGAGGAGCGCTTCCGCGGCGAGATCCTGGCCAAACGGAAGTCGGTGCTCGACCTGCTGGAGGAATACCCGGCCTGCGAACTGCCGTTCTCGGCCTTCCTCGAAATGCTGCCGCTGATGACGCCACGCTACTACTCGATTTCGTCATCCCCGGTGGCCGACGGCGCGCGTTGCTCCATCACGGTGGCGGTCGTCGAGGGACCGGCAAGATCGGGGACGGGCGTCTATCACGGCGTCTGTTCCAATCACCTGACACGACAGGCGGCGGGCGCCACGGTGCAGGCCTTCGTTAAGGAGACCAAGGTGGGGTTCCGCCTGCCGGTCGACCCCGCGGCGCCGATCATCATGATCGGTCCGGGTACGGGATTGGCGCCCTTCCGCGGCTTCCTGCGCGAGCGTGCGGCGCTCAAGGCGCAGGGCAGGGCCCTTGGGCCGGCGATGCTGTTCTTCGGCTGCCGTCATCCGGACCAGGATTTCATCTATGCCGACGAGCTGAAGCAGCATGCCGAGGCGAAGATTGTCGACCTGCACGTCGCCTTCTCCCGTCAGGCCACCGGCAAGACCTACGTCCAGGATCTGCTCGCGCGCCAGGCAGAGGCTTTGTGGTCGCTGATCGAGCAGGGCGCCATCGTCTACGTCTGTGGCGATGGCAGCCGCATGGAGCCCGACGTCAAGCGGGCCCTGGCCGCGATCTGCCGCGAGAAGTCCGGCACCGACGAAGCGGGCGCCGAGGCGTGGCTGGCCAAGCTCGCAAGCGACGGCCGTTACGTCCTCGACGTTTGGGCGGGCAGCTGACGCGCTCGCCGGAAGAGAGGGATCGCGAGCGAGCCCGCGATCTTCGCCGCATCAAGGCGGCAGCGACCTTGTTGCTTGTTTTCATGGCGGGTCTGTTCGGCGTGGCCCGCTACTTCGAGCCCCTGCACTGGGCGTGGGGCTATGTCGCGGCTTTCGCCGCGGCTGCCATGGTGGGCGGCCTCGCCGACTGGTACGCCGTCGTGGCGCTGTTCCGGCGGCCGATGGGCCTGCCGATCCCGCACACCGCCATCATCGCGCGCAACCATCTGCGGATCGCCGATACGCTGGGCGAGTTCATCGAGAGCAATTTCCTGGCGCCCGAACCCGTGGAGGCGAGGCTGCGCGAGGTCGACTTCGCCGCCCTCGTCGCGGAGTGGCTCTCCGACCGGGAGCGTAGCGCCGCATTGGCGCGCTTCGTTCTGCGTCTGCTGCCGCAGACGCTGGCTGCCATCGACCAGTCGGGGCTTCGCGGCTTTCTCGGCAAGCGCATCATGACCGAGCTGGAGCGGGTCGAGTTGGCGCCCCTGGCGGCGGGCCTGCTGAGCGCCGTCACCGAGAAGGGGCGTCACCAGCGGCTGTTGGACGAGCTGCTGGGGGCCCTCGAGAAGGTGCTGACCAACGAGGACACCCTGGCGGCGCTGCGCGAAAAGATTCGCCGCGAGCTGCCCGCGCTCTTCAACCTGTACCGTGCCGACGCCTACCTGCTGCGCAAGATCGTGGCGTCAAGCAGCGCCTTCATCCAGGAAGCGCGGGTCGATCCGAACCACCCGCTGCGCCGCGAGTTCGACAGTTTTGTGGCGAATTTCATCGACCGCCTGCGCACGTCGCAGTCCTTCGCGAACCGCGCCGAAGTGCTGAAGCGCGACCTGCTGGCGCGGCCCGAAGTCGCGGCGGTGGCCGAAGGCGCCTGGGAAAGCCTGCGCAGCTTCCTCGAGAGCGATGCGCGCGCCCCCGACGGCCAGATCCGCCGCCAGCTCGAGGCGATGCTGGTCGACGTCGGCGGCCAGCTGGCGCGCGATCCCGGCATTCGCGCCGAGATCAACCGCGGCATGGTGCGGGTGCTGGCCGACTTCGTGCAGAGCCAGAAAAGCGGCGTCAGCCGCTTCATTGCCGACCAGGTGAAATCCTGGGACATCGATGTCTTGATCGGTCGGATCGAACTCACCGCGGGGCGGGACCTGCAGTACATCCGTTTCAATGGCAGCCTGATCGGCGGTCTCGCCGGTTTGGCCTTGCACGCGCTGGAGCGCGGGGTGAAGCTGTACCTCTAACCGACCGGAGGTTCGCATGGCCGACTCACCGCAGAACGTCACCGACATGTTCAAGGCTTTTGGCGAGCGGCTCAAGGTGCCGTCCCTCGACATGACCAAAATCATGGAGCATCACCAGAAGAACCTGGAAGCCATGGCCAAGTCGTGGCAGGCCATGGCGGGCGGTGCCGGCGAGGTCGCGCAGAAGCAGCGGGCGATCCTCGAAGCGGCGATGAAGGACATGGCCGAGATGGCGCAGTCCTACAGGCCCGGCGGTTCGCCCCAGGATGTCATGGCGAAGCAGGCCGAGTTCGCGAAGAAGGCGATGGAGGCGGCGATTGCCAACACCCGCGACATCACCGAACTGGTGCAGAAGTCGAGCACCGAAGCCTTCAGGATCGTTCAGGACCGGATGAAGGAGTCCTACGAGGAGATTCGGGCGACCGTCGAGAAGAAGCCCTAGGGCCGCTTCCAGTCGGGGAAAACAACGCTCTTCCAGCCGGAACGGTCGAACTTCCTCCACTGGCCTTCAGGCTGGGCCAGGCGGTCGGCGACGGCATAGACCGCCGCCGGATGATGGCCGAGGCCGCAGTGGCTGCCGTAGACCTCGATGTTCTCGACCTGGGCGGCCTCCTCATTGAGGCAGGTTTGCCAGGCGCAGATTCCGTCGGTGCGGCTGAAGATCGACGTCGTCGGCACCGGCGGCGGCTCGGCGAGCGGGCCCGCGGCGTGATTGTGCGGACTGTCGACAGTGTGTCCGGAAGCAAGCTCGTAGACCCGCCAGGCGTTGGTTGCCTTCGGGTGACCGGTAAAGGGACTGCCGAGGCTGATCACGCAGCGCACCTTGTCGGGCCTCGACTTGGCGAGTTGTCGCGCGTAGAGGCCGCCAAGGCTCCAGCCCACCAGACTGAGCTTGCGACCCTTGTGACGATCGTACAGTTCGTCGACGCGGTCGAGCATGGATCGTTCGACGCCATGGCGCAGGCCAAGATTGCGACCCTGCTTCCAGCCATGGGCGGCATAGCCGTGCGACTTCAGGAAGCCGCGGAGCGGCTGGGTCGAAAGATCGCTGGCCAGCAGGCCGGGCAACACCAGTACCGGATGGCCGTCGCCACGCGGTGCGGCCGCGAGCCACGGGCGCAGCAGCCAGAACGCACCGAGTTCCTGCACGGCACGGCCTTCGAGCAGGAGCAGCGATCGCGAGGGGGGGCGCAACGCCTCAGCAGCAGCAGCCGTCATGTGGCCTCCTTGTTGTTATGGTCAGCGTCTCACAGATGGCGACAACGCGGAAGGGTATCAATGGGTTGCGACCGCCTTCGTCAATTCGGCCGCAGCCTCGACCAGATAGTCGCCTAGCCGACCGGCATCGGGCACTGCGCGACGGTCGGCCGTGATACCGAAGTTGAGCGCATCCATATAGCTCTGGACGGTGATGTTCAGCGCCGCCCCGTGGGCCGGGATCGACACTGGATGCAGGGCCGTTACCTTTGCGCCGGCGCAGTAGAGCGGCATCGGCGGGCCCGGCACGTTGGAGATGGTGACGTTCATCGGCATCGGCAGATGGTCGGCCAACCCGCTGCGGCCATAGACCAGCATCATGAGCTGCAACAGGATCGGCGCGCCCACGAAGGCGAAGTCCTGCGGGACGGCATCGCGGAAGGTGCCGGCGATCTGCTTGGCCTCCGATGACGACTTGACGATCGCTCGCAGGCGCTCGGCCGGGTCGGCGATGTCGGTCGCGATCTGGCAGAGCATGCCGGAGACTTGGTTGTTCTGCCGGGTGTCTCCGGGCTCACGCAGGCTGATCGGCACGCCGGCGACCAGCGTCTTGTCAGGCAGCTGGCCCTTTTCCTGCAGATAGCGGCGGATCGCTCCGCCGCAGATCGCCAGCACGACGTCGTTCAGCTTGGCGCCGGCCGCCTTGCCCACCGCCTTGGCGTCGGACAGCGAGATCGTACGGGCGGCATAGCTGCGCTCACGCGTGATGGTGGCGTTGAAGGGTGTCTTGGGCGCACTCAGTGTCGGCAGCTGCCCCATAAGGCTCTGCAGCGTGCCGAGCGCCTTGGGCGTTTCGCCAGGCTTGCCCAGGAAGGCATTGGTCATCGAATTCAGGATGTCGGGCGCGGCCTGCCACATTTTTAGCTGCTGGCGCATCATGTTGCCCATGATGTCGGCGACGCCCTTCACAGGATCGACCGCCGTCGGCGTGCTCGGGGCAGGCTTCGCGGCATTGGCTGTCGTTGTCGGCGGCGGCACCTCGCGGGGGATCGCCGTCACGTCGTAGAGCGCCTTGTTGATCGCCATGCCGGCGCCGCCGTCGATCGCGGCGTGATGGATCTTGGAGTAGAGGACACCCTGGCCGCTGGCGAGGCCGGTGATGACATAGAACTGCCAGAGCGGCCGGCTGCGATCGAGGGTGTTGGCGTGGAGGCGGGCGATGACCTCTTCGAGCTGTTCTTCCGTCCCGGGTGCGGGCAGCGCCGTCTCGCGCAGATGGTAGTCGAGGTCGAGGTTGGAATCGTCGACCCAGCCGGGATGATCGAGATCGTAGAGCGACGGGGCCAGCCGCTTGGCGAAGATCGGAATCGTGTGCAGGCGACTTTCGAAGAACCGCCGGAAGTGCTGGTAGAAGCTGCCGTCGAAGCCTTCGGGCAGTTCGAAATAGGTGAGTCCCGCCACGTGCATGGGGGTTTCAGGCGTCTCGAGATAAAGAAACGCCGCGTCAATGCCCGACAGCTGCTGGTCCATGGCGCTCTCCCAAGCCCCGTTCTCGTTCCTGTTCGTTGGCGCCTTTGTCCTCCGCCGCACCGGGCGTAGGCAAGGCGTGCCGCTGCCGGCTGCACACCTGATGTCGGTTTCTTCTCTGTAAGCAATTGATAATAAACGATAATCAATTTTTCTTCCCGCAATGCACAAATTTATGTTGCAACGCACCATTGGGCTCCCATATACGCTTCACGAGGCACGGGATGAGCCCGGCGCTCGATCATTTGAAACAACACAACGGCAGGAACGAACATGAACACGACCAACACCGCCGCGCTCGACACCGTGATCGAGCACGCCACCGAAACCACCAAGGCCGCCGGCGAGCGCGTCCGCGAGTTCGCCCAGATCGGCGTTCGCAAGGCGACCGAGGGCTTCGAGCAGATCAGCAAGGCCGCGCAGACCGCGTCCGAAGAGCTGAACAGCCAGCTCAACCAGGCGCGCGAGGGTGCCACCAAGGCCAGCCTCAAGCTGCTCGACGTCGCCAAGGAAGACGCCGATGCCGGCTTCGCCGCGATGCGCGACCTGCTGGTCGCCAAGTCGCCGATCGAGGCGTTCGACGTCTCGGCCAAGTACTGGCGCGGCCGCCTGGAGACCCGCATTGCCCAGGCTCAGGACCTCGGCGCGCTCGTGCGCAAGACCACGGACGACGTGGTCCGCCCCGTCCAGGAGCGTATCGAGAAGTTCACGAAGGTCGCGGCCTAAGCAACCGCTGTCCGGAAAAGGGCCCGTCCGCAAGGACGGGCCCTTTCTTTTTGCCGAGCAGTCGGCCTTCCGGATCGCGACAGGTTTCCGCTATGATGCCGCCCGAACCTTGGGGAATGCCGATGGCCGCGAGAAAACTGTTTGCCGCGACGCTGGGAGGGCTGCTGCTCGCCGGGTGCGGCAATCCGCTGCCCAAGCCCCTCTATACCGAGTACACGCCGCCAGCGTCGTTTCGCACCGAAGCCGGTGGAACGCGCGTCGACAACGAGGGCTATCAGCTCGACGCGGAAGGCTACCGCGTGAACAAGCGCGGCCAGCGTATCGGCATGGTCGATGTCCAGGCCAAGACGGCCGGCGACAACTCGAATGCCGTGGCCGGCTACTGGATCAGCGCCACGGGCCAGAAGGCGTCCGGCAGCGTCGCGACACCCAGCGAGGGCGCGGGAACCGGCGGCGGCGCCGGCAGCATCATGAGCCCGACCTTGCCGACCCCGGCGACCATGCCGCAGCAGGCGCCGATCTCACCGACGCCGGGAACACCGGCGCCTCCGGCCGGCTACCGCTGAAGACGCCCGCTATTCGATCTTGACGTCGGCGGCCTTGATGATGGGCGCCCACTTGGCGAGTTCGTCCTTGATGAACTTGCCCGTCCGTTCCGGCGTCGTATCGGTCGTCGGCACCGCGGCGATCTTCTCCAGCGCCTCGATGAAGGCCTTGTCGGCCATGAGCTTGCGGGTGGCCGTGTCGAGCACTTCGACCATGCCGGGCGCCACACCGGCCGGACCCAGGATCAGATTGAACGTATAGGCCTCGTAGCCCGGCACGCCGGCCTCGATGATGGTCGGGATGTCCGGCGCGGCAGGGGTGCGAACGTTGTGGGCGAAGCCCAGGATGCGGACGCGGCCGGAGCGGTGGAGTTGCAGCGAGGTGCTGATCGTCTCGAACATCCAGGCGACATTGCCGGCCATCATGTCCTGCAGCGCCGGCATCGAGCCGCGGTACGGCACATGCACCACGTCCATGCCGCCCACGGCGGACTTGAGATACTCGCCGGCAAGATGGGTGATGCCGCCGGTACCGGACGAGCCGTAGGAATACTTGCCGGGGTTCTTTTTCATCAGATCGACCAGCCCCATCAGCGTGTCGGGCATCGACGGATGGGCGACCAGGATCAGCGGGTTGACGCAGATCGAGGAAACCGGCGTGAAGTCCTTGATCGGATCGTAAGGCGGCTTGGTGAAGGCCGTCGGATTGATGGCGTGGGTCGAGGACGTGGCGAACAGGAACGTGTAGCCGTCGGGCCTCGCGTTCTTGACCTCGACGGCGCCGATCGAGCCGGCGGCGCCCGCCTTGTTCTCTACTACGACGTTCTGTCCGAGCACGGCCGTCAGCCGCTCGGCCGTCATGCGGCCGATGATGTCGGTCGGGCCGGCGGGCGGAAAGGGGATGACCAGGCGAACCGGCCGGTCGGGATACTTGGCCTGGGCGCGGACAATCGAGGGTGCTGCAAACGCGCCCGCGGTCAAGGCGAGAAGATTACGACGCTTCATGGTTGGGCTCCTCCCGGAATTTCATTCTTGCTCTTGCCGTGATGGACGGGCGCTGCGCCTTGTTCCCTCACTCGTTGCCAGGGAGCTTAGCGGAGCCGGCTTGACCCGCCAACGGCTGCTCGTCACAAGTCGGACCGCCTGGCGCACTACGATGCCGCACGCGAGCGGCTGATCGCCGCCGGCCGCCTCTATCCCTGCTACGAGACCCCCGAGGAACTCGAGTTCCGGCGCAAGCGATTGCTCGCCCAAGGACGACCGCCGGTCTACGACCGCGCCGCGCTAAAACTGTCGGACGCCGATCGCCGGCGGCTGGAGGGCGAGGGACGCCGGCCGCACTGGCGTTTCAAGCTCGCGTCAGAAGAAGTGCGCTGGGACGATCTGGTGCGGGGCCCGCAGCATATCGACGAGGCGAGCCAGAGCGACCCGGTGCTGGTGCGTGCCGACGGGACCTATCTCTACAGCTTCACTTCGGTGGTCGACGACATCGCCTTCGGCATCACGCAGTAGGCAGAAAACGCTTCCAAGCGACGCCGTTTGCGCCGCAGGAACGCATCGGATAAAGTCACCCCATGTCGTTCCTCCCGTTCCCCGGCGCCTGCACCGCGCGATGTAAGTGAAGCCCGTGCCCCGTGGGGCGCGTCCGGCCTTCGTACCATCTTGATCGGGGAGTAGGGGACCATGTCCCTCGTCGTCTACAATACGCTGTCGCGCGAGAAAGAGCCGTTCGTCCCGCTCGATGCCGGCCATGTCCGCCTCTATGTCTGCGGACCCACCGTCTACGACTACGTGCACATCGGCAATGCGCGGCCGGTCGTGGTGTTCGATACGCTCTACCGGCTGCTCAAGCGCCGCTATCCGCGCGTCACCTACGTGCGCAACATCACCGACATCGACGACCGCATCATCGTGCGCGCCGCCGACAACGGCGAGAGCATAGAAGCGCTGACCGACCGCACCACGGACGCCTACCAGGGC
>JAIETA010000206.1 GCA_019745575.1 Reyranella sp. | reverse complement strand
GCGAGGGGCATTCAGACGCACAAGAGAGGCCAGCATTCTCAAGTTAAGACTGGTCCGATAAATCAGGGCAGGTCAGTTTGTTCATGGAGTAGTATTATCACGGACAGCAATCACTCTGTGCGAGGGCACCTTGTTGATAAGCGATGTGCTTGGGATAAGGTGAAAGGACCTTATCAATCTTCGTCGCTAGCTACGCGCAGCGGAAGTTGAAAGTAGCGCGCCGCAGTTCCGGAAGATAGGACCGAAGTAAATCCTGATTACTCCTTGAACCCCTCCTCTGATAGCCTGCCTCTTTGTCGCCCACCCGCACGGGCCGATCCCCTTCGCGCTGCTGATCGGGACGGCCGGCTGGCCGCGGTGGTCGCCGAGGCGCCGGACCACCCCTTGACAGGATCGTCATGAATTCCTATCCTCCTCTCCAATAGGAGGAGCCGATGACCCGCATCGTCGCAAAACCCCGCCACGGCCGGCGCCGATGGCAGAGCAAGGGCCAGCGCCACCGCGCCTTTCTCGAGGCCCTGCGCGCCACGGGCTGCGCCGCCTTCGCCGCCGCCATCGTCGATGTCGACCGCACCACGCCCTATGTCTGGCGCGCCCGGGTGCCGGGCTTCGCCGCGGCCTGGGACGCAGCCCTTGTGACTCCGCCGGCCCGGCGGCGCGGCCTCCTGGACCTGCCGGTCGCGCGCATGAACGAGCGGCTGCTGATCTATGTCGACCGCCGGCTAAATGCCCGCCGGCGCGGGGGGACTCCTTTGTTTTTCGACGGCCCGTGACTCCGAAATCGGGGAAAAAGACAGTGATCATCGACACTCTGCCCTGTTCGCCCCTCATCGACGCCGCTGGCGGCGGTGACTCCGGAAATGCAAGGTTCTGTCTTGCACGCGGCGTCCCCGGCCGGCCGGCGATTTCCGAGGCGCCTCAAGGGCTTGAAGGCGTTTGCAGCGGACATCGGACCTCCGCGGGTCGTGGAGGTTGGTGGGGAGCGCGGCTTGCGGCCGCCGCCGGCCGGATCATTATCCCGGCCATGCAACTCCCCCGTCCCGCTCCCGCCCTTTCTCTCGCTCTTCTCGCGGTCCTGATCGCCGCCGCCGGTCCGGCCGCGGCCCAGCACAACAACAGCCTGCCGCCGGTCACGTCGGTCGGCTCGCAGGCGCCCACCACGATGCCGTCGGCGCCGTCGGTGCCGCCCGGCGGCACCTCGGCGGGCGCGCGCTATCCCAACACCGAGTCGGTGGCGCGCGACCGCATCCAGTCGCAGGGCTACAAGGTCGAGCGCCTGACGCCCCGGGTCGACGGCGGGTTTAAGGCCGAAACCCGCCGCGACGCCGTGCCGACCCGGCCGCAGGGCGTGCCCAGCAAGGTCACGATCACGCCCGACGGGCGGGTGATCGAGGAGTGGAACTGAACCTCATGTCTTCCGGACCGCGAGCCTCCGGCTCGCTCATGATCAAGGCGCACGTGAATGCGCCGAAGTGAGCCGGAGGCTCGCGGTCCGAATGAGCTTGAGCGATGAACCCTAACGCCGCCCCGCCACCGCGCGGCGGAACATTGACCCGCCGATGGGTGTCTGGGACGATGGAATATGGCTTTCCGCATGCTGAGCCCGATCCGGGCGATCGAAACGATCGCCACCGGCTCCGGCATCAGGGAACTCGCCCGGCTCAGGAAGCTCTATGGCCTCGGCCGCTGGCGCAAACGGAAGGGCATTGCAGAAGTTCGACTACACAGTGGCGATATCGTCACTGCGGAGATTCACTGGTATGAAGCCGGCAACGTCGGCAAGAAAGAGTTCAAGATCAAAAGGCTCCTCTGAGGAGAAATCTCCATGGCAAGAACCTCCAAGCGTCTCGTCATTTGCCTGGACAACAAGGGCTACGAAGCGTCGCTCGAACGTCGAAAGATCTACCTCACCCTGCCCGACGCCAGGGCTGAGCGGCTCGGGCAGATTCGCGTGATCGACGAGTCGGGCGAGGACTATCTGTACGACAAGGACGCCTTCCTCGAAGTATCGCTGCCTCTCTCAGTCCGCCGCGCCGTTCTGCAAGCGGCCTGATCTTCGACAGCATCTTGCGGCACACTCGATCTCCGTGACGCCGAGCGACCGGGCACGTGCGCCAACGTCCCGGGAAATGTCCGGATGTCCGCTCAGTGCCGCCCCGCCAGCGCGCGGTTTTCGAGGCGGCTGAGCAGCCGCACCAGCGGCCACAGCAGGAGGAAGTAGATGAGCGCCGCCACCACGATCGGCGTCGGATTATAGGTCAGGCTCTGCGCCTGGCGGGCCTGGTAGAGGAGTTCGGGTACGGCCACGACGCTGCCCAGGGAGGTGAGTTTCACCACTTCGAGCGTGTTGGAGAGCAGGTCGGGCAGCACGTTGCGCACCGCCTGGGGCAGCACGATGTAGCCCATCGCCTGCAGGCGGCTGAGGCCGGTGGAGCGCGCCGCCTCGACCTGGCCGGCGGGAATCGAATCGATGCCGGCGCGGAAGATTTCGCCGTAGTAGGCGCCGGTGTTGAGGAAGAAGGCGATGGCCACGCAGGCGAAGCCGCCCAGTTCGAGGCCGGCGAAGGGCAGCCCGGCGAACAGCAGGATGAGGAGGACGAGCGGCGGAAAGGCGCGGAAGAAGTCGACCCAGGCCATCAGCGGCCAGCGCACCAGCGGATGGCGGATGCCGGCCAGCAGCGCCAGCATCAGGCCGCCTAACAGGCCGAGGGGCACGACGATCAGCGACAGCAGCACGGTGTTCAAAAGGCCCGCCATCACGATCGGCCAGGCCGCCACGATGATGTCGATATTGAAGAAGGTTTCGATCATCGCTGCCCCCTCATCGCTGGCCCCTCACCGCTTCCACGCGAAGCGCTTTTCGAGGCGGCGGGCCAGGACGACGACGGGGAGGAACAGCACGAGGTAGGCGGCGGCGCCCATCATCAGCGGCGAGGGATTGTAGGAGTTGGACATGGCCGAGCTCGCCGCCCCCAGGATCTCCGAGACGGCGACCACGGTGCCGAGCGCGGTGCCCTTGGTGATGGCGATGGTGCGGTTGGTGAGCGGCGGGATGGTGAGGCGCAGTGCCTGGGGGAGGACGACGTTGAGCAGCGTCTCGCCGAACGACAGGCCGGTCGAGCGCGCGGCCTCCCACTGGCCCTTGTGGACCGAGGTGATGCCGGCCCAGAAGATTTCCTCGGAGAAGGCCATCAGCACGAAGGCGAGCGACAGCCAGGTCGAGACGAAGCCCGAGGGCGAGACGCCGGCATAGGGCAGGCCGAAATACATCAGCACGATCACCACCAGCGGCGGCAGCGAACGGAACAGGTCGACGATGAAGATGATCAGCCAGTTGAGCGGCCGGATGGCGAGGCTGCGGACCAGCGCGAGGGCCAGGCCCGCGGCAAGGCCGGTGAGCACGATCAGGACGGCAAGCTCGATCGTGGTGACCACCCCCCAGAGGATCTCCGGCAGGTATTTCAGCATCACCTTGCCGTTGAAGAACGTGTCGGTGAAGCGGTCCCAGTTACTCATCGCTGGGCGGCCATCAGTGCCGCTGGATCTGGCCGATGAAGGCGCGCGTGCGTTCCTGCGCCGGGCTCTCGAAGATCGCGGCCGGCGGCCCCTGCTCGACGATCAGCCCGTCGTCCATGAAGACCACGCGGTCGGCGGCGTTGCGGGCAAAGCCCATCTCGTGGCTCACCACCACCATGGTCATGCCGCTCTCGCGCAAGGCGCGCATGACTTCGAGCACCGAGCCCACCAGTTCGGGATCGAGCGCGCTGGTCGGCTCGTCGAACAGCATCACCCTGGGTTCGAGCGCGATCGAGCGGGCGATGGCGACGCGCTGCTGCTGGCCACCCGAGAGCTGGCCCGGCGTGTGGCCGGCACGGTCGGCCAGGCCCACGCGCTCCAGGGCGGCGAGGCCCAGCCGCTCGGCCTCGGCGCGGCTCTTGCCCGCCACCTTGCGCAGGGCGAGCGTCACGTTGCCGAGCGCCGTCATGTGCGGATAGAGGTTGAAGGACTGGAACACCATGCCGATGCGCTGGCGGGCATGGTTGATGTCGGTCCGGGGATCGAGCATGTCGATGCCGTCGACCACGATCGAGCCGGACGACGGCTCCTCCAGCCGGTTGAGGCAGCGCAGCAGGGTCGACTTGCCCGAGCCCGAGGGGCCGATCACGAACACCAGCTCGCGCTCGGCCACTGTCAGGTCGACGCCCTTCAGGACATGAAGGGCGCCGAAGTGCTTGTGGACCCCGCGCGCGTCGACGATGGGCAGCGGCGTCGTCAACTCAGGTCAGCCGCACTTCAGCTCGTGCGGCGTCGGGTCGTAGCCCGGCATGCCCGGCACGCCGTAGCCCGGCGTGATGGTGACGGCGAGGTCGTCGGCCTCGGGCTTCTTGCCGAACCACTTCTCGAAGTACTTGGCCATCGTGCCGTCCTTCTTCATGCAGTCGAGCGCATCCTGCAGCTCGGCGCGCAGCTTGGGATTGTCCTTGGGCACCGGCGCCGCCCAATGGGCGCGCGTCTCCTTGAGCTCGAGGTCGGCCACGAACTGCGGGTTCTTGGAGGCGGCGTAGACGATCACCGTGTTGCCGCCCAGCGTCGCGTAGGCGCGGCCCGACAGCACGGCCTGCACCGCGTCGGGCTGGGTGTCGTAGACCTGCACGGTGAAGCCGTGCTCTTCGCCCATCTTCTTGGAAAGCGTCTCGTAGGGCGTGCCCTTGTTGACGGCGACCGACTTGCCTTTGAGGTCGGCCCAGCTCTTGATCGGCGCCGACCCCTTCTTGATGCCGAACTGGAAGGCGGTCCACAGATAGCCCGCCGTGAACAGCATGTTCTCGGCCCGCTCCTTGGTGACGGTGGTGGGGGCGGCGATGAAGTCGTAGCGGCCGGCCTGCATGCCGGGAATCAGGGTCGAGAAGCTCACGGCATCGATCGTGATCTCGCGCTTCATGCGCCGGGCGACCTCGGTGAAGACGTCGATCTGGAAGCCTTCGACGCCGCCGCCCAGCTTGGGCATGGCGTGCGGCGCGAAGGTGCCGTCGACGCCGGTTCTAAGCGGCGGCTTCTTGTCCTGGGCCAGCGCCGGCGAAACCATCGTGCCTGCGCACAGCAGAAGAGCCGCGGCAATCGCGGCATGGCGACGTTTCATCATGACAGGCCTCCCAAAAAAAATCCCCAGGCACGGACGTTAGATCAGCCATTGTTGAATAGCAATTTAGGGGCCATCTTCGCCGCCATGTCCGACCGTATCCTCGTCATCAATCCCAATTCGACCGACGCCGTCACCAGGGGCATCGACGCCGCCATGGAGCCGCTGCGCCTGAAAGGCGGCCCGGCCATCGAGTGCATCACCCTGAAGGAGGGCCCGCCCGGCATCGAGAACCAGGCCCATGTCGAGCAGGTCGTGGCGCCGATCGGCGCCATGGTGAGGAAGCGCGACAACGACTGCGCCGCCTTCGTCATCGCCTGCTACTCCGACCCCGGCCTGCATGCGGCGCGCGAGCTCACGACCAAGCCGGTCCTCGGCATCGCCGAGTGCGGCATCCTGACGGCGATGACGCTCGGCCAGCGCTTCGGCGTGATCTCGATCCTGAAGAAGTCGATCCCGCGCCATCTGCGCTATGTCGGGCAGATGGGCGTGGCCGAGCGCATGGCCGGCGACCGCGCCATCGGGTTGGGCGTCGTCGAGCTCAGCAACGAGGCCGCCACCTTCGCCCGCATGGCCGAGGTCGCGGCCGAACTGCGCGACGAGGACGGCGCCGACGTGCTGATCATGGGCTGCGCCGGCATGGCCCGTTACCGCGACCGGCTGCAACGCCATGTCGGCCTGCCGGTCGTCGAGCCGAGCCAGGCCGCCGTTTCCATGGCGATCGGCCGGGCGCGGCTCGGCTGGTCGGCCTGAAACGGACGTCCGGGCCCGCGCCTACTCGCGGCGGAACTCGTATTCGAAGTTGAGGCCGTCGCGGCAGAGCGCCAGCGTGTCGCTCATGCGGCGGCAGTTGAGGCTGTTGGGCGGGCCGTTCCAGTTGGCCCTCGCCGGATTGCACGCCACGCCGGGCTGGGTCGTGCCCAGCGTGCTGTCGTTGCCGAACCGCGCGGTGATCGGCGCGGTGCAGGTGATGGTGCCGGTGCTGGGGCAGACCGCCGTCGAGCGGCGCTCGCCCGAGCCGTTGGTGCCGAAGCAGATGCGGCCCGCCTTGATGTCGCACAACTCGGCGCGGTTGCCGAAGGTGAGGCTGCCGCGCGTCTCCCGCCCGAGCCGCCAGCAGCCTTCCAGCATGGCGAGGTCCTTCTGCGCCCACCGGTCGGCCGGTAGCGGTGGCGGCGGCGTCTGGGCGACGGGCGGCGGTTTGGGCGGCGGCGGAGGTGGCGGCTTGGGCGGCTCGACCGGCCGGCACTGCGCCAGCCGACGCTTCATGTCCACCTCCAGGGCGGCGAGCTCGGCCGCGAGCCTCCGGCCGTCGGCTGCGGCCTCGTCGAGCGCGGCTTTCAGCACCGGCGTGGGATCGACCGGCGGCACCGGCCGCGGCGGCGGCTCCGCCTCGAACGTGACGAGTTCGCCCGACGGCCCGACCGGTGTGCAAGTTCGCAACAGCCACGAGGAAATCAGCAGGGCCAGGACGAATAGCAGGCCCATCGACAGGGCGGCCAGCCAGCGCGGCCAGCCGTCAACGGAACGCGCGGTCATTGCTCAAAGGTGGGTCACCTCAGGCGAGCATACACCTTCGCCCGGCCACGTCGCGCATCCCGACGCCGATCAATCCGCGGCAGCCGCCTTCTTTGGCCCCTCTGCCGCCGGAAAAACGACGCGATCGTCGGTCCGGCAGTAGCGGTCGGCGAACATGCGGCCGACCGGATGGTAGCGGTCCATGTGGACGCGCATCGCCTTGGGGTCCCACAGCTCGTCGCGGATGTGGAAGCGCAGGCCCTCGCCCAGCACGAGCTGGCGGTCGTCCTTGACGTTGATGACCTGCCAGGTCCTGCACTCCATTGCCCACGGCGCGTCGGCCAGGCGCGGCGGCGCGACGTCGACCGACGGCGCCAACTTCAAGCCGAGATAGTCGGGCTCGCCGACGTCGGGCGGAAAGTCGCCGCTCGAATCGTGCATCGCCCGCGCCAGCGGCTCGTCGGTCAGGTTGACGACGAACTGGCCGGTGCGCTCGATGTTGAGCCAGGTGTCCTTTAGCCGCCCGTCGGGCCGCTTGTTGACGGCAAACATGCAGAGCGGCGGATCCTCGGCGAAGACGTTGAAGAAGCTGAAGGGGGCGGCATTGACCACGCCGGTGGGCCCCAGCGTCGTCACCCAGGCGATCGGGCGCGGCAGGACGAAGGCGGTCAGGATCTTGTAGCGGTCGTGATGGTTCACGTCGGCGACGGCGTATTGCACTTTTAGGGTTCCTCAGTTCGACGGTTCGACCTTCACGCCCGTCCGTTCGGAGATGAGCTTATAATGCTCCGGCCGGCGGTGCTTGGCGAAGTTGAAGGTGGTGTTGCGGATGTATTCGCCGAGGGCGAGATCGCAGTCGTAGGAAATGACCTCGTCCTCCTCGGTCGTGCCCTTGGCCACGATCTCGCCGGTCGGCGCCACGATCACCGAGCCGCCATGCAGCCAGAAGCCGTCTTCCTTGCCGGCCTTGGCGGTGGCCACCACCCAGATGCCGTTCTGGTAGGCCGCGGCCTGGAGCGAGAGATTGTGATGGAAGACGCGCAGATAGGGCGGCTCGTGCGGCGCATAGACGTTGTCGGTCGGGGTGTTGTAGCCCAGCACCACCATCTCGGCGCCCTTGAGCGCCATGACGCGGAACGTCTCGGGCCAGCGCCGGTCGTTGCAGATGCACTGGCCGACGATCACCTCCTCCTTGAACATCTTCCACACGTTGAAGCCCAGGTCGCCGACCTCGAAGTATTTCTTCTCGAGATGCTGGTACGGCACGTTGGGCCGGTGGTCGTCGTGGCCCGGCAGATGGACCTTGCGGTACTTGCCGATCAGCCGTCCGTCCGGCCCGACCAGGATCGACGTGTTGAAGTGATGCGGCTTGCCGCCCTCTTCCGTGCGCTCGGCGTAGCCCAGGTAGAAGCCGATGCCTCTCGACCGCGCCAGCTCGAACAGCGGCGCCGTCTCGGGGCTCGGCATCTGGTTCTCGAAGTACTTCCCGACCTCGTTCGGGTCCTCCATCCAGTAGCGCGGAAAGAAGGTCGTGAGCGCAAGCTCCGGGAAGACCACGAACTTCGAGCCGCGGCTGTCGGCTTCCTTCAGCATCTCGACCATGCGCTTGACCACGCTCGCGCGGCTGTCCGCGCGATGGATCGGCCCGAGCTGGGCGGACGACACTTTTAGACGACGGGACACTATCGCTCTCCTCAAAACAGCGGCTTGGCGCCGAAGCGTGACATCGCCTGCAGTTCGGGCGCGGTCTGGCCCAGCGGCTTGGATGAATCGGGCGAAGCGCAGGGCAGGAACTGGCCCGAGCCGCGGGCGGCATTGAGCTTGCCGTCCTCGACCACGACGCGGCCACGGCTCACGACGGTGGTGGGCCATCCCTTTATGCGCCGGCCGGCATAGGGCGTGTAGCCGACATTGTCGTGCAGCATCGACCAGTCTAGCGTCACTTCCTTATCGGCGTCCCAGATCGCGAAATCGGCGTCGGAGCCGACCGCAATCGTGCCCTTGCGCGGATAGAGGCCGTAGAGCTTGGCGTGGTTGGTCGCCGTCAGCGCCACGAACTGCTGCAAGGTGATGCGGCCCTTCTGCACGCCCTCGGAGAACAGCAGCGGCAGGCGCACTTCGAGGCCCGGCACGCCGTTGGCCATTTCCTTGAATGTGGTCTTGTCGCCCTTGGGGATCTTGCCGCCGGCATTGAACTGGTAGGGCGCGTGATCCGACGAGAAGGTCTGGAAGGTGCCGTCCTTCAGCGCCGCCCACACCGCCTCCTGGGCCTCCGAATCGCGCGGCGGCGGGCTGCAACACCACATCGCCCCTTCCACGCCGGGCTTGTCCATGTCGTCGGCGGTGAGCGCGATGTATTGCGGGCAGGTTTCGCCGAATATCTTCAGCCCCTTCTTCTGCGCCTGCCGCAGCGTCTCGATCGCCTCGACTTCCGACATGTGCACCAGCAGAATCGGCGCATCGACCAGCCGCGCCAGCGAGATCGCCCGGTTGGTCGCCTCCGCCTCGGCGATGCGGGCATGGGCGATGGCATGGAACTTGGGCGCGACATGGCCCTGGTCGACCAGGTGATGCGCCAGCCAGTTGATCATGTCGTGGTTCTCGGCATGTACCATCACCAGCGCGCCGTCGCGCCGCGCCAGCGCCAGAATGTCGAGCATCTGGTAGTCGCTGACCTTCATCGCGTCGTAGGTCATGTAAATCTTGAACGAGGTATAGCCGTCCTTGATCAGCGCCGGCAGTTCCTGCCCCAGCACCTGCGGGCTGGGGTCCGTCACGATCAGATGGAAGGCGTAGTCGATGACGGCCTTGGGCGTCGCCGCCTCGTGGTAGTCCTTCACCACCTGGCGCAGCGACATGCCGCGATGCTGGGCGGCAAACGGAATGACGGTGGTGGTACCGCCGAACGCGGCCGAAACGGTGCCGCTATAAAAGTCGTCGGCGCACATGATGCCGAAGCCCGACTTCTGCTCGATGTGGCAGTGGCTGTCGACGCCGCCCGGCAGCACGAACCTGCCGCCGGCGTCGATCTCGCGGGCGCCCTTGCCCTTGATGTCGGGGCCGAGCTCGGCCACGCGGCCGTCCTTGACGGCGATGTCGCCCTCGCTCTGCCGTTCGGCCGTGACGATCTTGGCGTTGCGGACGATCAGGTCGTACTCGGCCATCCCCCTACTCCGCCGCCAGCTTGGCCGGCCGGCCCGACGCCGCGAGACGGCGGTCCAGGCGTTCGATCAGCGAGTCGAGCTCGGCCCGATCGGCGGCGGTGAGCGACGAGCCCGGCGCCCGCTGCATCGGGCTCCTGATGGCGCCGCGGCGGAACAGCACCTCCTTGCGCAAGGCCAGCCCGATCGCCGGCTGCACCTCGTGGCGCACTAGCGGCAGATAGATGTCGAAGAGGTCCTCCGCCTCCTCCGCCTTGCCGGCGGCAAACAGATCGTAGACCTGCACCAGCATCTCGGGCCAGGCGAAGCCGGTCATGGCGCCGTCGGCGCCACGGCGCATCTCCTGCGGATAATATAGGCCGCCATTGCCGACCAGGATCGACACCCGCCGCCGGCCGGGCTTCCGCTCGCCCTCGCGGATGCGCGTGAGCTTGGCGAGCCCCGGCGCATCCTCGTGCTTCAGCATCACCAGCTGCTTGAAGTCGTCGACCAGACGCTCGAACACCGGAGCTGGCAGATAGACTCCAGTCGTCTGCGGATAATCCTGGTAGACCACGGGAATGTCGGGGCCGAGCGCTTTGAAGACCTGGGCATAGTAATTGTAGATGCCGTCGTCCCCCTTCAGTCCGGGCGGCGGCGCCACCATCACGCCCGCGGCACCGGCGATCATGACCTCGTGCGACAGGCGGCGGACGTTCTCCAGGCCGGCGTGGCTCACGCCCACGATCACCTGCCGGCCCTGGACGCGGGCAATGACGCGGTTGACCACGGCGATCGACTCGTCGGCCGTGAGCTTATGGGCCTCGCCCATCATGCCGAGCAGCGTGAAACCATGGACGCCGCAGCGCAGGTAGAAGTCGGTGAGTGTGTCGACGCTTTGCAGGTCGAGGGCGCCGTCGTCGGTAAACGGCGTGGCGGCGATGATGTAAACGCCCTTGGCGTTTTCGGCGAGTTTGCTGGTCATCCCCCAATCATGCCAGTCTTGCGGGCGAAGGGAAGAAAAGATGAGCGCAAAGACCACACGTTTCCGGGGGCTCGATTTCGTCGTGGCCTGGGATGACTCCGAACAGCGGCACGTCTATCTTGAAGGTGCCGATCTCGTCATGTCGAACAACGAGATCGTCCATGTCGGCCCGAACTTTGCCGGCCCTGCCGATGCCGAAGTCGATGGCGCCGGCCTGATGGCCATCCCGGGCTTCGTCAACGTCCATAGTCACCCGTTCTCGGAACCGGCCAACAAAGGCCTTACCGAAGAGGTCGGCAGCGACAAGCTCGGGCAAAGTTCGCTCTACGAATATCTGCCCGTGTTCGGCCTCGATCCGGAGGATGCCGGTCCGTCGACCCAGGTGGCGCTGTCGGAACTCCTGAAGAGCGGCGTCACCACCATCACCGACCTCTCGGTCAGCCGGCCGGGCTGGCTCGACGATCTCGCGGCATCCGGCATCCGTGCCGTTGTGGCGCCAATGATGCGCCAGGGTCACTGGTTCACCAAGAACGGCCATACGGTCGAGTATGCGTGGGACGAGAAAGCCGGCGCCAAGGCGTTCGAGATGGCCATGCAGACCATCGACGCCGCGGTTCGGCATCCGAGCGGCCGGCTGTCGGGCATGGTTTGCCCGTCGCAGATCGACACCTGCCGCGAGGGCTACTTCAGGGAGGCCCTGCAGGAAGCGCGCAAGCGCGGCGTTCCCATGCAGACGCATGCCTGTCAGGCCGTCGTCGAATTCCACGAGATCCTGCAACGCTACGGCAAGACGCCCATCGAATGGCTCGAGTCGATCGGCGTGCTGGGCCCCGATCTGATCATCGGCCATGGCATCTTCCTGAGCGACCATCCGCAGATCCACTACCCGCACGGCCGCGACTTCGAGATTTTGAGGGACTCGGGCGCGGCGGTGGCGCACTGCCCGACCGTGTTCGCGCGCCGCGGCATGGCGCTGAACACCATCGGCCGCTACATGAACGCCGGCATCACCGTCGGCATCGGCACCGACACTTTCCCCCACAACATGGTCGATGAAATGCGGCTCGCCTGCTACGTCGCCCGCGTGCTCACCGGCAACTACAAGATGGGCACCACGCGGCATGCTTTCGAAGCGGCAACCGTCGGCGGCGCCAGGATCCTCCGCCGGCCCGATCTCGGGCGTCTCGCGCCCGGCTGCAAGGCCGACTTCTCGCTGGTCGACATGGGCCATCCCTACATGCAGCCGGCCCACGAGCCGGTCAGAAGCCTGATCTACTCCGCGAGCGACCGTGCCATCCGCCACGTCTATGTCGATGGCGCGCAAGTCGTGCGCGACGGCAAGGTACTGACGGTCGACGTCGAGGCGGCAACCGCCGGCCTGGTCGAAGGCCAGCGCAAGCGCCTGGAAACGGTGAGTCAGCGCGACTGGGCGGGCCGCTCGGCCGAGCAGCTCTCCCCGCCGGTCTATGGCACGCGCGAACGCCTGCCCCAGTCGCGGCCGGTGACCTGATCCTCAGGCGTCGGGCACGCCGGCGGTCGTGGAATACTCGAAGTGCAGCGGCGTCTCGGGGTGGATCAGCGCGTAGGCCGAACGCGCCGCGATGGCGGCTTCCGAAAATCCGGTGAGGATCAGCTTTAGCTTGCCGGGATAGGTCACGACGTCGCCGATGGCGAAGATGCCAGGCTTGCTGGTGGCGGCGGTGGACGGCTCGACGGCGATCTGGTTGCGCTCCAGGGCGAGGTTCCAGTCGGCGATCGGCCCCAATGACATCGAGAGGCCGAAGAACGGCAGCAGCACATCGGCCTCGATCCGCCGCGTGGCGCCGTCGAGCGTTGCGACGGCGACGGCCTTGAGCTGGCCGCCGTCGCCCTCCAACCCATGGAGCTGGTACGGCACGACGAGGTCGATCTTGCCCGCCTTGGCCAGCGCCTTCAGCCTGGCCTCGCTCTCGGGTGCTGCCCGAAACTTGTCGCGGCGGTGGATCACCGAGACGCGGGCGGCGACCTCGCTGAGCGACAGCGCCCAGTCGACGGCCGTGTCGCCACCGCCTGCGATCACCACGCGCTTGCCGCGGAAGGTCTCGCGCTGGGTGACGTAGTAGAAGACGCTCTTGCCCTCATAAGATTCGATGCCGGGCAGCGGCGGCCGGTTGGGGCCGAAGGCGCCGACGCCGGCCGCCACGATCACCGCGCGGGCCTGCAGGACCGTGCCTTTCGACGTGGTGAGGCGCCAGTAACCGCCGGTCAACGGCTCCAGCGCCTGCACCTGCTCGCCGAGATGGTAGACGGGCCGGAACGGCGCGGCCTGCGCCTTCAGTCGCACCACCAGCTCGGCCGCCTCGATGCGCGGAAAGCCCGGGATGTCGTAGATCGGCTTTTCCGGATAGAGCGCCGTGCACTGGCCGCCGGCATCGTCCAGAACGTCGACGACGTGGCAGTTGAGCCGGACCATGCCGCACTCGAACACGGCGAACAGGCCGACGGGGCCCGCGCCCACGATGACGACGTCGGTCTGGTGCGAATGTCCGTTGGCCATAATCACACCGTGACGAAGAAGATGGCCAAAATAAAGGCCCCCGGCCGCAGGCGACCGGGGACCGAAATTGGTAGCTGGGGGCGGCTTACCAAAATGCCGACGTTTCAACAACTTGCAGTGGCCCTCGGCCGGTTCAAAGTGGCCCTCGCCCACTGGCCAAAATCAATCGAACACCAACGGCAGGTTAGCCGCCAGCGGGTAGCCGAAACAGATTTGAGCAGCTGAAATCGACACCCCGTGCTCGAACGTCTCCGCTGTTATTCGCCGCTTCTCGTCTTCAGGGCGCACCCGCCGCCGGCACCCCCTCCCCGGCGCCCGGCTGACCGACCTTCAGCCGTTCTGGCAGTGGGTCAGGGCGCGTGCCGGCCTCAGCGCGAGCCCGTCTGCCCTTCTACTCGCGTTCGTCGTTCGCCAGGGCCACGATCGCCTCCCGGCTCAAGTCCTTCATCCCGGTCTGCTGGTCGGTGACCGTGACGCCCTTGGCATTCTTCAGGTCGTTGAGCGCGTCCAGGACCTCGTCGGCCGTGTTGCAGCCGATGTCAGCCTTGCCCGGAACCTGGATGAGGAATCGCGTCTTCGGCATGTCTGTCCCCTGCGTCTTGGTGGCGTGCGGCGTTCCGCCAGCATGCCCGCTCGCGGCCGCCCGGTCGAGACCGGCGGTCGCGTCACCGGGCCTACCGCCGGGTGCGCACCTTGTAGGAGAGCCAGGGCATTGTCACAGCGCACCGACTGTAGCGGCCGGCGCGGCGTCCTGCTGAGCGGACGCAAGGGATACATCGTCCAGTACCGGGCCGGACGCTGCTCGCGACGGATGAGCCTGGGCCCGAGCACGGTGCTGACCTGCGAGCAGGCGCGCACCCGGGCGATCACCATCATTGCCGCCGCCAAGGGTGGTGATGACCCGGCCGCCAGGCGGGACGCTGACCGGCGGACCGCCACCGTGAAGGAACTCGCCGACCGATTCGACAAGGAACATGTATCGCTGCGGATCAAGGAGAGCACCGCGAAGGGATATCGCCGCCTCTTGCAGCTGACGATCCTGCCGGCGCTGGGACGTCATCGTGTCACCGAGGTCACCCGGGCCGACATCGCCAAGCTGCACCATGACCTGAGGCATATCCCCTACGAGGCCAACCGATGCCTCGAGGTGATCTCCAAGATGTTCAGCCTTGCCGAGATGTGGGGCCTGCGGCCGGATGGATCAAACCCACGCAAGCATATAAAGAAGTATGCCGAGGAAAAGCGCGAGCGGTTCCTGAGCCCTGCCGAGCTCAAGCGAGTCGGCGAGATTCTCCGGGAGATGGAGAGCGAAGGCATCGAATTGCCCTCCGCGATCGCGGCCACGCGCTTGTTGATCCTGACCGGCTGTCGCCTCAGCGAGATCATGACACTTCAGTGGGAGCACGTTGACTTCCCCGGCAAAGCACTGCGACTCCCGGATTCCAAGACCGGGGCCAAGGTCGTCCATCTGGGCCAGCCTGCGATCGATGTACTGGAGAAAATCGGCCAGGTGGAGACAAACCCTTGGGTGATCGTCGGCACCCTCCCCGGCGCTCGGCTGACCGACCTTCAGCCTTTCTGGCAGCGGGTCAGGGCGCGGGCTGGCCTGAACGACGTCCGCATCCACGACCTTCGCCACACCTTCGCCTCTACGGCCGTCGCCTCCGGCCAAGGGCTGCCGATGATCGGCAAGCTACTCGGGCACACGCAGGTTCAGACGACCGCGCGGTACGCTCACCTCGCCTCGGCTACCGTCAAGACCGCAGCAAGCGACGTTTCTGCGGAGATTGCCGCCTCATTGAATGGTCAAGCTTTGCCACTGATCTAACCGAGCGCTCGAACCACTACGGCGAATGCCACTATTCCGACAGCTCGTGGCACCCCAGGGGCGAGACTTTCACGCCACTACTCATTCGTGCGATGTCTGTGAAAGATCGCCCCGGACAGGTTGACCAGGGGTCCCACCAAAGGGGGGAGATTAGTCGTGGCATCATTCGACCCAACCTCGGCTTTGCTGGGTGGCTGCTTGATCGGCCTCGCCTCGGTATTACTGATGGTCTTGAACGGCCGCATTGCCGGCATCAGCGGGATCCTGGGAGGTGCGCTATCAACAGCCACTCAGGAAAGAGGCTGGCGATTGGCATTCCTGGCTGGCCTGATTGGCGCACCTGTTCTTCTTGGCATACTGGGACGGCCCCTAGCCGAACCCGAGATGCCAACGAGCTGGCTGCTCATCGGAGTGGCCGGCCTGCTCGTTGGCTTCGGCTCGCGACTCGGGGGAGGCTGCACGTCGGGACACGGCATTTGCGGGATGGCCCGATTTTCTACTCGCTCGATTGTTGCCACGATTGTCTTCATGGCCACGGCGGCCATCATTGTCGCTGTCATGCGCCATGCCCTCGGAGCCTGACCGATGAATGTCCTTGCAAGCCTTCTGTGCGGACTGATCTTCGGCGCCGGCCTTGTGATCTCCGGCATGATACAGCCTGCAAAGGTGTTGGGCTTTCTTGACGTCCTCGGACGATGGGATCCTAGCTTGGCTTTCGTCATGGTGGGCGCCCTCACCGTGTCCAGTATTGGCTATGCGCTTGTTCGAGGTCGTCGCCCAGTATGCGCGGCCACACAGTCTTGGCCGACTGAGACTCACATCGACCGATACCTGATCATTGGCGCCGTGTTGTTTGGTGCAGGCTGGGGGATAGTTGGACTTTGCCCCGGTCCCGCGTTGACCGATCTTGCCAGCCTATCACCACGAGTGATCGTGTTCGTCCTGGCGATGATCATCGGCGTAATCGCGTGGGAATGGTGGCAATCACGCTTCAGCGCAGACCCAACAATCGCCAATACCGCGCCGGAAGGTACGGACGGCTAACCACTGCCGCGCTCGGTTCTGCGCCAGCCTCCTTGGAGGAACTGGCGGCGGGCATCGTCGATGAGAAACGAAAACTTCGGGTGAAATTGTCCCACCGCCGCCGAAGAGAGTCCCACCAAGAAAAATTGGCGGGGGATTATTCAAACGGCTACAGGGACCAGAATGAGAAATGGTGCCCAGGGACGACCTACAAGAAGCACGAGAATTCAAAGCCTTGCAGCGAGAGGGCCGGGAAGTAAACGGCCCTCGAGCCTCACCTCTCCAGTGAATCGACAATTCCATCCATGCTCAAGGCAGACGTTCTCGGCTTGCCACCCGCTCGACCCCGATTCTAGTGCCGGCTCGACTCGGCGCGCCCCACCACCGTGTGATGGACCTCGTCGGAGCAGTCGAAGAACCTGAGATGCCGCAGGTGCGGCTTATATCCACGACCTCGGCACACCTTCGCGTCTACCGCCGTCGCCGCAGGCCAGAGCCTGCCGATGATCGGAAAGTTACTCGGGCACACGCAGGTTCAGACGACGGCTCGATACGCCCATCTCGCGGCGATCCGATCAAGATTATCGCCACTGGGCGCTACATGAGATCGCTGTTCATTGCGCTCTGATCGCACGGATCTTGCCGTCGCGTGTTTCCTTGAAGCGCTTCAAACTTTTTTGGGGTCTATTCTTCAACACGTTCTTCTTCTGAACGCTTTCCACTTTCACCAGTCTTTGAGGGGCCAATTTTCGGGGAACTGGCCTCGGAGGTGCGCCAGCACCGGTCTTTCCAGATCTTAGTGCCTCCGCCGACCGGGGCACCGCAGCGGTCTCCTCACCGCCAACGTACTCGGAGCCTTGCTTGGCGATCTTCTTTCGCCTGTTCTCCCGGTCCCACTTCAGTCCTGACATTGGGGTGTCTCCCACCACTCCAATTGCGTAACGCCACTTAGCCAACACTTTAGATTGAATTGTATCAATTTCCACTACTTGCATGGTCTTGCGGTGGCTGCATGATCGGCCTTACCCGCGATTTCGGTCGGAAAGCCCAGGCTGACGGAATGCCGATCAAACTAAGAACGGCGGGAAACAGCTGCATCCGGCGTGCCGGCCCCCGCTCTAGACCGTGAACTCTTGAACGGGCTTAGACGGACGCGAGCATGCCCGTTCCT
Organism: Reyranella sp.; assembly: GCA_019745575.1. Taxonomy (GTDB): domain Bacteria; phylum Pseudomonadota; class Alphaproteobacteria; order Reyranellales; family Reyranellaceae; genus Reyranella. The sequence continues at coordinate 10,312 of JAIETA010000206.1, read as the reverse complement.
GGGCCTAAAGCCCCCTTCGGCCGGCGCCCTGCGGTGGCGCAAAGTGCCTAGAGCGGTCGTTGGTCCGCCCACTCGATCACCAAACGGGAGGACTCGTCTTGCGCGTCGGCACCATCTGATATCGCCTGCTGTCGGTTAGGCGCTCAACACCGGCGAGTATTCTATCGCTGGTCCGAATTCCGACGATGACTTACATTATTCTATCCAGTGGCTGATCTGCTGGACCGCAATCAGTGCGCGACTGAGAGAACAAGCCTCGGGCAAATGCGCTATTGGTGGGTCAACCAGAACCAGACGTATCGCCACGAAGTTCAGGGTGGTTACCTCTGGTCGCCCAAACGCAACGCGAAGAGCCCACGCAATCCTAACGGCACGCGAAATCCGTTCTATGAGTCAATGCGCGAGGTTGCGCCAGGCGACCTGATCTTCTCATTCATGGACACCCGCATACTGGCGGTCGGAATTGCACAGTCCAATTGTTGGGAAAGCCCGAAGCCGCTCGAGTTTGGAACAGCCGGCCAGAACTGGGAGAACATTGGTTGGAAGGTAAAGGTCAGCTTCACCAGGCTTGCCCACAAAGTCCGCCCCAAGGATCACATCGGCATCCTTCGGCCCCTTCTCCCGCCAAAATATTCACCGCTTCAACCGAATGGAAACGGACTTCAATCGGTCTACCTCACTGAAGTGCCCGCGGCGCTGGCGGAGGTGCTTGTTGGCCTGATTGGACCAGAGGTCGCGCCCATCGCTGCGGCAGCAAGCGCTGTGAAACCTGTTGCAGCAGACGATCTCGATTTTTGGGAACGTAGGCTCGAGCAGCAACTCGCCGACGATTCCACGGTCCCGGACACTGAACGGCAGGCAATCATCCGTGCTCGAATTGGACAAGGCCTTTTCAAGGAACGAGTCGCGAAGATCGAAACACGCTGCCGCATCACTGGCGTGGAAAACCCCGCCCACCTGATAGCGAGTCACTGCAAGCCATGGAGAGACGCGACCAACGAAGAACGGCTGAACGGCGAGAATGGGCTCCTCTTAACCCCGAGCGTCGATCATCTCTTCGGTCGGGGCTTCATCGGCTTCGAGGACAACGGCAAGCTCATAGTCTCGCCGGTCGCTCATCGTCCCTCCATCCAGCGAATGGGCATCGACACGACCAAGGTCGTCAATGTGGGAGGGTTCACCAGCGGCCAGAGGCAGTTCCTCGATTTTCATCGCAACGCCGTCTTGCTTCGGTCGGTCAGGGCCTAGGTGGATCGCATGTCGCGTGCTGCGGCTGATGCCGCCAACGCCGCACATCGTCGAGGCGATCTTCGATGGCGGCAGCCAGTGGACATGAACCCGGCGTTGCTGATGCAGCCGCCCGGCGGTGTGTTGGGAGCGGCGAGCAGAGTTCGCCGCCCAATGCGCTTTTTCCGGCCGATTCGGCTCAGAATCACGGGACGGCATTGCGCATTTTTGCAGTGTGGCCAAGATTGTAGCCAGGAACAGAAACTAGCATGCCCACCTTCTCGTCGACCAATGCCAAGAACCACTCATCTGAACTCATCGACGCCGCGCACCTCGCGCCCGTGGGCGTCGCGAAGTACGACAAGCCGTTCGTGGTGTTTATGGCAGTGGAGGAATATGAGCGGGTTATGGCGTTGGGCGGAGCTGCCACCCAAATCGGCGAAACGAAAGATGAAAGGGGTGGACTAAAATGGCCATGAAGAATTCATGGCGTGTAGAGCGCGGCATCGGCCCGATGGTGCGCCCAAGGGGGAAGCTGAGGACCGCCATCGCGGCGCTGAGGCCTGACCGATGAAGATCATAGACAACGTCAACTCTCTTCTGGGCGATGATCTCAAGGGCTCGATCACCAAAGGCACAAAGCTGAAGATTGCAGCATCCTGCTTCTCCATTTATGCCTACGAGGCGTTAAAGTCTGAGCTTTCCCAGATCGACGGCCTGGAGTTCATCTTCACGGCTCCTACTTTCGTGCCGACCGAGGTGACCGACAAGGTCAACAATGAGCGCCGCGAATTTTTCATTCCGAAGGCTAACCGTGAGAACAATCTGTACGGTTCGGAATTTGAGATACAGCTCCGCAACAAGCTGACGCAGCGCGCTGTCGCTCGCGAGTGCGCCGACTGGATTCGTAAGAAGGCCAAGTTCCGGTCGAACAAATCGAAGGCCCCGATGCAGCAATTTGTCTGCGTTACAGGTGCGACCAACGATGTCGCCTATATGCCTCTGAATGGGTTTACCGCAGTTGATCTTGGCTATCAGCGGGGTGATGCGATCTCGAGCTTCGTCAACCGTTTTGATGAGGCAGCGCACACCGGAACCTACCTCCAGCTTTTCAACCAGATTTGGACCGACCCGACGAAGCTTGAGGATGTGACAGCGACCATCTGCGACCACATCGAGTCAATCTACCAAGAGAACTCGCCCGAGCGCATCTACTTCCTGATGCTCTACAACATCTTCAATGAGTTCCTTGAAGATATCGACGAAGACGTCCTTCCGAATGATCGTACCGGGTATCAAGACAGCCTGATCTGGAACAAGCTATTCAATTTCCAGCGCGACGCTGCAACAGGCATCATCAACAAGCTGGAGACGTACAACGGCTGCATCCTCGCCGACAGCGTTGGCCTGGGTAAGACATTCACGGCGCTGGCGGTAATCAAATACTACGAGCTTCGCAATCGGTCGGTGCTTGTGCTTTGCCCGAAGAAGCTCTCCGACAACTGGCTAAACTACAACACGAACCTGAAAACCAACATATTTTCCAAGGATCGCTTCAACTACGACGTCCTTTGCCACACGGACCTTTCGAGAAATTCCGGCGTCTCCCACGGCATCTCGCTCAATCGGGTGAACTGGGGCAATTACGACCTCGTGGTCATCGATGAATCCCATAATTTCCGGAACAACGACGCGTTCAAGGATAAGGAGACCCGATACCAGAAGCTGATGAACCGGGTCATCCGTGAAGGTGTGAAGACCAAAGTTTTGATGCTTTCGGCGACGCCGGTCAACAACCGGTTCAACGATCTGCGGAACCAGCTGGCGCTCGCCTATGAAGGCCAGTCAGAGGCGCTGACGAAGAAACTCAAGACTAAGACCAGCGTTGAAGAAATCTTTCGCCGCGCCCAAGCAGCTTTCAATATGTGGTCGAAACTCCCGACCGAAGAGCGCACCGCGCAGGCCATCCTACAGGCTCTGGACTTTGATTTCTTCGAGCTACTCGACAGCGTCACGATCGCACGGTCGCGTAAACACATCGAGACGTTCTACGACACCACCGACATCGGAAAGTTTCCTGAGCGCCGCAAGCCACTCTCTTTCCGGTGCCCGCTTACCACCCGATCCGGTGTGCTCGACCTGAACGGCATCGTAGCCCAGCTCACCCTTCTCAAACTCGCTGTCTACGCGCCGATCAGCTACATCCTGCCCAGCCGACTAAGCAAGTACGAGCAGCTCTACGATACCCAAGTCGAGGGAGGCCGCGGCAAGCTGCGGCAGATCGACCGCGAGCGCAGCCTGCAGGCGCTCATGACGACCAACCTGCTCAAGCGGCTGGAAAGCTCGGTCGAGTCCTTCCGCCTGACCCTGAAGTCCCTTCAGGCCAATCTGAACAAGACCCTCGAAGCGATCGCCGAGTTTGAGCGAGCGGATCGTTCCCTGAAGGTGTCGGACTACACCGCAGATTTTGAGGACCAGGAGCCGGATGATGACGAATTGGATGACCTCGGCTCCTTCAAGGTCGGGGGCAAGATTCAAATCAGCCTCTCGGACATGGACGTGCAGTCCTGGCAGCACGATCTGCGCTCCGATCTGTTCCTGATCGAGGAGCTAACCCGGGCGATGGAGATGATCACGCCTGAGCACGATGCCAAGCTGCAGCACCTCAAGAACCTGATTGCGAGCAAGATCGATGCCCCGCTCAATCCGGGGAACAAGAAGATCCTGATCTTCACGGCCTTCGCCGACACCGCGAATTACCTCTATGAAAATCTTGCGTCTGATCTTCTGCGAACGCAGGGTCTACATACAGGGCGCGTCACCGGTTCTGACGGTCCGAAATCTACCCTGGTCAAGGGATATGATTTTCAGTCGCTCCTGACGCTCTTTTCACCGCGCTCCAAGGAGAAGGCGCTCATCCTACCGGAGGAGCCGGGCGAAATTGATATCCTCATCGGCACCGACTGCATCTCGGAGGGCCAGAACCTCCAGGACTGCGACTACCTCGTGAACTATGACATTCACTGGAACCCGGTCCGCATCATCCAGCGCTTCGGCCGTATCGACCGTATCGGATCGCCGAACAGCCAGATCCAGCTGGCGAACTATTGGCCGGATATTACGCTCGACGAGTACATCAACCTTAAGGAACGCGTCGAGAACCGTATGGTGATCGCCGATGTGACGGCGACGGGTGACGACAACGTTCTGACCGCCAAGAGCAGCGAGATCGCCTACCGCAAGGACCAGCTGAGGCGTCTTCAGGACGAGGTCATTGAGCTAGAAGACGTAAAGACCGGCATCTCGATCACTGACCTTGGTCTGAACGATTTCCGGATGGACCTGCTCAACTACGTAAAGGCCAACGGCGAGTTGGAAAATGTGCCCCTGGGGATGCACGCCGTGGTGCCGGCGCAGCCTGAACTGGGCCTTCGGCCAGGCGTGATTTTTACTTTGCGAAACATCCACGACAGCGTCAATGCCAACCAGCAGAACCGACTCCATCCCTACTACCTGGTCTATATCGGCCGGGACGGTAAGATCATTGCCGACCACACGGAGGCCAAGCGCCTGCTCGATCTGGTCCGCACGAGCTGCAAGGGCGAAGACGAGCCGATTCCGGCCGTCTGTCGGCTCTTCAACGAGCAGACCCAAGACGGCCGGGACATGGCCGCCTACTCGGACCTGCTCAGCTCTGCCATCCGCTCGATGATCGAGGTGAAGGAAGAAAAGGACCTGGACAGCCTGTTCAGTGGAGGCAGGACCACAGCACTGACAAACGCTATTGCTGGGCTTAGCGATTTTGAAGTAGTCGCCTTTGTCGTGATCCTCGAGGCTGCGCCATGACGACCGGCCTGTTCGACTATCCCAGGAGTGCAGCCTTCGGTCGGGTTCTGCCCAAAAGCAAAATCTATGAGCACGCCGGCGCCAGCGCTGGGCTGAAGCAATTGTTCGTCTCGCAGGTCGACCAGATCGTGTGGCGGTTCAAGTTAGCACCGGAGACCATCAACCTTGCTGCCACCGCGTCAGTCACAGAAATCCAGATCTTCGAAATCAGCTTGCGCGCAGGCTCGCTGGACGAGGACGTTTTGCGGGCGATAGACTGCGCAATTCCGTTCCCGTTGATCTTCGAGCTGACCTGGTCAGGCAAGTGCCGCGCGACGGCCGCCTTCAAGCGCCCCAGCGAAGCTGACGCGTCGAAGTGGGTGATCAGCGAGTATTTCTCGACGAAGTGGGTCGGCGAGAGTGGGCCGCGAGATCCGCTCCCAGTCGCCCTCGACCTCGGCGGGCTATACGACAAGCTCCTGACCGCCATGATGCCAGCCCAGGTCCGGTCGGATGGCCCAATTCAGGAGCGCGTTGACCGACTGGAGGCGATCCGGGCGCAAGCCCGTGAAGTCGACCGGATCAAGTCGCGGCTGACCCGCGAAAAGCAATTCAACAAGCGCGTGGAGATCAATGCCGAACTGCGCGACGCCAAAATGGAACTGGAACGGCTCAGCCGGGCAGACGTCCCGATGGCGGCCACGAGTGAGTGAGAGGACTACGATAATGGACAAGCTCAAGATGCACAGCCCGAACGTGACGGACGAGAACGTCGCGAAGATCCGCGATCTGTTCCCCGGCTGCGTGACCGAGGCGGCGGACGAAGCCGGCAAGCTGCGGCCGGTAGTGGATTTCGATCAGCTCCGACAGGAGCTGAGTGACCATCTCGTCGAGGGGCAGCAAGAACGATATCGTCTAGATTGGCCAGGGAAGCGGGAGGCGCTGGCACTGGCGAACGCGCCGATTTTCAAGACCTTGCGTCCCAGCGAATCTGAAAGCGTTAATTTTTCGTCGACCCGCAACCTCTTTTTGGAAGGTGATAATTTCGAGGCGCTCAAAATTATTGAAGACACGTTTCTTGGCGCTGTTCGAATGATCTACATCGACCCACCATACAACACTGGTCGAAATCTGATCTACAAAAACGACTTTAGCGAGACGACATCTGATTTCCTTGAAAGGTCGGGTCAAGTTGAAGAACTGGGTGGAAAGTTGGTATCCAATCCGGAAACAAATGGCCGCTTTCATTCTGATTGGCTTTCCATGATGTACCAACGACTTAAGGTCGCTAAGAACATCCTCGCTAAAGATGGAGTTCTTGTCTGCGCCATAGACGAAAATGAGTTCGGCACTCTTTCTGTACTCTTGAAGGAAATTTTCAGCGGAGCCGCTTGGGAGCACGCATACGTCAGCGTTGTCCACAACCCTAGAGGTCAGCAGGGCGCCAATTTCTCGTACGTGAATGAATACCTGATCTTCGTCTATCCAAGCGGCAGTAAGTCAATTGGAGACCGAAAGATCAAAGACGAAGATGTTAGCTGGTCACAATTTCGCAATTGGGGTGGGGAATCGGAAAGGACCGATGCCAAGAACTGCTTTTATCCCGTCCTGATTAAGGATGGCGATATCGTCGGTTTTGGGGAAGTAAGCCCAGACAACTTTCATCCGAAACAAACCGAATGGAAAGATGGCGTGGCCTATGTTTATCCAATTGACAATTCGGGGGTGGAGAGAAAGTGGCGTTATGCGCGGCAGAGCGTTGAAGAAATCGCCACCATGCTTCGGGCCAGGAAATCAAACGACGGCTATCAAATTGAAATTGGAAAGACGTTTGGTCTCTACAGAACCGTTTGGACAGATAAGCGCTATGATTCGAATGAGTATGGAACAAAACTTGTAAATGGTCTCGTGGAGGGATCTGGATTCACTTTCCCGAAGAGCCTTTGGGCTGTTTATGATCCAATTGAAGCCGTAACAGGCAACGATAAAAACGCGATAGTATTAGATTTCTTTGCAGGATCGGCGACAACAGCGCACGCAGTGATGCAACTCAATGCGAATGATGGCGGCAATCGGCGCTTCATTATGGTCCAGGTCCCACAGCCAATCGATCCGACGCTCCCTCCATACAAGCGCGGGTTCACTACAATCGCCGAGATATCAAAAGAACGCATCCGCCGTGCCGGGGCAACGCTCTTGGAAGGTGAGAGCCACCCCGACTGGAATCGCGATATTGGTTTCCGAGTGTTCAAGGTGGACACATCCAACATGAAGGACGTGTTCTACCGTCCCGACAGACTTGGCCAGCAAGACCTGCTCGACGCGGTAGAAAATATCAAAGAGGGACGCGCGGCCGAGGACTTGCTGTTTCAGGTGCTAGTCGATTGGGGGGTTGATCTAACGCTGCCCATCCGCCGCGAGACCGTTGGAGGCAAGACTGTATTTTTTGTCGACGACAACGCCCTGGTCGCTTGTTTCGATACCGGTGTGACGGAAGAACTGGTCAAAAAACTGGCCAGCCGCGAGCCGCTACGCGTCGTGTTCCGTGACAACGGCTTCGTATCGGACGCCGTCAAGATTAACGTCGAGCAGATCTTCCGCCAGCTTTCCCCCATCACCGACATCAAGTCGATCTGAGTTGCCTCGGCATGAAACTCAAATTCAAGGTCCAGTCCTATCAGACCAGCGCCGTGGAAGCGGTCGTCGACTGCTTTGCTGGGCAGCCCATGAGGGGTAACATCACCTATAGGATCGACCCCGGTCACAAGGCGCAGACAAGCGTCTTCGAGGAAGGATTCAAGAACGCCGGCCTTCAGCTGACCGAGCAGCAGGTCCTGACCAACATCAAAGAGATCCAGCGTCACCAGAACCTGCCCATGTCGGAAGGGCTCGTCCTCAGCGCGGGGTGCAAGTTCAACCTCGACGTGGAGATGGAGACGGGAACTGGCAAGACCTACTGCTACATCAAGACCATGTTCGAGATGAACAAGCGTTACGGCTGGTCGAAGTTCATCATCATGGTGCCGAGCATCGCTATCCGTGAGGGCGTATATAAATCGCTCCAGATCACAGCGGACCACTTCACCGAAAGCTACGGCAAGAAGGCGCGCTTCTTCATCTACAATTCAAAGCGCCTGCACGAGCTGGAGAGCTTTTCGTCTGACTCCGGCATCAACGTAATGGTGATCAACATCCAGGCGTTTGCTGCAAGGGGTGCTGACAACCGCCGGATCTATGACGAGCTCGACGACTTCCAGTCTCGGCGACCGATTGATGTGATCGCCAGCAACCGGCCAATCGTGATCCTGGATGAGCCACAGAAAATGGAAGGCAAGGCCACGACGGAGTCCCTACCGAAATTTAAGCCGCTGATGATCCTGCGCTATTCGGCGACGCACAAGACCCAGCACAACAGGGTTTACCGTCTCGACGCGCTGGACGCATATAATCAGAAGTTGGTGAAGAAGATTGCGGTTCGGGGCATCCAGACGCGGGGCCTAGCCGGCACAAACGCATACCTCTATCTCGAAGGGATCGACATCTCGAAGAAGGCACCAGTCGCCCGCATCGAGTTGGAAGTCAAGCTGAAGACGGGCGAGATCAAGCGCCAGCTTCGGCGACTGGAGTTCCGGAATGATCTGTTCACACTGTCCGGCGAGCTGGATCAGTACCGCGGCTTCACCATCTCCCAGATCGACTACAACAATGACACCGTCGAATTTACCAACGGTATGATCCTGTCGGCCGGCGAGGCAACCGGTGACGTGTCTGAACGCGACATCCGGCGCATCCAGATCCGCGAAACAATCAAGGCACATTTCGACAGGGAAAAGCAACTCTTCTCCCAGGGGATCAAGGTGCTGTCCCTATTCTTCATCGACGAGGTCGCCAAATACCGCGACTACGACCAAGCCGACGAAAAGGGGGAGTATGCCCGGGTCTTCGAGGAGGAATATGAGCTTCTGAAGGCGGAATACCTGTTGGAGCTAGCGATAGACAACGATGCGTACCGCAAGCATCTAGCAAGTATCAATGCCGCTAAGACCCACGACGGCTACTTCTCGATCGACAAGAAGACCAGCCGGCTGAAGAACCCCGACGTCGGGGCAAAGGCCGTCGATTCAGACGACGCCGATGCCTACGACCTCATCCTGAAGAACAAGGAGCGACTGCTGTCCTTTGCAGAGCCGACCCGGTTCATCTTTTCCCACTCTGCGCTCCGGGAAGGTTGGGACAACCCGAACGTCTTCGTGATTTGCATGTTGAAGCACAGCGACAACATGATCTCACGGCGCCAGGAAGTTGGCCGCGGGCTTCGCCTGTCGGTCAACCAGGATGGCGATCGTATGGATCATCCCGCAGTGGTTCACGACATCAATGTACTGACCGTGGTAGCGAGCGAGAGCTACAAGGAGTTTGTCGGGGGGTTACAGAAGGAGATCGCCGACACCCTGACTTCGCGCCCGCGCAAGGCTACGGAGGCATTTTTCACCGGTAAAACGGTCGCGACTGAAAACGGCCCTGTCCAGATCACGCCGGCCCTAGCCAAGCAGATATATCGCTACCTGGTGAAGAACCACTACACCGATGTCACCGATCAGATCACCGCTGGGTATCACGAAGCCAAGACTGTTGGCACGCTGGCGGCGCTTCCGGACGATCTGAAACCCTTTGCGGACCAGGTCTTCCAGCTAATTGACAGCGTGTTCAGCGATGCCCAATTGCCCAAGGTCGAAGACGGCCGGAAGCCGAAGACCAATCCGCTGAACGCCAATTTCGACAAGAAGGAATTCCAAGAGTTGTGGGCCCGGATCAACCGCAAGGCCGTTTACCGGGTGGAGTTCGATTCCGATGAACTCGTTCGGAAATGCGTCGGTGCGCTCGATCGCCAGCTCCGTGTCACGCCGCTGCAGTACACCGTACAAACTGGCGTTCAGAGCGATGGGATCACGGACGAACAGCTCAAGGCTGGAGAAGGCTTCAAGGTAACAAATACGGCGACCGAGAGCGGTGGATCTGTCTATTCGCAGGTGAAGTACGACCTGCTTGGCAAAGTCGTCGAGAATGCCCAACTCACCCGCAAGACCGTGGCGGAGATTTTCACCGGACTAGAGCCAAGCGTATTCGCTCAGTTCCGTCAGAACCCCGAGCATTTTATCTCCGAGGCCTCTCGGATCATCTCCGAGTGACCTGCCCTGATTTATCGGACCAGTCTTAACTTGAGAATGCTGGCCTCTCTTGTGCGTCTGAATGCCCCTCG
>JAIETA010000328.1 GCA_019745575.1 Reyranella sp. | reverse complement strand
CGGCGGCGTGCCGGTCGGCGCCGCCGTGGCGACGGCCTTGGGTGCCCCGCTCGACCTCGTGCTCGTACGCAAGATCGGCGCGCCACGACAGCCCGAGCTGGCGCTGGGCGCGGTGGTCGACGGCGGAGCGCCCATGGTCGTGCGCAACCGGCAGATCCTGGAGGCTACCGGTACGAGCGACGCCCAGTTCGACGCGATCGGCGCCCGGGAACTGGCCGAGATCGAACGTCGTCGCGCCCGCTATTTCGGCGCGCGCCCTGCGATCGATGTCGCCGGGCGCGTGGCGATCGTCGTCGACGACGGTGTGGCCACGGGCGCCACCATGCGGGCCGCTCTGCAGGCAACGCGTCGGCGCGGGCCCGCTTGCCTCGTGCTGGCCGTTCCGGTGGCCGCACCCGACGCCTTGGAGTCGCTGCGTGCCGACGTCGATGACGTGGTTTGCCTGTCCAGCCCCGACGGCTTCATGGGCGTCGGCCAATTTTACGACGACTTCCGCCAGCTGACCGACGAAGACGTCATTGCTTTGCTGGCCGGCGTGCCGGGCGCGGCCGCCGCGGCCGGTGGCTCTTCACCTCGCCGCGCTGCCGGCGCAGGCGGTCCTGGATCTGCCGTCGCGCGCGACGAAAAGCGTCGCTGACCGCGAACAGGGGATCGGCGAAGCGCTCATCGAGTGACGGCGTGCGATCGATGTTGACCTCGAGATTTCCCGGCAGGACGAGATGGATGTTGATCTCGAACAGGCCACCCGTGCGGTGGCGCCGGTCGGGGGCTTTCACCACGACATGGCAGCCGGTCAGGCGACCGTGGAACTTCTCCAGGGCGTCGACGAACTCGACGACCTTGCCTCGGAGCGCCGCACTCAGTGCCGTCCCCTGGAAGCTCACTCTCACCGGCGTACGCATCGCGCCCTCCCTGGACTTGACGCACTCTGAGGCGGAAATTCCGCCGTGTTCTTGAGGGAGATCAAGAGGCCGCCGCCGTTCCTGCCCCAGGAAGGTCGCCATGTCCTACGCATCGAACCACGATCTTCCGCCGTCGGTGCGCCATCACCTGCCTGCGGCGGCGCAGGACATCTATCGCGAGGCTTTCAACCATGCCTGGCGGACCTATGCGCTCGATCCACGGCGCGAGGAAATCTGCCATCGCACGGCCTGGGCCGCCGTGAAGCATCGATACGTCAAGGCTGAAGACGGCGCGTGGCACGCCCGACGCTAGCCGGCGGGCGTGCCATGCCTAGGGCTCCGGTGGCCGGTCGAGCGTGCGCTCGATGCGCTCGCGCAGGGTCTTCACCTCGCCGCGCTGTCGGTGGACGTGTTCCTTGATCAGCCGCTTGGCGCGGCGGAAGGCATCGTTCACAGCGAACTGTGGACTTGAGAAGCGACCGTCGTCCTGCGGCGTGTGATCGACATTGATGTCGATGCCGCCGGGCAGCGTCATGTGGATGTGGGCAACGAAAGGGCCGCCGGTGCGGTGACGCTTGTCGGGAACCTTGATCGCGACGTGACAGGCGGTCAGGCGGCCGTGCAAACGCTCCAGAGCATCGACGTGCTCGGCGATCATCTGGCGCAACGCCTCGCTGGTGTCGCCCCCTTGAAAGCTGATTTTCAGGGATGTTTCCATGCCGGCCCTCCCGCGTTCGTTCTGCCTTCCTGTAACGTGGGGCAGGGGTGGCCGGTTGCAAGCCGCCGAGATGCGGCTTTCCGGGAGGTCAGTCGCCGGCGGCGGCGGCGCGGTGCTCCGGGGCGAGGCCGGCCGGCGGACGCACGACACGATGCGCCACCATGCGGTGATGCAGGGTGCGGATCGTGTCGCTGCCACGGGTCAGGCAGAGCCATGGGAAGAAACCATGCACGAAGCAGGCGAGCGCGCCAACCAGCATGCGACCGCCGAAGCGGAACGACATGCCCATGTGCTGGAAGTAGGTCTCGTTGACCGAGGCGGGATGGTCGGTGAAGCGGCGGAACATCGGCTGATTCTACCGGCGGGGCCGGGAAAAGGCTTGCTACATTTGCGCGGTCCGGCCCAGGATTGAGAAACTCATTCCAAGGAACTGCCGATGGCCGCGAAATTGTCGCTCGATTCCTTCGACAAGAAGATACTGGATTGCCTGCAGGACAACTCCGACATGGCGCTGGCCGAGATCGCCCGCCGCGTCGGCCTGTCGACCACGCCGTGCTGGCGACGCATCAATCGGCTGCAGGAGGAGGGCATCATCCGCAGCCGGGTGGCGCTGCTCAACCGCAAGGCGGTCAATGCCGGGGTGACGGTGTTCGTGGCGGTCCGCACCGCCCAGCACAACGCCCAGTGGCTGGGCCGCTTCGCCAAGGCGGTGGCGTCGTTTCCCGAGGTGATGGACTGCTACCGCATGAGCGGCGAGATCGACTACCTGATCCGCCTCGCGCTGCCCGACATCGAGGCCTACGACGCCTTCTACAAGCGCCTGATCGCCAAGGTCGAACTCTCCGACGTCACCTCGATGTTCGCCATGGAGGAGATCAAGTCCACCACGCGGCTCCCGCTCAGCTACCTCCCCTAGTCGCCGGCCGCGGCGGCCTCTAGGATCGCCGTCGTTCGACGGAAGAAATCCAGGGGAAACGATGACCACGGGCAAGAACCGCAAGAAGGTGCTGATTGTCGGCCGCATGCCGCAGGCCGGACTCGACGTGCTCAAGCGACGCGACGACGTCGACTTCGAGATCCTGACCGACGATGCGCCGGCCAGTCTGCGGGCGGCGCTCAAGGACGCCAATGCCGTGACGCTGGGCGCCACGCCCTTCCGCCAGGCCGAGCTCGACGCCGCGCCGTCGATGATGGTGGTGGCCCGCCTCGGCGTCGGCTTCGACGCGGTCGAGGTGCCGGCGCTCAACAAGCGCAAGGTCCCGCTGATGACCACCGGCATCGCCAACTCGGTCTCGGTGGCCGAGCATGCGATGTACATGCTGCTGGCCTCGGCGCGGCTCACCAAGAAGTACGACCGCATGGTCCGCACCAGCGCCTGGGGCGAGCGGCTGAGCGACCTGCCGGCCGACCTCGCCGGCAAGTCGATCCTGGTGGTCGGCATGGGCCGCATCGGCTCGCGCACGGTGAAGCGCAGCGTGGCCTTTGAGATGGACGTCTTCGTGCTCGATCCCAACATTTCCGAGGCCGACATCCGCAAGGCCGGCGCGACCAAGGTGACCGACCTCAAGGCGATCCTGCCCAAGGTCGATTTCGTGTCGATCCACTGCCCCAAGGCGCCCGAGACGGTCGACATGTTCAACGCCGAGACGCTCGGGCTGATGAAGCCGGACGCCTTCCTGGTCAACACCGCGCGCGGCGGCATCGTGAACGAGGAGGCGCTCTACAAGGCGCTGAGCACCGGCAAGCTGCGCGGCGCCGGCCTCGACGTGCTCGACAAGGAGCCGCCCGACGCCTCGAACAAGCTGTTCGGCCTGGAGAACGTCATCTTCAGCCCGCATATGGCCGGCGTCACCAAGGAGGCGAGCGACCGCATGGCGACGACGGCGATCGAGAACATCCTGAGCGTGTTCGACGGCCGCGTGAACGCCGCCAACGTGGTGAACAAGGAAGTGCTGGGCTGACCTCAGCCCGGCAGCAGGTCCTCGATCTCGTCGTCGGTCGGGAAGCGGCCGGTCCGGCTGCGCGTGTATCTCAGGGCGCCGTCGACGGTGACGTCGAACTGGCCGGACTTTCCGGGCCGCAGTTCGACTTCACCGGCGCCCAGTTTCTCGAGGCGTTCCCTCACACGGAGGGCTTGCGGCTTGTAGCCTCAAGCGCCGCAGAATTCGATCAGGACTTTCATTGTATTAAGGTGGGAATCCAGGGGCCAGCTGGCAAGGGGGATTATCGATGAAGTACGGACCGCTCGGCCGCTCCGGCCTGATCGTGAGCAGGATCTGCCTCGGCGGCAATTCGTGGGGCGCCAAGGGCCGCCGCGGCTGGGGCAAGTTCGACGAGGCCGAGGCGCCGGCCTATTTCCGGCGCGCCCTCGACCTCGGCATCACCTTCTTCGACACCGCCGACACCTACAATTTCGGCCGCTCCGAGGAGATCATGGGCGCCACGCTCATGAAGATGGCCCGGCGCGAGACGTTCGTGCTGTCGACCAAGGTCGGCATCCGCATGAGCGCCACGGCCAACGACGTCGGCACCGGCCGCAAGCATCTCATGGCCTCGGTCGACGCCCAGCTGAGGCGCCTGCAGACCGACTATATCGACGTCTACCAGGTCCATCGCCTCGACCCGCACACGCCGCTCGAGGAGACGATGTACACGCTCGACCAGATCGTGCGCTCGGGCAAGGTGCGCTACATCGGCGGCTCGACCATGCCGGCCTACAAGTTCGCCCAGATGGTGATGATCGCCGACTGGAAAGGCTATGCCCGGCCGATCGCCATGCAGAACCTCTACAACCTGATCCAGCGCGAGGAGGAGCGCGAGATGAACCGGCTGTGCCACGAGCAGGGCGTCGGGCTCATCCCTATTCGCCGCTGGCGCGCGGCTTTCTCGCCGGCAACCGTAGCAAGGGCGGCGGCGGCGCCACCGAGCGCGCGCGCAACGACGCCCTGGTCAAGGCCGACACCTACCGCGACTGTGACTGGGAGGTCGTCAAGCGGCTGAAGAAGATCGCCAGGGCCCGCGGCGCCACGCCCGCCCAGGTGGCGCTCGCCTGGCTGCTGGCCAAGCCCTACATGGGCGCGCCCATCATCGGCGCCACCGACCTCGACCAGCTCACCACGGCCGCCCGGTCGACCGAGATCGCGCTCACCGCCGAGGAAGCGACGCTGCTGGAGCAGCCCTACGAGTTCCGCGTCTCGCCGGAGAACTGACCCTCAGCCGGGCGCGCGCCGGCCGATCGCCCGGGCGAACCAGAAGGCCAGCAGCGGCAGGAAGACGGCGGCGGCCCAGAACACCGGCGGCGCGCCCCAGCGGTCGACGACGGGGGCGGCGATCGGCACGCCGATTGCCTGGCCGAGGAACAGGCAGAGGGCGAACAGCGCCATGCCGGCGCCGCGCGCCTCGGGCGCCATCTGCGTGCCGTGGGTCTGCAGCGTGTTGTGCAGCATGTAGAACGACACGCCCGACAGCACGATGGCGGCAAACTCGGCCTCCGCCGACGGCGCCAGCGCCATGCCGGCGAAGGCAAGGCCGAGGCCCGCGCCGCCCCACCGGCACAGGCCGCGCTCGCCCAGCAGGCGCACGAGGTGGTGCGCCACCGTCACATACAGGAAGCCGCCGGCGGCGAAGGCTGCGACCGCAAGGCCGATGGCGGCGAAGCCCAGGCCGAAGCGCTGGTAGAGATCGGCGCCGACGAAAGTGAAGGCGCCCCAGAACACGCCGCCCTCCAGCGCCACCACGACGATGACCGTGAGCGCCCACCGCCGTCTCAGCACGCCCAGCATCTGGGCCATCATCGAGCCGTGGGCGCGGGCGCCGGGGGCGGCGATGTCGGGCCGGGCGCGCATCAGTTGAGCCAGCGCTCCGGCCGCGGCGAGATAGATCGCCGCCAGCACCCAGAACACCGACTGCCAACCCAGCCAGTCGCCCAGCGCCCCGCCCAGCGCTGCGCCCGTCATCAGGCCGAGCGTCTGGCCGGTCAGGAAGCGGGCGAGCGTCGCCTGCCGCCGTTCGTAGCTCACGTTGTCGCCGACCCAGGCGATGGCCAGCGGAATGATGGCGGAGCTTGCGACGCCGGTGAGGAAGCGCGCCAGTGTCAGCATGCCGAGCGAGGCCGACAGCGCGCTCATGACGCAGCACAGGGCGGCGCCCAGGCAGGCGATCGCCACCACCGGCATCTTGCCGTAGCGGTCGCCGAACGGGCCGTGGACCAGGACGAAGACGCCGTTGGCGAACAGGAAGGCGGTGGCCGCGATCGAGGCGCCGCCGACCGTGACGTCGAACCGCGCGGCAAGCTGGACCAGCAGAGGGTCGACTACGCGCATGTTGGCGGCCGAGGCGAAGGCCGCCACCGACAGGAACACGATCGCGAGCCGGGGCGCGGCAGCGGACGAAGCCATGATGGCCCATACCGACCCGGACCACGAAAGGAAAGGCGGTTCGCGCTTGAATTTGGCCGGCGGCATCGCCAAAGATGACCCGATGATCGACAGTCTTCTCGCCCTCGCCGCCGACCCCGCCGCCTGGGCCGCCCTCATGACGCTGATCGTCATGGAAGTCGTGCTCGGCATCGACAACCTGATCTTCATCTCGATCCTGACCAACAAGCTGCCGGTCCATCAGCAGTCGATGGCGCGCAAGATCGGCATCGGCATGGCGGTGTTCATGCGGCTGGCGCTGCTCAGCACCATCGCCTTCATCGCCCAGCTCACCGAGCCGCTGTTCTGGATGTTCGGCCATGACTTCTCGTGGCGCGACCTCATCCTGATCGGCGGCGGCCTGTTCCTGATCTGGAAGGCCACCACGGAGATCCACGACACCCTCGCGGGTCACGGCAAGGAGGAGTCGGTCGCCGCCGGCGCGACCCGGTTGACCATGACGTCGGCGGTCGGCCAGATCCTGGTGCTCGACATCGTGTTCTCGCTCGACAGCATCATCACCGCCGTCGGCATGACCGACCATCTCCCCATCATGGTCATTGCCGTCTTGGTCGCTGTGATCCTGATGCTGCTGGCCGCCGACCCGCTGGCGAAGTTCATCGGCAACAACCCGACCATCGTCATGCTGGCCCTGGGCTTCCTGCTGATGATCGGCGCCACGCTGCTGGCCGAAGGTGTCGGCGTCCACGTGCCCAAGGGCTACATCTACGCCGCCATGGCCTTCTCGGCGCTGATCGAGGGCCTGAACATGATGTACCGCCGCACCCAGAGGAAAGAGTAGCGGCGGCGGAACCGGCGCTGGAGGCGGGTGCATCTATCGCGCTAAGCTTCCGGCCATGAAGCTGAAAGATCAGGTCGCCATCGTCACCGGCGGTGCCTCGGGCATCGGCGCCGCCTCCGCCCGTCTGTTTGCCGCCGAGGGCGCCCGGGTGGTGCTGGTCGATCTCGACGAGGCCGGATTGGGCCAGGTCGCGGCCGACATCGAGGCCCGCGGCGGCGAGGCGATGATCATCGCCGCCGACGTCAGCCGCGACGACCAGGCGCGCGCCGGCGTCGAGCAGGTGCTGGAGCGCTGGGGCCGCATCGACGTGCTGCTGACAGCGGCCGGCGTGTCGATGGGCGGTACCGTCGACACGATCGAGGAAGGGGCCTGGGATCGCACCTTCGCCATCAACGTCAAGGGCACCTACCTCTGGATCCACCACGCCATCCGGCCGATGATCGAGGTGCGCTCGGGCGCCATCGTGACCGTGGGGTCGCAGCTCGCCCAGTCGAGTCCGGGCCGGAACGCGGCCTACGTCGCCTCCAAGGGCGCCATCGCCTCCTTCACCAAGACCATGGCGGTCGATCACGCGGCGCAGGGCATCCGCATCAACGCGCTGATGCCGGGCGTCATCGACACGCCGATGCCGGCCCGCTCGCTCAAGCGCTATGCCGATCCCGAGGCGATGCGCGCTTTCTGGAAGCAGCGCCATCCTATGGGCCGTATCGGCCAGCCCGAGGAGGTGGCGCGGGCGGCGCTGTTCCTCGCCAGCGACGACGCCTCGTTCATCACCGGGACGCTGCTGTTCGTCGACGGCGGCTGGACGGCGCACTGACATGCCTCCCGGAGGCTTCAGGAAGCTCACGGCGCGGCAGGTCGAAGGCTACGAGCGCGACGGCTATGTCTGCCCGGTCGACGGCTTCGCGCCCGAGCGCGCGCGGGCCTGGCGGGACAGGCTGGAAGCCTTCGAGCGCGCCCAGGGCCAGAAGATGACCCGCGGCCACAACTTCAAGCCGCACCTGCTGTTTCCCTGGGTCGACGAGATCGTGCACGCGCCGGAGGTGCTGGATGCCGTCGAGGACCTGATCGGTCCCGACATCCGCCTGTTCCATCTCACCGTCTGGCCCAAGGACGCGGGCTCCGGCGCCTATGTGAGCTGGCACCAGGACGCGACCTACTTCGCCCTGGAGCCGGCCTGCCACGTCACGGCCTGGGTGGCGCTCACCGACGCGCCTGTCGAGGCGGGCTGCATGGAAGTGGTGCCGGGATCGCACAAGCTCGGCCAGCTGCCGCACGCCGAGATGCAGGATCCCGAGAACCTGCTGTCGCGCGGCCAGGCGCTCGCCGTCGACGTCGAGCGCACGCGCACCGCCTACATGCCGGTGAAGGCCGGCCAGTTCTCGCTGCACCACACCCATCTCGTGCACAACTCGCGGCCCAACCGCTCGCGCGACCGGCGGATCGGCCTCGGCATCAGCTACATCCCGACCCACGCGCGCTGCACCAGCCCGAGGCGGGTGACGGCCATGCTGGTGCGCGGCAGCGACCGCTACGGCCACTTCGACGACGAACGCCGCCCGACCGAGGAGGCCGGCCCGCAGGAGCGCGCGTTCCACGCCGACGCCGTCGCCCGCTTCCGGGCGATGAACGCCGAGCAGACCGAGAACGAGGCCGCGGTCGTGAAACGCTGAGGAGCCCCCATGCTGCGCTTGCCCCACCACAATCGCTACGCCTATTCGCCGATCGTCGAGCGCCCGGACTATTCGTGGCCTGGGGGCAAGCGGCTGGCGGTCTATCTCGGCCTCAACATCGAGCATTTCGCCTTCGGCGCCGGCGACGGCCACCTGCTGACGGTGGCCGGCACGCCGCCCGATCCGCGCACTTTCGCCTGGCGCGACTACGGCAACCGGGTCGGCGTCTGGCGTTGCCTGGAACTGTTCGACGAACTCAACCTGCCGGCCGCCCACCTGATCAACACCACGGTGTTCGACTACGCGCCGCAGATCGTCGATGCGCTCAGGGCGCGCGGCGACGAGTTCATCGGTCACGGCCGGACCAACGCCGAGCGGCAGGGCCAGATGTGGGAGGCCGACGAGCGGCGCTTCCTCGAGGAGGTGCGCGACGCCATCGAGAAGGCTTCCGGCAAGCGGCCGCGCGGCTGGATGGCACCGTGGATGGCGTCGACCCACCACACGCCCGACCTTCTCAAGGAGACCGGCTTCGACTTCCTCATGGACTGGCCGGCCGACGACCAGCCGCTGTGGATGAAGACGCGGTCGGGGCCGCTGATGAGCGTGCCCTATCCGCTGGAGATCAACGACAGCCCGCAGATCCTGGTGCGCCACCACACGCCCGAGCAGTTCCGCGATTTCATCATCGGCCAGTTCGAGGAGCTGCTGCGTCAGTCGGCGAAACAGCCGCTGGTCTGCGGCATCGCGCTGCATACCATGGTCGTGGGCCAGCCCTACCGCCTCAGGATGCTGCGCGAGGCGCTAAAGCACATCGTGAACCATCCGCAGAAAGACAAGGTGTGGTTCACGCGGCCCTCGGCGATCTACGACCACTGCGCGGCGCTTCCCAAGGGGACGATGGCGCCGCCGCCAGCGTGACGCCGGCCGACAACAGGCGTCCCGTCTCGCGATCTTCGTCGTGCGACGGCTACTTGCCGTAGACCGCGCTCTCAAAGGCATAGAACAGCGGCAGCGATTTTGCGTCCGCGAAGGGCAGGATCTGGGTGGCGTAGACGCCGCCCACGCCCTTCGCCTGGTCGATCCAGTAGTAGGTGTTGGCGAGCCCCGCCCAGGCGAGCCCGCCGGCCGAGCGGCCGGTTGGGGCCGGCTGGTTGTTGATCATGAAGGACAGGCCCCACTGCTTGTCGATGCCGGGGAAGAACTCGGCGTCGTTGGAGAAGGGCGGCGCCACGGTCTTGAGCAGGGTGACCTTCGAGTTGCCCATGGCGTTCTTCGACATCAGCGCCACCGTCTCGGGCTTCAGCACCTGCCGGCCACCGTCGGCGCGACCCTGGTTCAGCATCAGGCGCACGAACTTCAGGTAGTCGCCGGCCGTCGAATAGAGGCCGCCGCCGCCCATCTCGAATTCCGGCTCCTGCGGGATTTCGAGCGCGGTGTCGGCGACCAGCGCGCCGTCGGGCCCGCGATGGTGGATCTTGGCCATCCGCGCGCGCATCGCCGGCGAGATGAAGAACGCCGTGTCGTTCATGCCGAGCGGGCCGAACAGTTCTTCTCGCAGCACCTGGCCGAGTTTCTTGCCGGCAGCGGCCTCGACCATCTTGCCCGCCCAGTCGATATTGATGCCGTAGTTCCAGCGCTCGCCGGGGTCGAACAGCAGCGGCGTGGTGAGGGCCTTGTTCTGGCAGGAGATGATGCCGGGCACGCCCATCGTCTCCTGGTACTTGGCCAGCTCGCCGCTCCAGATGTCGTAGCCGAAGCCCGCGGTGTGGGTGAGCAGATGGCGGAGCGTGATGTCGCGCCGCGCCTTGCGCGTCCGCGGCTTGCCCGCGGCGTCGAAGCCTTCGAGCACCTCGACCTCGCCCAGGGCGGGGATCACTGCTTTTGCCGGGCTGTCGAGCGAGAGCTTGCCGCGCTCGACCAGCTGCATGGCTGCGGCGCCGGTCAGCGCCTTGGTCATCGAGGCGATCCACACCACGGTGTCGGGCGTCATGTCGGCCGCCTCGCCCAGTACCCGCTTGCCGAAGCCGCCCTCGTAGGTCGTCCCCTTGCCGTCGGTGGCCATCGCCACCACACCCGGCACGTCGCCGCGGGCGACGGCATCCTTCAGAACCTTGTCGGCTTGCGCTTTCATGGCGTCCTCCAAGTTGTGCGCGGGCCAGCCGAGGCTACCCGTTTGGCCGACGCGATCAAGCCAGGCTGGCGACGAAGGTGCGCCAGGGCAACGCCCGGACGCCAGGTGCGAGAGCGGGGCTCGGGGACACCGAACGCGGCGGCTGGTGTACCAATGTCATCGAGACCGCCGGTCGGCGCGAGTCTGTCTTGCGAATCGCCTCAGCCAGGCGGCGCATTGGTCCGGCCATGGCTGGCGTCGCGGTCCGGCCCGCCTTGCACTCGATCAGGTCGAGTGCGCCGCTCCGTCCCGGCACGACGAAGTCGACCTCCAAGCCCTGTTCATCGCGAAAGTGGTAGAGTTCGCGCCGTTGCCCCCGATTGGCCTGGGCCTTTGCGATTTCCGAGGCGACAAGACCTTCGAAAATCGCGCCCAGAAAAGGTGAGCGCGTCAGTTCGGCTGAGCTCTCGATGCCAAGCAGATGGCAGGCGAGACCTGAGTCGGCGACGTAAAGCCGTGGCGACTTGGTCAGGCGCTTTCCGAAATTCTCGAAGAACGGCGGCACGAGCATGATCTGGGCGGTTGCCTCCAGTATGTCCAGCCAGTGGCCGATGGTGGGCACGCTCACGCCCAGGGGGCCTGCGAGATCGCTTCTGTTGAGAATCTGGCCATGGCGGCTTGCCACGAGAGCGAGGAAGCGACGGAACGTCGCCAGGTCGCGCACCGCGGTGATCGCACGGACATCTCGTTCGAGATAGGTCTGCAGGTAGGAGCTGAACCACAGACGTGCGCCTGCCGGACGGGCCAGGACTTCGGGGTAGCCGCCGCGCAGCAGGTCGACCTTGGGCGTTTCCCGTGCCGACAGGGGGAGGAGTTGAAGGATGGCCGCGCGCCCTGCCATCGACTCGGTGACGCCGCGCATCAGCGGTGCTTCCTGGGACCCCGTCAGCAACCATTGCCCGGTGCGGCGCGGCCGGTCGTCGATGCGGGCACGCACGTGCGCGAGGATCTCCGGCGTATTCTGCACCTCGTCGAGGATGGCCGGCGTCTCGATCGAATCCAGGAAGCCCTGCGGATCGGAGCGAAACCGGGCAACGATGTCGGGGGCCTCCAGCAGGACGTAGGTTGCCGCCGGAAACGACCGACGCAGCAGACTCGTCTTGCCGGCCCGCCGCGGCCCGGTCAGGACCACCGCGGGAAAACGGCGGACGGCGGTCCGGAGGTGCGTTTCGAGGTCGCGATGGATGAATTTCATGGTTGAGAAATATAAGATATAATTTTATATTCCTCAAATCCCATCCGGATCGCCTCAAGCGTAGTTGCCGCGCACCTTGCCGTTGCCGCCTTTCGCGGCGGTCTTCGCCGCCGGTCGGGCCGCCGCCTTCTTCGGCTTGGCGCGCAGCATCCTGCGCATGACGGCGCCCTGGGTGTCCCACCAGTCGGCGAGGATGCGGACGTCCCAGCCGATGCAGAAATGTTTGACGCCCATCTCGAGGTACTTGCCGGCCTGGGCGGGGTCGCGCAGCTCGATGCGCGGGTGCAGGCCCTTCTTGAGCGCGGTCTGGATGGTCTTGGTCTCGGCTGCCACGACGTCGGGATGGCCGTACTGGCCGGTCTTGCCGATGCTCATCGAGAAGTCGGAGGCGCCGAACTGCACCATGTCGATGCCCGGCACCGACAGGATGCGGTCGAGGTCGTCCACGCACGACTTCTTCTCGACCATGATGGCGATCACCACCTCGTTCAGCGCATCGACATAGGCGGGCGTGCCGCCCTGCCGCACCGTGCCGACGTCGCGCCGCATGCCGACGCCCATCAGGCCGCGTCCGCGCACGCCCTTGGCCATGGTCGTCTCGGCGCGCACGGCGTTGACCGCGGCTTTGGCGTCCTCGACCGTCCGGATGTCGGCGAACAGCACGCTCTGGAAGCCCGAGCCGATCGCCCGCATCGCCTGGTGGGTATATTGCGTCTGCTCGATCTTGATCATGCCGCCCAGGCCCGCCACCTCGAAGGCGCGGCCGAGATTGTCGAGATCGTGCATGTCGAAGGGCGCGTACTCGGCGGTGAACTCGACATAGTCGTACTGTTTCGAATGGCCGATCAGCTCGACCAGCGTCGGCCAGGCCGACAGGATGTGCGTGCCCACGGTCGGCTTGCCGGCGTTGAGACGTTCGCGAAGCAGGTTGCGGCGCATGTTGTTTCCCCCTCGGTCCAAGTTCGGGCTAGTCTGACACCTTGTGGAGGGGGAGTGCCATGTTTCCGGCAAGGGATCGTCTGACAATCTGTTTCGCACACGCAGCATACCGGATGATGGACCGGTTCGAGCTGCGCCGGACCGGCATCCGGTGTTTCGAGGTCCGGGCCTACGACGATCTCCTGAAGCGGATCGGCGAGGCCGACGTCGTGCTGGCTTCCGGCATGTGGAAGAACGACCTGATCCCGCACGCCACCCGGCTGAAATTCATCCAGTCCATCAGTTCCGGCATGGACCAGTATTCCCGGGAATTGCTGGGCGCCCGGGGCATTCGCCTGGCCAGCGCCGCCGGCGTCAATGCCCGCGCCGTGGCCGAGCACGCCATCGCCCTGATCCTGGCCGTTGCGCGGCGGCTGCCCGAGGCGCGCGACAACCAGCACAAGAAGGTGTGGCGCGGCATGCTGGGCGACCTTAGTCAGCGCGAGGACGAGCTGGGCGGCAGGACCCTGCTGGTGGTCGGCATGGGCCGCATCGGCGGCCACCTCGCCAGGCTCGCCAGGGCCTTCGACATGAAGGTCGTGGGCATCCGCCGCGATCCCGCGGCCGGCGCCAATGGCGCCGACGAGATCCACGGCATGGCCGACCTGGTGAAGCTGGTGCCCGGCGCCGACTTCGTGGCGCTCACCTGCGCGCTCACGCCCGAGACCACCGGTCTGATGAGTGCGGCGGCCTTCGCCGCCATGAAACCGTCATCGGTGTTCGTGAATGTGGCGCGCGGCAAGGTGGCCGACGAGGCAGCGCTGATCGACACCCTGAAGGCGGGCAGGATCTGGGCGGCGGCGCTCGACGTCACCGCCGACGAGCCGCTGCCCGCCGACTCGGCCCTGTGGGCGATGCCCAACGTCTTCATCACGCCGCACACGGCGGGCGAGACGCGGGCCTACGAGGACAACGTCCTCGACATATTGATGGAGAATCTCGACCGCCTGTGGCGGGACGAGAAGACGTTGCGCAACCAGGTTCTTTAGGGAGACAGACGATGAGCGTTGCAGACCCCAACCGGGTGATCGTGACCGGCGAGAATCCCTTCATCCGGCTCAGCGAGAAGGACGGCGACCCCAACTCCACCGATGCCAGCTTCTGGCGCATCCTGTTCTGCCCGGCCGGGCCGGGCCACGTGCTCTACCTCAAGAGCGAGCTGACGCACGGCCGATGGCGCATCTACTCCGACAACATCGCCATGGCGCGCTGGCTGCAACAGACCGTGCAGGGCATGCTCAATCCCGAGCTGAAGGACACGTCGATTGCCGTGATCGACGCGGAGTTCACCCGCTCCGGCGACCCGCGCTACTTCTGGACCGAGCACGTCTCGGCGGCCGACTCCGAAGTGGCGCTCACCTGGTACGACATCGGCGATCCGCTGCTGATCCACACCCAGCCCAACCAGGCGCCCAATCCGCGCCCCTACGGCGTCTGCACCGTGCTGGTGCCGGCGCTCGGCGCCCGCCTGACGGTGGACGGCGCGCAGGCCAAGGGCCTGCCGTGGAAGCGCGACCGTGAAGGGCGTCCGTTCAGCACCTGCGCGCTCGCCTTCTCGGAGAGCTGGACCGAGGCGCGCTAGCCTTTTAGGTCGAAGGCGCGCGCGAGCTGCGTATAACTCTCGCGCCGCACTGCTTCGTCGTGGGTCCAGGTGACGACGGCCATCTCCTGGACGCCGACCTCTGCCGCCAGGTCGCGAATGCGGGCCGCGACTTCCGGGCCCGTGCCGACAAACGAATCCTTGCGGAACTGTTCCAGGCGCGCCTGCTCGTGGACGGTGAGCGGTGCTGCCGCCGCGACGTCGGGCGCCTCCAGCGGCACCAGGATTCCCTTGTCGCGGTTGATGCGGGAGAGCGCCCGCGAAGTGAAGTGATACTGCGCCTGCTCCATCGTCTCGGCCGCCAGCGCCCACACACAGAGGCCGGCGTGCGGTTCGGGATGACGGGCGCTCGGCCTATACGTGCGCTGGTAGAGATCGATGGCGCGCTTGCCGCCGGCGCCGTCGCTGAAGAACCAAGCGTAGCAGTAGGGCAGGCCGAACAGGGCGGCCACCTGGGCGCCGTAGTCGGAACTGCCGAGGATCCAGACCTCCGGCGCCGTGGCACCCTGCGGGAAGGCTTTTACCGCCGCGAAGGGATGGCGCTCGACCAGCGGCTCGTTGTGCACCCAGGCGATCAGATCGCGCACGTCGGCGGGAAAATGCTCGGGCCGTTCGTTGGCCGCGGGATTGAGTGCGAAGGCCGTGCGGCCGTCCGAGCCCGGCGCGCGGCCGAGCCCCATGTCGATGCGGCCTGGCGCTAGGGCATCGAGGACACGGAAGACCTCGGCCACTTTGAACGGCGAATAATGCGGCAGCATGATGCCGGCGCTGCCGATCCGGATGCGTTCCGTAGTGGCGGCGATCGCGGCGATCACGATCTCCGGCGCGGTGCCGACGATGGTCGGGTGATTGTGGTGCTCCGACACCCAGAAGCGCTGGTAGCCCAGCGTCTCGCAGTGTCTGGCCAACGCCACGGTGTTGCGGATCGACTGGTCCTGCGGGCGCCCGGCGACGGCGATCGACTGGTCGAGAACGGAAAGACGCGTGAGTTTCGACATTGCAGGAGACGTAGGGTGCGCGCACTACTCCGGCAAGGTCGCAATCATGTAGAGCGACTGCAGCGTGGGGGTCGGCTTGTCGTTCGGCCCGAATGTCTTGCTGTAGATCGTGGCGATTTCGCCCGAGCGGTAGATGTGGCTGAGCGCGCGATCGACCGCGAGGCGGAAATCGCCGTCGCCGCGCCGCATCGCCAGCGCAAACGGTTCGATGCTGAGGAAGGTGCTGGCCAGCAGGATGCGGGCCGCCGCGGGATGGCCCTTGATCATCGAGGCGAGCATGGCCCGGCCGGCGAAATAGGCCGCGATGTCGCCCCTCTCCAGGGCGGCCATCGCCTCGTCGAAGCCCTTGAACGCCACGACCTCGGCGTTGACGTGGACCGCGGCCAGCGCCTTGCGGGTGTCGGCCTCGGTCAGCGTGCCGGCGATCACGCCGACCTTGCGGCCGGCGAGCTTGGCGATGTCCTGCGGTCCGTCGTTGCGGATGGCGAAGGTGGCACCATCGACGAAGGTCGGAACCGAGAAGTCCACGACCTTGCGCCGCTCGATCGTCTGGGTGAGCGAATCGCAGTTGAGGTCGGCCCTGTTCTGCACGATGGCGTCGAGGCGGTCGGCCGTGGTCACCGGCACGTAGGCAACCTTGAGGTCGGGCATGTTGAGTTGCTTGGCGATGTCCCTGGCCACCGCCTGGCAGAGCTCGATCATGAAGCCGGCCGGCTGGCCGGCGGGCGTCTTGTAGGCGAAGGGGGCCGCGTCCTCGCGGTAGGCCAGCCGCAGGGTCTTGCTCTTCTGCAGGTCGTCGAGCGTGCCGGCCGCGGCACTGCCGGCGGCAAGGGCACCGACTGCCAGGGTGAGGAGGCTGAAGCTTTGCGCGATTCTCAGCATGGTCATCCGTCCGATCCGTGTTGTGCCAAACGGCCCGGCTAGTCTGGCAGGCCGGCCGTCGTATAGAGCGCCCGCAGCTTCGCGCTGGGATCTATCTTGTCGCCGAACGTCCGGCGGAAGATGGGCATGATGCCGCCGGAACGATAGATTTCGCTCAGCGCGCGGTCGACGGCCAGGCGGAATTTTTCGTCGCCGGACCGCATCGCGAGCGCAAACGGCTCGATGCTGAGAAAGGCGTCGATCAGCTGCAGATCGGCCAGGGATCGGTCGGCCGCGAGCAGCGACATCAGGATCGAATGGTCGGCGAAATAGGCGGCCACGCCGCCGCTGGCGAGCTGGCGCATCCCGTCCTGGTGGGTCTTCACCACCACGACCTCGGCGCCGATCGCGGCGGCCTTCAGCATCTGGCGCAGGTTCTGCTCGGTCGTCGTGCCGGCAAGGACGCCGACCTTCTTGCCGGCGAGGTCGTTGACGTTCCGGGAGCCGCGCGGGCCGACCACGAAGCTCGTGCCGTCGAAGAAGGTCGGGATCGAGAAGGCGACGATCTCGCGCCGCGACAGGGTGTGCGTGGTCGCTTCGCACAGCAGGTCGGCCTTGCCCTGGGCGATGACGTCGAACCGGTTGACCGACGTGACCGGAACGTAGGTGACCTTCAGGCCCGGCTTCTTGATCTGCCGGGCGACGTTCTCGGCGACGAGGCGGCAGAGGTCGACCATGAAGCCGGCCGGCTCGCCGGCAGCGGCGCGGTACGAAAAGGGCGGTGCATCCTCGCGAAAGGCCAGCCGCAGAGTGTTGCTCTTCTGGATGTCGTCGAGCGCGCCGGCCGCCGCGGGACCGGCCAGGCTGGCGCCCGCCAGGGCGCCGACGACGAGCCATTTCGACATCCAGCACATATCCTCAGTCTCCAACGGGTCTATACGCCTGCGCGCGCGGCACAATCCGACATCGCCGCTGGTCTGTCTATCCGGCCGGTCTTGTCGCCTCGCGGCGCGCGGGCCAAACTCCCGGCCAATTCCGCAACTGGAGACTCCGCATGTCCATCACCGCCGTCCAGACCAAGCCCGCCGCGCCGGTTGCCGGCACCTACCAGCCCAAGGGCATGCTGATCGGCGGCAAATGGGTCGGCAGCGCCTCGGGCGCGCGCATCCCGATCGAAAATCCGGGCAAGCGCACGATGGTGGCCGAGGTGCCGCGCGCCGCCGCCGCCGACGTCGAGGCTGCCGTCGCGGCCGCCGAGAAGGCCTTCCCCGCCTGGAAGAACGTCGTGCCGCGCGAGCGCGGCAAGCTCCTGCTGAAGGTCGCCGAGGCCATGGAGGCCAGGGTCGAGGAGATGGCGCGCACCATCGCTCTCGAGACCGGCAATGCGCTGCGCACGCAGGCGCGCGGCGAGGCGAAGCTGGCGGCCGACATCTTCCGCTACTTCGGCGGGCTTGCCTCCGAGCTCAAGGGCGAGACCGTGCCGCTCGGCGAGCATGTGCTGTCCTACACCCGCCGCGAGCCGATCGGCATCGTCGGCGCCATCATCCCGTGGAACGCGCCGGTCATGCTGGGGGCGCTGAAAATCGCGCCGGCGCTGTGTGCCGGCAACGTGCTGGTCATGAAGGCGGCCGAGGATGCGCCGATGGCGGTCCTGATGATGGCCGACATCTGCCAGGAATTCGTGCCGCCTGGCGTGCTGAACGTGCTGACCGGCTACGGCGAGGAGTGCGGCGGGCCGCTCGCCAACCACCCCAAGATCCGCAAGCTCTCCTTCACGGGCTCCACCGAGGTCGGCAAGGTGATCATGCGCGCCGCCGCCGAGCGCATCGTGCCGGTCTCGCTCGAGCTCGGCGGCAAGAGCCCGTCGATCGTCTATCCCGACGCCGACGAGGACTGGGCGGTCGACGGCATCATCAACGCCATGCGCTTCACCCGCCAGAGCCAGAGCTGCACCGCCGGCTCGCGCATGTTCCTGCACGAGGACATCTTCGATTCCTTCCTCGCCAAGCTCGAGAAGAAGACCACGGCGCTGAAAATCGGCGATCCGCTCGACGAGGCCTCCGACATCGGCACCATCATCAACAACAAGCAGTACACCAAGGTCTGCAAGTACGTCGACGAGGGCCTCAGGCGCTCCGACGCCAAGCTGGTGTTCGGCGGCCTGCCGCCCAAAACCGGCCCGCTGTCGGAGGGCTACTTCACCCTACCGACCGTGTTCGCCGACCGTTCGAACGACTGGCGCCTCGCGCGGGAAGAAATCTTCGGGCCGGTGCTGGTGGCGATCCGCTGGAGCGACGAGGCCGAGGCGATCCGCATGGCCAACGACAGCCACTACGGCCTCGCCGCCTATGTGTGGACGCACGACATCGGCCGCGGGCTGCGCGCCGCCCACGCCATCGAATCGGGCTGGGTCCAGGTCAACCAGGGCGGCGGCCAGACGCCCGGCATGTCCTACGGCGGCTACAAACAGTCGGGCCTCGGCCGCGAGTTCTCACTCGAAGGCATGCTCGACAGCTTCACCCAGCGCAAGAGCGTGACCGTCAACCTCGCGGTCTAGGTCGGCACTCTGCGATGATGGTCGGTCGCGCCCTGGTAGGCGTGGCCGACCCGGTAGAGCAGCGCCTCGTCGAACGGCCGGCCGACCAGTTGCAGGCCGATCGGCGCGCCGTTCGTGTCGAAACCGCAGGGCACCGACAGCGCCGGCAGGCCGAGCGTGTTGAACGGCCGCGTGAGGCCGGTGAAGCTCGCCACCATTTTGAGCGTCGCAGGACCGCCCGAGGCCTCGACGTCGGTCTCGGCGATGGTCGGGATGGGAAACGGGATGGCCGGCAGCAGCACGGCGTCGACGCCGGCCATCGCCGTGTCGAGGAACTCCCGGGTGAAATGGGCGCGCAGGCGCAGTGCATCGATGTAGTGCGTCGCCGGGATGAAGTAGCCGGCCTCGGCGCGGCTGCGTACCTGGTTGGCGTAGGGCGCGTCGGCCTCCATCCACGGCCGGTGCATGGCGGCCGCCTCGCACTTCACGATCACCTCGGCGGCGCGATAGAGCGCGGTGAAGTCGGGCAGGCGGGCGGGCACGACCCGGGCGCCGAGCCGGCCCAGCATGTCGGCCGCGGCCTGCACCGCGGCGCCGACCTGGGGATCGAGCGGCACCAGCGCCTCGGGCAGCGCGAGGCCGATCGCGAGACCGGCGACGCCACCCGCCAGCAGCGCCTCGTAGTCCGGCACCGGCCGCTCGCTGGTCGTCGAATCGTCGGGATCGGGACCGGCCAGGACGCCCAGCATGCGCGCGTTGTCGCGCACGGTGCGGGTGAGCGGCCCGACATGGTCGAGGCTCCAGGAGCGGGCGACGGCGCCGGCGCGGCTCACGCGGCCGTAGGTCGCCTTCATGCCGACCACGCCGCAGGCCGAGGCGGGCAACCGGATCGAGCCGCCGGTGTCGGAGCCCAGCGCGCCATGGATCATGCGTGCCGCCACCGCGGCGCCCGAGCCGCTCGACGAGCCGCCGGTGACGCGCGTCGGGTCCCACGGGTTGCGGCAGGGACCGTAGTGGACGTTGTGGCCGGTCGGCCCGGCGGCGAACTCCGCCATGTTGAGGAAGCCCAGTTCGACCACGCCGGCGGCATCGAGCTTCTGCAGCGCCGTGGCCGTCACCGGCGCCACCCAGTCGCGGCGGATCGCGCTGCCGCCGGTCGAGATCTCGCCTTTGCGGTAGTACATGTCCTTGTGCGCCATCGGCACACCGTGCAGCGGTCCGCGGCGCCGGCCGGCGGCGATCTCGCGGTCCATGGCGCGCGCCTGGTCGAGCGCCTTCTCCCGTCCGAGCCGCAGGAAGGCGTTGGTCCGGGGCTGCCAGGCTTCGATGCGAACCAGGCATGCTTCCACAGCCTGCACCGACGTAAGACGGCCGGCGGCGATGGCGTCGGCGGTGGTGCAGAGGTCGGCCAGCGCCGGATCGACGTCGCTCATTTGGCCTCGCGTGCCAGCAGGCTGGCGAAGGCCGCCGGCTCGTCGTCGAAGGCGAGGCGGGCGCGCGAGGCGTCGAGCACCGCCTTGCACAGGATCTCCACTTCCTCCTTCAGCTCGGCCAGGCGCTTGTCGTCGAATGTCGGTCCGTCGAATTCGGGAGTCATCGTCTCTCCTCAGAGTCTCAGCTTGCGTTGGGCGAGCCGCGCCTGGTCCTCGGCGCTGAACGTCATGATCCGCCGCGCCTTCTGGTCGAACTTCATGGCGACACCTTCGGCGCAGGCGGCCAGCGTGCCGGTTTCGGCCTCGAACAGGAAGTGCGCGAAGGTGAGTATCTTGCTGGTGAACGACGCCAGCCCGCTCATGACGACCAGCAGATCGCCGGGGCCGAGCGGGGCGCGGGAGCGGTTCAGCATCTCGACCACCACCGTGCCTTCCTGGCGCGCCTGCATGGCGGCGCGATCGAAGCCGAGATGGTTCCACAGCACCGGCGCCCCGTCGGAGTAGCGGCCGACCTGATGGCGCGGCAGGAAGCAGCCGTGCTCGTCGCACTCGTCGGGCGTGATCACCGTGCGGCCGATCTCGATCAGGCCGGTGGCCGGCGCCGTGGCGAGCGTGAGATCGGGCAGGGCGAGCCCACCCACGCTGCGCGGCCGGGCGGCGTCGGGCAGCGCCACCCGTGCCGCGTCCGCCCGGGCGCGGAAGGCCTCGGGCCATGGCCGGTCGCAGACGAGGCGGCGGCGCATCGTGGCGGCCACATGGCCTTCCGCCGGGTTGCGGATCTCGTGATAGGCCACGAGGTCGTGCGTGCCGACCTCGACCGGCGCCGAGCGGACGTCGACGGAGTCGACGGCGCGGAACTCGCGGAGGTAGCGGACATGGTCCCAGTCGATCCGCACGGCGAGGCCCGCGGCCCGCAAGGCGCGCGGCCCCAGCCCCAGATCGGCCAGCAGGTGGGTCGACGCCTCGTGGCCGAACTCGGTGTAAAACTGCACGTTCAGATGGTCGTTTTCATCGCACTGCCAGGTGTTCACGGCGGTGCTGAAAGTCGGCTTCATTTCGGGCGTTGGCACGCGGCGCACTCTCTGCTGTCTGTGGATGGCCGCCCAAATGGCCGAAAAAGCCACAGAAATCGACATTTTTCGCAGGTTCCGGGCTTGCGGGATGCCGATTCGTGGATAACCTTGGGACCGCCAGCGCGCCCTGGGGCGTCAGGAAGACGCTGGTGAAACGAAAAAAGTAAGGAACCCCTCCACCATGGCTACCAAAACCACTGTCCCGACTGTCCCGCTGTCCAAGGTCGCGGCCGAGCTGGCCGAGAAGACCGGCATGACCAAGAAGGACGCCACCGGCGCCCTCGATGAGTTCATTGGCCTGGTCGTGAAGCACCTCAAGAAGGGCAACAAGGTCCGCATCACCGGCCTCGGAATCCTTCAGGTCCGCAACCGTCCGGCGCGCATGGGCCGCAACCCGGCGACCGGCGAGGCCATCAAGATCAAGGCGTCGAAGAAGGTCGCCTTCCGCGTCGCCAAGGATCTCAAGGACGCGATCTAAGTCGCCGTCGATCGAAGATCGGGCGGGCGCCGGCGCAAGCCGGGCCCGCCCTTCTTTTTGCCTGCGATCCTGGTGGTGCTCGCGTGTGCAGCCGCACAGCGGCACCGCCACCGTTCCGTCGGGAACTCTTTGCCGCGCGCGTCACGGGCGAGTATCTCTGGCGCGCATCGGCATGGATACGTTCGTCTTCCTGAAATTCCTCGCCCAGCTGGCGGTGCCGCCGGCCTCGATGGCGGCCGGGCTGGTCGTGGCCGCGGGCCTCGCCCTGTTGCGCTGGCGCCGTCTGGCGCGGTTCGTGGCGGCGTTCGCCGTCGTCCAGCTTCTCGCGCTGTCGTTCCCGCCGGTCGCCGACGCGCTGATCGCGCCGCTGGAGAACGAGGCGCGGGCGGCCGCCGCGGCGGCGCCGGCCTGCTGCTACGACGCCATCGTCGTGCTGGGCGGCAGCATCGTGCCGGCCGATCCGCCGGCACTGCCCGAGCCCAGCCTCACCGAGTCGTCCGATCGCGTCTGGGAGGCCGCGCGCCTCTACCATCGCGGCCTGGCGCCGCGGATCATCGCCAGCGGCGGCGCGCGCGACCAGCAGGTCGACGGCCGGGGCACCAGCGAGGCCGAGGCGATGCGCGTGTTCCTGAGGGACCTCGGCGTACCGGCCGCGGCCATCGTGACCGAGGAGCTGTCGCTCAACACCCTCGGCAACGTCCGCCACCTGCGCGAGCTGGTGAAGGACAACCGCGTGGCGCTGGTGACGTCGGCCTATCACATGCCGCGCGCGCTGCGCCTCGCCCGCCGGGCCGGGCTCAAGGCCGAAGCTTTCCCGACCGGCTGGCGGGGTGGCGGGGCGCAGCCGCCGTGGGAGGCGTGGCTGCCGTCGATCGGCAGCCTCGCCACGTCGGGTCTGGCGCTGCGCGAATACCTGGCGCAGGCCTTCGACCGCCGCCGGGTGGAGGCCGCCCCATGAGCGCCGCGTCCTGGCGTCTCGACCGCCGGACCGCGCTGCGGGCCGCGGCGGGTCTGGTGCTCGGCGGGCCGCTGCTGCTGCCGGCCGGCCGCCGGCCGCGCGCCCAGACGCTGGAGCGCGTGAGCTTCCACACCGACTGGCGCGCCCAGGCCGAGCATGGCGGCTACTACCAGGCGATCGCCGCCGGCCTCTACCGTCGCGCCGGCATCGAGTGCGACCTGCGCCAGGGCGGGCCCAGCCTCAACATCGGGCAGCTGCTGCTCACCGGCCGCGTCGACATGATCATGTCGAACAGCTTCGAGGCCTTCACCTTCGTGCGCGAGGCGGCGCCCTTCTTCACCATCGCGGCGATCTTCCAGAAGGACCCGCAGGTGCTGATCGGCCATCCCGGCTCGGGCCTCGACAGCTTCGAGAAGCTCAAGGGCCGGACCCTGCTGATCGGCAATGGCGGGCGGGTGACCTACTGGCCGTTCCTCCGCCGGAAGTACGGCCTCAGCGACGAGCAGCTCCGGCCCTACACCTTCAACATGGCGCCGTTCCTGGCCGACCGGAACGTGGTGCAGCAGGGCTTCCTGTCGTCCGAGCCCTATTCGATCGCCCAGGCGCTCGGCCGGCCGCCCGAGGTGCTGCTGATCGCCGATTCCGGTTTCAGCGCCTACCAGACCACCATCGCCATCTCGCGCCGCATGGCCCTCGAGAAGCGCGATCTCGTGCAGCGCTTCGTCGACGCGACGCTGGAGGGCTGGGCGCAGTACCTCAGGGGCGGGCCGGCCATCGAAGCCGCCAACGAACTCATCAAGCGGCACAATCCGGAACAGACCGACGACCGTA
The DNA here is from genome assembly GCA_019745575.1 of Reyranella sp. Classification (GTDB taxonomy): domain Bacteria; phylum Pseudomonadota; class Alphaproteobacteria; order Reyranellales; family Reyranellaceae; genus Reyranella. The sequence continues at coordinate 3,937 of JAIETA010000328.1, read as the reverse complement.
TCGCCTATGCCATCCGGGTGATGAACGAGCGCGGCATCGTGCTGTCGGGCGACGCGACAAGGGACGGCATCGGCGCCATGAGCATGGCGCGCTGGCGGGGCTTTTACGACGAGATGGCCGAGGTCGGCGTGGTGCCGAAGGGGCTGGACGTCGGCGCGGCCTACACGCTGGATTTCGTGAACAAGGGTATCGGCAAGCCGAGCTAGTCGTCGAATTTGGAGGAGAGCGGGATGCACAAGGTGAGCGAAGAGCACGCGATGCTGCGCGAGCTGGTGAAGAAGTTCGTGCACAACGAGCTGATGCCGCTCGAGAAGAATATCCTGGAACGCTTCGCGGCGGGCCAGCCGGCGGCGCTCGACGACGGCGAGAATGCACGCCTCTTCAAGCAGTGCAAGGAGCTGGGCCTGTGGGCGCTCGACGTGCCGGAGGAGGTGGGCGGCGCCAACCTGCCGGCGGTGGCGCTGGTCGGCGTCAACGAGGAGCTGGGCTACACCTGCGTGCCTTTCACCTTCCCGCCGGACTCACCCAACCTGCACATGCTGCTGGCCACGGCCAATCCGGAACAGCGCAAGAAATACCTGGAGCCCTATGCGGCGGGCCTCACCAGCTCGGCCATCGCCATCTCCGAGCCCGGCGCCGGCGGCGATCCGGCCGGCATGAAGACCAAAGCGGTGAAGGACGGCAACGACTGGGTGATCAACGGCCGCAAGATCTGGATCAGCCGCATCGCCAAGGCCGACTTCACCATCGCCATGGCGGTGACCGACACCGCGCTGGGCTCGCGCGGCGGCATCACCGCCTTCCTGATCGACAAGGGCACCAAGGGCCTCATCGTCGCGCGCGCCATCCCGATGCTGGCCGGCCAGCGCACCTACGAGGTCGTGTTCGAGGATTGCCGCGTGCACGAGAGCCAGGTGCTGGGCAAGGTCGGCGCCGGCTTCGCGCCCATGCAGCTCCGCCTCACCGTGCGCCGCCTGCAGATGGGCGCCTGGTGCACCGGCATGGCGCAGCGCGCCCTCGACATGCTGGTCGAGCATGCCAACCAGCGCGTCACCTTCGGCCAGAAGCTGGCCGACCGCCAGGCCATCCAGTGGTGGGTGGCCGACGCCGCCATGAAGCTGCACGCCTGCCGCCTCATGGTGATGGATGCCGCCGTCAAGCAGGACGACGGCCGCGACGTCCGCATGGAGGCTTCCATGATCAAGGTCTACGCCACCGAAATGGCCACCGAGATCATCGACCATGCCCAGCAGGCCTTCGGCGCCATGGGCGTCACGCAGGAGCTGCCGCTTGCCATGATGGCGCAGAAGGTCCGCACCATGCGGGTCTACGAGGGCCCCTCGGAGGTCCACCGCATGGTGATCGCCCGGCGCATCCTGGGCGGGCGGTAGTTGAAAGTCCCTGCATCACAGCCAATTTTTCAATGGCACACGGATGGGGGCACCGTCGGATGGATTGATGAAAAAACGGCAACGAGATGTTACTCTGTGATGCTTCTTCGGCGCGGATAGCGCCGAGGCCGCTGATGTTTTCAAGGCGCATGAAAGTGAAGTCCATGAGTGAGGCTATCGCGAGGAACCTCGAGGAGGCTCATTACCTTCGAGGAGGGTCAAATGCCAAAGAATGACCGCTTCGTTGTTAGGCATGGAAATGACTGGGCGGTGAAAGCCGGCAGAGCCCGCCGAGTGAGTGGCGTATACGCCACACAAGGCGAAGCCGAGCAGGCCGCAAAGGCTATCGTGCGGAACCTTGGCGGCGGCGAAGTTCGCATTCAGGGACGTGATGGCCGTTGGCGCGACTTGGATAGCCACACTTCATCCGTCAAGTCGAGCAAGGGCGCTGGCGGCATCGTTACGAAGAGTACGCGGACTCCTACGGGGCGTGTCGTTTGGCGCGTCACCGATAAGAACGGTAGACAACTCACGCTTACGACAAGCCGAACATCGAATGCCGTGATTCAAGAAGGTGCTTCAATCTACAACGAAGCTCTTAAGAGCCTTGCCAAGCGGTAAGAAGCACTATCGTCTGACGTTAGCTGACGCTCTAAGCGCTCATGATGAAGCGCTCAAATTCGGCGGTCTGGCCGGGGTAATCGATCTTTCGCTCGTCGAGTCTGCACTAGGTCGCCCATATAGCGGCTATCATTTGTCCATCCATTGGAAGGCGGCCGTTCTAGTTGAGTCAATGGCGCGGAACCACGGTTTCATCGATGGAAATAAGCGCACGACATTGCTGCTTCTGCATACATTGCTCGCGAAGAGCGACTACGTGCTCGTTCCCTTGCCAAATGAGAAAATCAATAAAGCTCTTGAAGACATGATTCTGGACGTCGTGAATCGCAAACTACATGTCGATGGCGCTGTCGCTTGGTTCAGAGCTCGGGTCCGTCGACCATCGTGAAGGTTCGCACGGAAGCTGGATAAGAACCGATCCTGGCTACGTTGACATGTTTCGCCTCGCGCGTAGCATCATGTGAGGTTCAAGGAGCCCCAATGACCTATACGCTCGATGACTTCGTCAGGGACGCCCAGGCCGCCCTGAAATCCCACGACGGGCCGGCCGGCCGCGAGCAGGTGCGCGTGCTGCTGGAGAAGCTGCTCGCCAACAAGGGCTTCGTCGAGGAGGCGGTCGGGCCCGCAGCACCTATGGGCACGCGCAAGCTCTACGAGGACAAGGATCTGGGCTTCGTCGTGCTGGCGCACTGCAATGCCAAGCCCCATAAAAGCCCGCCGCACGACCACGGGCCCTCGTGGGCGGTCTACGGCCAGGCGATCAAGCATACCGACATGAGCGAGTTCCGGCGGATCGACGGCGGCGCCGCCGCGGGCGAGGCCAAGCTGGAGCAGGTGAAGCACTACCGCCTCGAACCCGGTCATGCCGGCGTCTACGACGTCGGCGCCATCCACTCGATCGACTATCCCGAGGGCAGCCGCTTCGTGCGCGTGACGGGGCGCGATCTCGACTACGTGCGGCGCCTCAAGTTCGACATGGCGGCCGGCAAGGCCATCACCATCGAAAGCGCGACGGCGGGCTGAGGTCCTCGAGTCTCTCCTCCCCTTGCGTCAGCAAGTCGGTGCTAGGTCGCAGAGCGACCTAGCACCTGAGGTGTCGCGAAGCGACGGAGGGGTCATGGGCCACAGGTGAGATTCATGACCCCTCCGGCCCGTATGACGGGCCACCTCCCCAGCGAAGCTGGGGAGGTGAAGAATCAGTCCATCGGTCTAGAGAGGACCTACTCGGCGCCGCGCACGAACTCCTCGGCGGCGACGGCGAAGTTCAGGTTCTGGCCGGCCTTGAAGTAGAAGGTCGTGATGCCGAGCAGCTGGCCCTCGGCATCGAACAGGCCGCCGCCCGAGGAGCCGGGCGAGATCGGCGCCGAGGTCTGGATCAGCCGCGACGCGTTGTGGCTGCGCTTGGACGAGACGATGCCCTCGGCCACGGTCAGTTCCAGCCCGTGCGGCGTGCCGATGCTGATGGCGCGCTCGCCCACCTTGATGTCGTCGTAGGGCCGGACGCCCACCCATGTCGGCAGCTTGGCGGCGGTCCGAAGAACGCAGCGGTCGGCGTTGACGTTCATCGACACCACGGTGGCCGTCAGTTCCTTCCTGTCGCGCACCAGCACGACCTCGGTCCGGTCGCCCACCACGTGGCAGTTGGTCAGCAGGTCGCTTGCGCTCACCGCCACGGCCGAACCGATCCGCTTGTCGGCCTTCACCTTGTAGACCGCCCCGGCCGCCTTCTCGAACACCTGCTCGGCGCGCAGGTCGCCGCCGCCGCGGCGCACCAGCTCGAGCCGCGCCGTCGTTCCGTCGCTGTCGACGGTCGACGGCGGGGTGCTGCTGCTGGCCGGCTGGGGCCGCGCCACGTCGCCGTCGGCCATGCCCGGGGGAGCGGGCGGCAGCTCCTCGATGCGCGGCCGCGGCCGGGCCGAGGGGTT
>JAIETA010000205.1 GCA_019745575.1 Reyranella sp. | reverse complement strand
CGTCGCGACGCTCGGCACGGCCGGCCAGGCCGCCGGGGCGCCGGCGGCACAGCCGCAGGATCCCAACGCCGCCTTCGATCCGCGGACGGCCACGCAGGCCCGCCCGCCGGAGGTCCTACAGCCCAAGCCGCAGCCGGCGGTCCGCCGCACCGGCGCGCGCCCCGTGCCCAACTTCCCGACACCGCAGCCGCTGGTGACGCTTGGCGCCGCCAACCTCACTTACGGCGACTCGCGCTATTGGCAGGTCTCGATCACCCTGACCTCCAACACCCAACGCACCGTCGACACCCAGGCGCAGTGCACCTTCATGAACGCCGGCCGGCCGATCGAGGACGCCTACTTCGGGCCGGTGACGATCCAGCCCGGCGAGCAGATCAGCACCGAACTGATCGGGCCGCCGACCACCGCCTACATCGATTCGACCAATTGCCGGCTGCTGAGCCCCTGAGGAGACGCGAATGGTCTCGACGCTGATCCTGCTCCTGGCGCCGTTCCTGTTGGGCTACCTGCTGGGCTCGATCCCGTTCGGGCTGCTGCTGACCCGCGCCGCCGGCCTGGGCGACATCCGTAAGGTGGGCTCGGGCAACATCGGCGCCACCAACGTGCTGCGCACCGGCCACAAGGGCCTGGCTGCGGCGACTCTGCTGCTCGACGCACTGAAGGGCGTTGCGGCCGTCCTGATCGCCGACCAGGTGGGCCAGCTCGCCGCCGTCGGCGCGGCTGCCGGCGCCGTGATCGGGCACATGTTTCCGGTCTGGCTCTCCTTCAAAGGCGGCAAGGGCATGGCGACGACGATCGGCGTGATGTGGGGCCTCGCGTGGCCGGTGGGCGCGATCGCCTGCGCTACGTGGCTGCTGGTCGCCGCCCTTTTCCGCTACTCGTCGCTGGCCTCCCTGCTCGCCGCCGCGGCTGCGGCGATCGCTGCATGGCCGCTCACCGATCCAAGAGCCGCGCTGCTGCTCACTCTGTTGGTGCCGCTCGTCTGGCTGCGCCATCACGAGAACATCGCCCGCCTGCTGAAAGGCACCGAAACCAAGATCGGCGAGCGCGCCAAGGCCCCGGGCTGACGGCGGTTCAGGCCCGTTCCAGGCGCATGCGCTGCTTGCCGCGGTCGCGCGGGCCCACCGGCACGAAGCCCGCCGCCTCAAACATCGGAAGCGTGCCGGTCCAGGCGAAGGCGGCCGGAATGGCCTGGCCAGTCCGGGACGGCCGCACGGGATAGGCCTCGATCAGCGCGCCGCGTCGGCGACGCACCGCCTTCACGACCGCCGCCAGCAGCGCCGAGGCGACGCCGCGATTGCGATATCCGGCCTTGACGAAAAAGCACGGCAGCGACCACACGCGATCGGCGTCGTCGCAGGCCAGCGACGGCGCCCGGTCGAGCTTGGCGAAGTCGCGCCGCCGGTCGAAGGCGGCCCAGCCGACCGGGACACCGTCGAGGTAGGCCAGCACGCCGTGGGCGCGGCTGGCCTGCACCAGGGCGCGGAAGCGGCGCCTGTTCGCCGCGCCCTTCATCGTGGCCCAGTCCTCGCCGCGCTGCTGGCGCCAGTGCATGCACCAGCAGCCCCCGCAGGCGCCATTGGCGCCGAACAGCCTCTCGAGGTCCGGCCATAGCGTCGGCGTGAGTTCGCGCGTCTCGATCAACGGTTGCTCCCCGGCCCGGCATTGCCCGCAGGCGACCCGGCCGCTAGGGTCGGGACAGGGGAACCTTACGAGAGGATGACCGCCATGTTCATCAAGAAGATCGCACTCGCCGGCGCCTTTGCGCTCGCGCTGGCGTCGGCCGCGGAGGCCAAGACGCTGCGCTGGGCGAGCCAGGGTGATGCGCTGACCCTCGACCCGCATGCGCAGAACGAGGGGCCGACCGGTGCCATGAACCAGCATGTCTACGACCCGCTGATCCAGCGCGACCCGTCGCTGAAGAAGGTGCCGAACCTGGCGCTGTCGTGGAAGCCGATCGCCGCCGACACCTGGGAATTCAAGCTCCGGCCCGACGTCAAATTCAGCGACGGCACCCCGTTCAGCGCCGACGACGTGGTGTTCAGCTACAACCGTGCCCTGGCGCCGACTTCCGATTTCCGCTCCTACATCTCGAGCGTCAAGGAAGTGAAGGCGATCGACCCGCTGACCGTGCATATCATCACCAACGGACCCAACCCCATCCTGCCCGACTACACGACCACGATCCTGATCATGTCCAAGGCGTGGGCCGAGAAGAACAACGTCACCAAGCCGCAGAGCTACAAGGACAAGGAAGAGACCTTCGCCGTGCGCAACGCCATGGGCACCGGGCCCTTCATGGTCAAGCAACGCGACCCCGATGTCCGCACCGTGCTGGTCAAGAACCCGACCTACTGGGGCAAGGCACAGTTCCCCAACTATCCCGACGAGCTGGTCTACACGCCGATCAAGGAGCCCTCGACCCGCGTCGCCGCGCTGATCTCCGGCCAGGTCGACTTCGTGCTCGACGCACCGCTGCAGGACATCGCCCGCATCAAGCAGACCGCCGGACTGAAGACCGAGGAGACGGCGCAGGTGCGGTCGATCTTCCTCGGGCTCGACATGGGCTCGCCCGAGCTCAAATACTCCGACGTCAAGGGCAAGAACCCGTTCGCCGACAAGCGCGTGCGCCAGGCCATGTACCAGGCGATCGACGTCAACGCGATCAAGGCCAAGGTCATGCGCAACTTCGTGGCGCCTGCCGGCTTGATCACGTCGCCGGGCGTCCACGGCCACACCCCGGCCCTCGACCAGCGCCTCAAGTACGACGTTGCGGCGGCCAAGAAGCTGATGGCCGAGGCGGGCTATCCCAACGGCTTCGGCGTCACGCTCGATTGCCCCAACGACCGCTACAACAACGACGAGCAGATCTGCCAGGCGGTCGCCGGCATGCTGGCGCAGATCGGCATCAAGGTCGACCTGCAGGCGCGCTCCAAGACGCTGCACTTCCCCAAGCTGCAGAAGAAGGACACGAGCTTCTACCTGCTGGGTTGGGGCGTGCCGACGCTCGACTCGCACTACGTCTTCACCTTCCTCTACCAGACCAGCGACGCGGCCAAGAAGGTCGGGGGCTGGAACTTCACCGGCTACAGCAACCCCAAGCTCGACGAGCTGAGCGACGCGATGCTGAAGGAAGTCGACCAGGCCAAGCGCGACAAGATGATCGCCGAGGCCTGGGCGATCGTGGTCGCCGACATGCCCTACCTGCCGCTGCACCACCAGCTGATCGTGTGGGCGATGAGCGACAAGGTGACGATGCCGATCTTCGCCAACGACTCGCCCAACTTCAAATACGCCACGATGAAGTGAGGCCGGGCTGAGCCCGGCCGGCTGAACACGGAAGAAAGCCGGCGCCATGCTGGCTTTCATCGTCTCCCGTCTCCTGCAGTCGCTGGCCGTCATGCTGGCGGTGTCGTTCCTGTGCTTCGCGCTGTTCAACTTCGTGGGCGACCCGGTGAGCAACATGGTCGGCCAGGAAGCCTCGGTGGCCGACCGCGCCGAGATGCGCCGCGACCTCGGCCTCGAGGATTCGATCGCGGTCCAGTTCCTGCGCTTTCTCGGCAACGCCACGACCGGCAATTTCGGCAAGAGCTATCGCCTCGCGCGTCCCGTCTCCGACCTGATCGTCGAGCGCATGCCGGCGACCCTCGAGCTGGTGGCGGTGGCGGCTCTGCTGGCGCTCGCCCTGGGCATCCCGCTCGGCGTCCTGACGGCGCTGCGCCGCGGCACAGCCGACAGCGGCGCGGTCATGACCTTCTCGCTGGCCGGCGTGGCGATGCCGACCTTCGTGATCGGCATCCTGCTGATCTACGTGTTCTCGGTCGAGTGCAAGAGCTGGGCGCCGGCGATCGGGCTGCCGGCCGGCGTGTGCTTTCCCTCGTTCGGCCGTGGCGAGACGGTGAAGCTCGGCTGGTGGAATTCCGGCCTGCTGACGCCGAGCGGCCTCAAGGCGATCGTGCTGCCCGCCGTCACCCTGTCGCTATTCCAGATGACCCTGGTGCTGCGTCTCGTGCGCTCGCAGATGCTGGAGGTGCTGCGCACCGACTACATCAAGTTCGCGCGCGCCCGCGGCCTCACCGACCGCGCCGTGCATTTTCGGCACGCGCTCAAAAACACGCTGCTGCCGGTGATCACCGTGATCGGCATCCAGGTCGGCGGCCTGATCGCCTTCTCGATCATCACCGAGACGGTGTTCCAGTGGCCGGGCATGGGACAGCTCTTCATCCAGTCGGTGCAGTTCGCCGACGTGCCGGTGATGGCCGCCTATCTCGTGATGGTCTCGTTCATCTTCGTGGCGATCAACTTCTTCGTCGACCTGCTCTACGCCACGATCGACCCGCGCCTCAGGCTCGACCGCGCTCGCCTCGGCACGGCCGGCGGATGAGCACGGTCGCCCTCCCGCGCGCGCTGCCATGGGCCCTGATCGCCGCCGCCTGCCTCGGCTCCTTCGCCGCGACGTCGAGCGGCACGACGCGCGCGCCGTTTCTGCTCGAGATGGCGCACGATCTCGACGTCAGCATGCCGCTGGTCGCCAATCTCGTGTCGATGACGGCGACGGCATGGGGCATCGCCTCGGCGCTGGGTGGCTGGCTGTCCGATCGGTTGGGGAGACGGCCGCTGCTGGTCGCGGCGCCATTCGCGCTGGCGCTTGCCATGGTGGCCCAGGCCTTCGCCGGCAACTTCTTCTGGGTCGCCGTATGGGCCAGCATCGCCGGCGGCTGTGCCGGCGCCTTCACCGGCGTGGTGTTCGCCGAAGTCTCGACGCGCGTACCCGACGCCCAGCGCGGCCGCGCCCTGGGCTGGGTGATGAGCGGCCAGTCGCTCACTCTCGTGGTCGGCGTGCCGCTGGCCGCGGCGATCGGCTCTCTGATCGGCTGGCGCGGCTGGAACATCTGCGTCGCGGGCCTGGCCTTCGCCGCCTGTCTCAGCCTGTTCGCCACGGTAAGCGGCAGCGCCAGAGGCGCGGCCACCGTCGCCCGCCGGCCGTCGATGCGAACCGCGCTGTCGCCGCGCGTGATGGCGCTGCTCGGCACCGGCATCGCCGAGCGCATCTGCTACGGCCTGGCGGTGGTCTATTTCGCCACCTTCCTGCAGGCGACCTACGGACTGTCCCTGGGCGAGCTTGCCCTTCCCCTCGCCGTCTTCGCGCTGGGCAATGTCGGCGGCACCCTGCTGGGCGGCCAGCTGGCCGACCGCCGACGCGACCGACTGACGACCTTCGCCGGGGCCATGGCGCTTTCCGGCATCGCCGCCCTGGCGCTTTTCATGTGGCATCCCGGCCCGGGTGTGTCGGTGGCCCTGGGCTTCGTCTACGTGCTGCTGAACGCGCTCGGACGGCCGTCCTTCATGGCGGCGCTGGCGGCGGTGCCCGACGACGTGCGCGGCACGGTGATGGGGCTGAACGGAACCTCGGCCAGCCTCGGCTGGATCGGCGCCGCGGGCCTGGGCGCCGCGATGATCGGCTCGGTCGGGTTCGACGGCTTTGGCCCCCTGACCGCCGTGCTCGCGCTCCTCGGCGCGGCCGGCGCGCTACTCTCCCGACGGACAGCCGTGCCATGACGGACACATCGGCCCTTGCTCGTCTGCGCGACTCGGACATGTGGTGGAGCTTCCGCCGCTCGCCGCTCACCATGGCCGCGGCGCTCGTCACGCTGATCTACTTCATTGCCGCTGCCTTCGCCCCCTGGGTCGCGCCGTTCGATCCGTTCGACATCAAGTCGCTCAACCTGATGGACGCCTTCACGCCGCCGGCCTGGATCGAAGGCGGCACGGCCAAGCATCCGCTGGGCACCGACAACCAGGGCCGCGACATGCTGTCGGCGATCCTCTACGGCTGCCGCGTGTCGCTGATGATCGGCCTGGCGGCGATCGTGCTGTCGGTGACGACCGGCGTGCTGCTTGGCCTGCTGGCCGGCTTCCGCGGCGGCTGGGTCGAGGCGGTGATCATGCGCACCGCCGACATCCAGCTCACCGTGCCCGCCATCTTGATCGCCCTCACGCTCGACGGCGTGGCGCGGGTCGTCCTGCCCAAGGGCGTGCACGACAGCGTCGCCATGTGGGTCCTGGTGCTGTCCATCGGCTTCGCCTACTGGCCGCAGTTCGCGCGTGTGACGCGGGCCACCACGCTGGCCGAGAAGAACAAGGACTACGTCAACGCCGCCCGCATCATCGGTGTGCCCGGCGCGCGCATCGCGCTCGCCCATGTGCTGCCCAATGCCTGGGGACCTGTGCTGGTCATCGCCACCATCGAACTGGCGCTCGCCATCATCGCCGAGGCCTCGCTGTCCTATCTCGGCGTCGGCATGCCGGCCACCCAGCCGTCGCTCGGCACGCTGATCCGCATCGGCAATGCCTTCCTGTTCTCCGGCGAGTGGTGGATCGTCATCTTCCCGGCGCTGGCGCTGGTGATCCTGTCCCTGTCGGTCAACCTGCTGGGAGACTGGCTGCGCGACGCGCTCAATCCCAAGCTGCGCTGATTACTACTTTCGGTTGTTTTACATGATACAAGCACGCGCGTATCCTGGCGTGCATGTTCGATGGCCCACTTCATCCTGAGCTCGATCCGGCGGAACGCCGCGCTCGTATCCGCCTGGCCCGCAGCGCGCGCATCGGCCCCGCCACCTTCCACGAGGCGCTGGCCCATTTCGGCTCGGCGCGGGCCGCCTGCGCGAGACTTGCGACCTGCAGCGAAGCCGACGTCGAGCGCGAAGCCGGGAGGCTGACGGCATTGGGCGGTTGCTTCCTGGTCGCAGGCGACGCCCATTACCCCGCCGCACTGGCCGCCATCGCCGATGCCCCGCCGGTGCTGTCGGCAATCGGCAACCTGACGCTGCTGACCCGCCCGACCCTGGCGCTTGTGGGCGCGCGCGAGGCCTCCCTGGCCGGCCGGCGCTTCGCCGCCGACCTGGCGACGACCCTCGGCCAGGCAGGCTTCGTCATCGCCTCGGGACTGGCCCGCGGCATCGACGCCGCGGCCCATGAAGCGGCGTTGGCCACCGGCACCGTGGCGGTGTTGGCGGGCGGCGTCGACCAGGTCTATCCGCCGCAGAACGCGGCGCTGCACGAGCGGATTGCCCGCCAGGGTCTGATCCTGAGCGAGTCCGCCTTCGGCCTGCCGCCGGTCGCCCGCGCCTTCCCCCGCCGCAACCGCATCGTCAGCGGGCTGGCGGCCGGGGTGATCTTGATCGAGGCGGCGGCCCGGTCGGGCTCCCTCATTACCGCCCAGCGTGCCGCCGAACAGGGCCGCGAGGTCTTCGTCGTCCCCGGCTCGCCCATGGATCCCCGGTACGCCGGATCGAATACCCTGATCCGGGATGGGGCCATTTTGATCCGGGATGCCAACGATATTCTGGGCGTCTTGCAGCGTCCCGCGGCGCCTGCCCAACCCATTGACATAGAAAGGCAAAAGCCGCCTGAAGGCGACCGCGCGACAATCCTGGAAGCGCTGGGCTCCAGTCCCACCGCGGTTGACGAACTGGTGCGCCGGTGCCAAGTGTCCGCCGCCTCCGTGGCGGAAGTCCTGCTGGCGCTAGAGCTGGAGGGCCGCCTGGAGAGGCACCGGGGTAACCGCGTATCTCTGATCTAGATCAGTGATTTAGCTCCGGTACTTAATATATTACTGGAGCATAATTCGGCGATGGACGTGTTGGTCGTCGAGTCCCCGGCCAAGGCCAAGACCATTGGGAAGTATCTCGGCCCCGGGTACACCGTGCTGGCCTCCTATGGTCACGTCCGCGACCTGCCGTCGAAGGACGGCTCGGTGCGGCCCGACGAGGACTTTGCCATGGACTGGGAGGTCGACCCCCAGTCGCAGAAGCGCCTCGACGCCATCGCCAAGGCGGTGACCAAGGGCGGCAAGCTCTATCTCGCCACCGATCCGGACCGCGAAGGCGAAGCGATCTCCTGGCACGTCAAGGACATCCTCGGGCGCAAGAAGGCGCTGGACGGCGTCGACGTGAAGCGCGTGACCTTCAATTCCATCACCAAGCAGTCGGTACTCGACGCCGTCGCCCATCCGCGCGAACTCGACCAACCCCTGATCGACGCCTACATGGCCCGGCGCGCGCTTGACTATCTGGTGGGCTTCACCCTCTCGCCGGTGCTGTGGCGCAAGCTGCCCGGCAGCCGCTCCGCCGGCCGCGTGCAATCTGTGGCGCTGCGCCTGATCTGCGAGCGCGAGGCCGAGATCGAGGTCTTCAAGAGCCGCGAGTACTGGACGGTCGACGCCGTCTTCGGGACAGCCAAGAAGCAGGCGCTGAAGGCCCGCCTCACCCACCTCGACGGCCGCAAGCTCGACAAGTTCGACCTCGACACCGAGGAGCGCGCGCAGGCGGCCAAGCGCGAGATCGAACGCCGCGCCTTCTCGGTGGCCGAGATCGATCGCCGCCAGGTGCGGCGCAATCCACCGCCGCCCTTCATCACCTCGACCCTGCAGCAGGAGGCGTCGCGCAAGCTCGGCGTGGGGGCCGCGACGGCGATGCGCATCGCCCAGCGCCTGTATGAAGGCGTCGACATCGGCGGCGAGACGGTCGGCCTCATTACCTACATGCGCACCGACGGCGTGCAACTCGCGCCCGAGGCGATCGGCCAGACCAGGCGCCTGATCGAGACCAAGTACGGCCAGAGCTATCTGCCGGCCAGCCCGCGCCTGTACACGTCGAAGGCAAAGAACGCCCAGGAGGCGCACGAGGCGATTCGCCCGACCGACCTCTTCCGAACGCCACAGGACGTCGCCGCCCACCTCGACAAGGACCAGCTCGGCCTCTACGAGCTGATCTGGAAGCGCACCGTGGCGAGCCAAATGGAAAGCGCCGTGCTCGACCAGGTGACGGTCGACATCGCCAGCGGCGACAAGACGGTCCAGCTGCGGGCGACCGGCTCGGTCATCAGGTTCAACGGCTTCCTCACGCTCTACGACGAGGGCAAGGACGAGAAGAACGAGGACGAGGACGGCAACTCGATCCTGCCCGACGTCGGCGAGGACGAGGCGCTGGAGCGCCGCGACGTTCTGCCCGAACAGCATTTCACCGAGCCGCCGCCGCGCTATTCCGAGGCCAGTCTGGTCAAGAAGCTGGAGGAGCTCGGCATCGGCCGGCCTTCGACCTACGCCAGCATCATCGAGGTGCTGCAGCGGCGCAACTACGTGCGCATCGACCGCAAGCGTTTCGTGCCCGAGGATCGCGGTCGCATCGTTACCGCCTTCCTGCAAACCTACTTTCCGCGCTACGTGGAGTACGGCTTCACCGCCCACCTCGAGGAGGAACTCGACGACATCTCGGGCGGCAAGATCGACTGGCGCCAGGTGTTGCGCGAATTCTGGAAGGCGTTCTCGGCGGCCGTGGGCGAGACCAAGGACCTCAGGGTCAAGGAAGTGCTCGACAAGCTCGACGAGGAGCTGGGGCCGCACTTCTTTCCGGCCAACGACAATGGCGGCAAGAGCCCGCGCGATTGCCCGTCCTGCGCCAACGGCCGGCTCGGGCTCAAGCTCGGCAAGTTCGGCGCCTTCATTGGCTGCTCGAACTACCCGGAGTGCCGCTTTACCCGCAAGCTCGGCATCGTCGACGCCGACGCCGACGCGGCCTCGGGGGCCAATCTCGACGGACCGAAGATCCTCGGTCTCGACCCGGTGAGCGGCAAACAGGTCACCCTGCGCAAGGGGCCCTACGGCCTTTACGTTCAGCTGGGCGAACCCGAGGGCAAGGACAAGCCCAAGCGGCAGTCGTTGCTGAAAGGCATGACGCCCGACGACGTAACCCTGGACAAGGCGCTGGCGCTGCTCGCCCTGCCGCGCGAGCTGGGGCCGCATCCGGAAGACGGCGAGACGATCCTGGCCGGCGTCGGCCGGTTCGGGCCCTACGTCAAACATGCCACGAAGTACAAGTCGATCCCGGCCGACGAGAGCGTGCTCGACATCGGCATGAACCGCGCCGTGGCCTTGCTCGCCGAAGCCAAGGGCGCCAGTCGAGGCCGAGCCGCGGTGAAGCCGCTGCGCACCGTGGGCGCCCATCCCGCCGACGACGCGCCGATCGAACTCTACGACGGCCGCTACGGACACTACGTCAAGCACGGCGGGATCAACGCCACCGTCCCGAACGACATCGCTCCGGCGGAACTCACGATCGACCAAGCCGTGTCGCTGCTGGCCGAGCGCGCCGCCAAAGGCGGCGGCAAGAAGCCGGCGCGGGCCAAGAAAGCGCCCGCCAAGGCCAAGGCGGCGGCAAAACCCAAGGCCAACGGGGCGGCCGTTGTCGCCACGCCGGCCAACGATGCTGCGCCCACGGCCAAGGCGGCTGCCCGGAAGAAGGCGGCACCGAAACGCAAGGCCAAGGTCGAGCCGCCCCCTCGCACCGGGACCGATGGCTAAGGGCCGCGTCCCCACGCGCGACGAATTGCTGGCCTTCATCCGTGAGAGCGCCACCCCCGTCGGCAAGCGCGAGATCGCGCGCGCCTACGGCCTCAAGGGCGACCAGCGCATCGAACTGAAGGAACTGCTGCGTGACCTGCGCGATCAGGGTGAGATCGCGCCCGACCGGGCCAAGACCTTCCGCGACCCGGCGGCGCTCACCGACGTCACCGTGGTCGAGATCGTGCGGGTCGACGACGACGGCCACTTGATCGCCGTGCCGCGCCGCCACGACGAGGACAAGGACGGCCCGGCGCCGCATATCGAGGTCGATCCGCAGACCGCGCCGCGCAGCGGCCCCGCGCCCGCCGTGGGTGACCGCGTGCTGGCGAGTCTCAAGCGCCGCGGCAAGAACGCCTACGAAGCACGCATCATCCGGCGGCTGGGCAGCGGGCCGAAGAAGATCCTCGGCCTCTACGAGGAGCCGCCGGGCCGCAACGGCCTCGGCCTCGTAACCCCGACCGACCGCAAGCTTCGCATAAGCTTCGACGTCCGGCCGGCCGACAGGAACGGCGCGGTGCCAGGCGACATCGTCTGGATCGAGGAAGCCGGCGGCGCGCTGGCCCGGCGCGCGCGCGTGCTGGAGCGCATCGGCCCGATGAGCGACCCGCGCACCGTCAGCCTGATCGCCATCGCGGCCAACGACATTCCCGTCGAGTTCCCGTCGGCCGCGCTCGAGGAAGCCGCACGCGCCAAGGCCGCGCCGCTCGGCGACCGGCTCGACCTGCGCCGCACGCCGCTGGTCACGATCGACGGCGAGGACGCCCGCGACTTCGACGACGCGGTCTATGCCGAACCCGACCCGGACCACCCCGGCGGCTGGCGCCTGCTGGTCGCCATCGCCGACGTCGCCTGGTACGTGCGCCACGACAAGCCGCTCGACCGTGCCGCCTACCGCCGCGGCACCTCGGTCTATTTCCCCGACCGCGTCGTGCCGATGTTGCCCGAGGCACTCAGCAACCACTGGTGCTCGCTGGTGCCGCGCGAGGATCGCCCGGTGCTGGTGGCCGAGATGTCGATCGACGCCCAGGGCCATCTCAAGAAACATCGCTTCCACCGCGCCATGATGCGGTCGGCCGCGCGGCTGACCTACACCCGCGTGCAACGCGCCATGGATGGCGCGCCCGACGCGGAAATCGCGCCGCTGATGGACGACGTCATCCGCCCGCTGTACGGCGCCTACCGGGTCCTGCTGGCGGCGCGCGAGGCCCGCGGCGCGCTCGACCTCGACCTGCCCGAGCGTCAGGTGACGCTGGGCGAGGACGGCCGCATCGCCGAGATCGGCGTTCGCGAGCGTCTCGACAGTCACAAGCTGATCGAGGAATTCATGGTGCTGGCGAACGTGGCGGCGGCGCAGGCGCTGGAACAACGCCGCGCCGCCTGCCTCTACCGCGTCCACGACCAGCCCGACCTCGCCAAGCTGGAGGCGCTGCGCGAGTTTCTCGGCACGCTCGGCATAAAAGTGCCGACCGGGCAGCAGCTGCGGCCGGCCGACCTCAACCGCGTGCTGCACGAGGTGGCGGGCAAGCCGGTTTCCCAGCTGGTCAGCCAGACGGTGCTGCGCAGCCAGAGCCAGGCGGTCTACAGCCCCGACAATCTCGGCCACTTCGGCCTGGCGCTCGCGCGCTACGCCCACTTCACCTCGCCGATCCGCCGCTATCCCGACCTGATCGTCCACCGCGCCCTGATCGCCGCCTACGGCCTGGGCGACGGCGGCCTCAGCGAGGCCGATCGCGGCCGCTTCACCGAGTTCGGCGAGCATCTGTCGATGTGCGAGCGTCGCGCGGTGGCCGCCGAACGCGGCGCCATGGACCGCTATGTCGTGGCCTTCATGGCCCAGCATGTCGGCGCGACCTTTGCCGGACGCATCACCAGCGTCACCCGCTTCGGTCTGTTCGCCGCCTTGGACGGCACCGGCGCGGACGGCCTGATCCCGATCCGCTCGCTTGGCCAGGAGTTCTTCCGCCACGACGAGGGCCGGCAGCTGCTGATCGGCGAGCGCACCGGCGAAACCTTCGGACTGGGCGACAGGTTGCAGCTGAAGCTTGTCGAAGCCGACGCCGCCACGGCCGGCCTGCTGTTCGAGGTCGTCGACGTTATCGAGCGGGTCGAACGCCAGGCCGCGACGAGCCGCCACGGCGGCGCACACCGCGGTCCGCCGCGGCGTCCGGTCGCGCACCGCGGGCCGCCACGGGACAAACGGTCACGCCGACGGAAGTGACGGAAGCGCCCATGTTTCAGGCATGAGCGAAGAACACGCCCCCGTCGATTTCTGGACCGCCTTGCTGCGCGGCTGGCAGGGACGATGCCCGCGCTGCGGCACCGGCTCCTTGTTCGGCAGCTTCCTGAAGATGCACAGCCGCTGCCCGTCCTGCGATCAGGCGCTGGAGCCCTATCGCGCCGACGACGCGCCGGCCTATTTCACGATCTTCATCGTGGGCCATCTGGTCGTGCCGCTGGTGCTGGTGATGGAGCGCTGGGGCGACCAGCCGCCGCTGTGGTTCCACGCCCTGTTATGGCTGCCCCTGTCGGTGCTGCTGGCGCTCTATCTGCTGCCGCATGTCAAGGGAACGGTGATCGCCCTGCTGTGGGCGCATCGCATCGGCGCGCCCGGGCCGTCGGCCGGCGGCCTCGGCCCCTCCCCCTGACGTCTGCCAGCGGATCCTCAGCCTCCGGATTGTCATCTTCTGGACCGTGGCCGGCCGACAAGGCGGTGTGCTAGGCTGCCCGACGTTGGTCATGGATCTGTCCTTTCTTTCCGTATTCCGACCGGCTCTGCCGCGCGCGGCCGCCATCCTGTTGGCTGCCGCGCTCGTTGCTTCTTGCGCGACCTCGACCGAGGCGCCCCAGGCGCAGGCCCGCGGGCCGGCCGTGGCCGCCGACGTCAACATCGAGCGGGTGGTCCTTCAGGCCTACCGGGCAATCGGCGACCGGCACCTGTTCGAACCCAATTTCCGCACCCTGTCGGCCGAGACCTATCGCGGCTTCGCCAGCGCTGATCCGGCGCTGTCTCTCGAGACTTCCGACAGCACCTTCACCGTCCGGCGCGACGGCAAGGAAGTGATCAGCAAGGCCACGCCCGGCGATGCGACCGACGGCCGGGCCTGGGGCGGCATGCTGGCCGAGCTGCTGGCCGGCTCGATGGATTCCTCGTCGGTGCTGCGCGACAGCGACCGCCAGACGCTCATCCGGCAGGCGATGGCCGCCACCACCAAGCAGCTCGACCGCAACAGCCGCTACGCCGACCCCGAGGAGGCCCGCGACAACCGCTTCCAGCGCGACGGCGGCGGCGGTGTCGGTGTCACGGTCGAGCGCACGGACGACAAGAAGATCATGGTCCGCGGCGTCCAGGACGGCTCGCCGGCGGCCAAGGCCGGGCTCCAGGTCGGCGACCAGATCCTCGCGATCGACGGCGAGAACATGGTCGACCGGCCGCTCTCCGACATCGTGCGGCACCTGCGCGGCGCCATCGGCACGCCGGTGGTGCTCACCGTGCTGCGCCCCAGCCAGGGTCGCGAGCTCGTCGTCGGCATGAAACGGGGCCGCATCGTTCCGACCACGGTGGTCTACGAACGGCGCGGTGACGTCGCCCTGATCCTGCTCACCGGCTTCAACTCGGCCACGACCGACAACCTGCGGTCAGCGATCGACCGCGCCCGCGCCGAGATCGGCCGCGACCTCGCCGGCCTCATCATCGACATGCGCTCCAACCGCGGCGGCCTGCTCGACCAGGCCCAGGCGGTGGCCGAGGTGTTCGTTGGCGAGGGCACCATCTTCTCGACCCAGGGCCGCCACCCCGACAGCCGCCGCACCTACCGCAGCAACAACCCGCGCAAGGTGGCCGACCTGCCGGTGGTGGTGTTGATGAACGGCGGCTCGGCGTCGGCCGCCGAGATCGTGGCGGCCGCCCTCCAAGACCGCGGTCGCGCCGTCGTTGTCGGTGCCACGAGCTACGGCAAGGGCACGGTCCAGACCGTGGTACGGCTGCCCAACGAGGGCGAGCTCATCCTGACCTGGTCGCGCCTGCAGGCGCCGTCGGGCTACACTTGGAACGAACTGGGCGTGCTGCCCAGCATCTGCACCGCCAAGGTGGGCGACGTGGGCCAGCTCGGCGCGACGTCGGTCGACTCCAACCAGGCTTCGCTGATGCGCTGGCACGCCATGCGCAACCCGACGCCGCAGGAAGTGACCGAGCTGCGCAAGATCTGCCCGCCGACCGACAACTCGCCCGAGCGCGACATCGAGATCGCCAGCCGCCTCCTGCGCGACCGAGCCCTCTATGCCCGCGCCGTGCAGGTCGGGACCTACCAGGCGGCCCGCCAATAGGACGCTTTCCGGCGCTTGACACCGGGCCGCCGCCGACTACTTTGCCGCCTCCCGCGAATTCGCCCCTCGTCCGGCTCCCGGACGGGGCACAAGGACAAAGACCATGGCCAAGCCGACCTCGATCCTGATCAAGATGGTGTCCAGCGCCGACACCGGCTTCTTTTACGTCACCAGGAAGAACCCGCGTACCAAGACCGAGAAGCTCGAACTCAAGAAGTACGACCCGGTCGCGCGCAAGCACGTCATCTTCAAGGAATCCAAGATCAAGTAGGGCCGCGAACCGCTGCCCGCCGGCAAAGCCGCCCTTCCGGGCGGCTTTTTCGTGCGCTAGGTTCGCCCATCCAGAAACCGGAGGAAATCACATGAGCGCCCAGCTTTCGCGCGACGACTGGAAGACCCGGGTCGGCGCCCTCGCCTACCGCAACCAGGCCTTCATCGGCGGCAAGTTCGCCCCCTCGCTGACCGGCAAGACCTTCGACTGCGTCAATCCGGCGACCGGCCAGGTCCTGACCAAGGTCGCGGCCTGCGAGCAGGCCGACGTCGACGCCGCCGTAAAAGCCGCACGCGCCGCCTTCGAGAAGGGCACATGGGCCAACATGGCGCCGGCGCAGCGCAAGCGCATCATGCTGAAGCTCGCCGAGCTGATGATGAAGAACCGCGAGGAGCTGGCGCTGCTCGAGACGCTCGACATGGGCAAGCCGATCGCCTTCTCGACCACCGTCGACATCCCGGGCTCGGCCAACACCGTGCAGTGGTTCGCCGAAGCCATCGACAAGATCTACGACGAGGTGGCCCCCACCCCCGGCAACGTGATCGCCATGATCACCCGCGAAGCCGCGGGCGTCGTGGCCTGCGTCGTGCCGTGGAACTTCCCGCTGCTGATGGCCTGCTGGAAGATCTCGCCGGCGCTGGCCGCCGGCAATTCGGTCATCCTGAAGCCCGCCGAGCAGTCGCCGCTCACTGCCCTCCGCCTGGCCGAACTGGCGGCAGAAGCCGGCATCCCCGAGGGCGTGTTCAACGTCCTGCCGGGCTTCGGCGAGACCGCGGGCCAGGCACTCGGCCGCCACATGGACGTCGACGTGCTGGCCTTCACCGGCTCGACCGAGGTCGGCAAGTACTTCCTGCGCTACTCCGGCGAATCCAACATGAAGCAGGTCTGGCTCGAGTGCGGCGGCAAGTCGCCCAACATCGTGCTGGCCGACGCGCCCAACCTCGACATCGCCGCGCGGCGCACCGCCTTCGGCATCTGGTTCAACCAGGGCGAAGTCTGCACCGCGGGCAGCCGCCTGATCGTCGAGGACTCGATCAAGGACAGCTTCCTCGCCAAGGTCATGGCGATCGGCCAGAAGATGATGCCGGGCGATCCGCTCGACCCCAAGACGCAGATGGGTGCCATGGTCGACGAGACCCAGACCAAGCGCGTCATGGGCTACATCGACGCCGGCCAAAAGGAAGGCGCCAAGCTCGCCATGGGCGGCAAGCAGGTCCATATCGACAACGCCGGCTCCTTCATCGAGCCCACCGTGTTCGACAATGTCGACAACAAGATGAAGATCGCCCAGGAGGAGATCTTCGGGCCGGTGCTGTCGGTCATCCCGGTCAAGGACGCGGAGCAGGCGCTGTCGGTCGCCAACGACACGATCTATGGCCTCGCCTCGGCGATCTTCACCGCCGACATCAACAAGGCCTTCAAGTTCGCCAAGGGCCTGCGCGCCGGCTCCGTGTGGGTCAACACCTACGACGGCGGCGACATCACCACGCCGTTCGGCGGTTATAAGCAGTCGGGCAACGGCCGTGACAAGTCGCTGCACGCCTTCGACAAGTTCACCCAGATCAAGACGACCTGGATCCAGTTGGGCTGAGCGCCCATTGGAGCGAGGGGTCAGGGCAAGGGCCGGAAGCCGCCGGCCTCGATCACATCGGCCCGGAACGCGCGCTCGAGCGTCTGCTCGGCGCCGTTCCGGTACCTGTCGATGAACGCGACCACGAGCTGGCCCTTCTTGCCGACGTCGACGACCATCCGGACGCCTTGGTCCCCATGGTACTGGAGCCAAAACGTCGACGCGCTGTCCTTGACCAGCGGGCCGACCGGCCTTTCCAACATGAACAGGCCGCGATTCTCCGCGAACCGGTCCGTGGCCTCGACGAAGCGTGGCCAGTCGGACCTGGGAACCTCGACCTCCACGACGGACCTGCTCTCGGGTGCGCCACTGAGGTAAGCGCCAGGGAAGCCGAGGACATGGAGATACGCGCCCAACACACCGACAACGATCATGACGACCATCGCGATCAGGAGGCCGCCCTGCACGCGACGATCGCGCTCCCTCGTCAAGCCGTTGTCCTCGTCTCTCATGGCGTCCCGTGCCGCGGCCACCGGCCGGACGGCGGCCCGGGTGGCTGAAGCGCCTCGCGGATCTGGCTTATGGACTCCCGGAAGGCGGCCGGCGCGAGCAGCTTGTTCTGGACCGCCAGATCGATGGACCGATTCACCCCTTCGCCGTAGTGCCGAATGAAGACGGTATTGCCGTCCACGACGATCTGGCGCTGGGCGAAGCCATCGTGAAGTATGTGCTTGGGCAAGGTCTTGTTGACGACCGCTTTCCTCTCGGCGTCCACATGCACGGTCACGCGGCCGACCGGCACATCGAGGAATCCGGCCATTGCCTCATGTTCGTCGCGCACCGCATGGCCGGCTTTGGGATCGCCCGGCACGGCAAAGCGCAACAATGCGGCATAGGCGGCTTCGGCGGTGCAACCCGGCGTTGTCATCTCGCAGAGGGGCTCCTTGAAATCGTAGCGATGATACCTCGGATTGTGGCGGTCGTAGAACTCACGAAACTCTTGGGCCTTGGGCGTGGCGACATCGGGTTTCGGCTCCTGCGGGTAGCCGCGGCGGCGTACCTTGAGGTCCTCGAACGACCCGGTCGTCGGATAGAGAATCTCCGCCGCCGTCTTTGGGTTGGTCATGTTCCGCTCCTGAAATGGAAAGGGCCGCCCGAAGGGCGGCCCGCGTTGGGAGATAAGTTCCTCGGCTGAAGTTCAGCCCTCCGCACGCCGAAGAGCCAACAACGACGGGCTTTTGGCCCGCCGCACGGGCCCACCTGAACGGGCCTAATGTTGGGCCCGAGGTTGGGCC
The DNA here is from genome assembly GCA_019745575.1 of Reyranella sp. GTDB lineage: Bacteria > Pseudomonadota > Alphaproteobacteria > Reyranellales > Reyranellaceae > Reyranella. The sequence continues at coordinate 9,423 of JAIETA010000205.1, read as the reverse complement.
AGACTTCGGGACAAGCCTTGTTCCATAGGCTTTTATGCTGCTCCCGGATTTGCTCGTCATCACCAGCCCCGGCGCGCCTGTGCCCAGGCGTCGTCTAAGTGTCTGTTCGCACGTCGTTATTCGGCGTGCCGTTGAGACGGGGTCGTTGTTGGGACTGTCCGCGCCTCAGGAGTCGCGGTGGCTGCACCAAGCCATAAGGCGAACCCGCGGGCATGCCGCGGGCAGGTCGTGCCGGAATGAAAAAGGCCGACGCGGTCCCAGCGTCAGCCTGCCAGAAAGATAGCCTGAATCCTGCTGATCCTGCAACTTTTCGTTTGCATGGCCGCCCTGTCAGCCGTGCATGGCCGCCAGATCGAAAAGCCTCTCGGCTGGCGCCCGCCCGCCCAAAACATCGTCAGCCATGCGTCCTCGCCTCTTGCGCCATGCCCGGAATGGTAGTCGACTTCTTCCAACAATCGCCCAAAACCCAGGAGGAAACGATGCAGTTCGGATATTTCACGATGCCGTCTCATCCGCCCGAGCGCTCCCTGAAAGACGGGCACGAGTGGGACCTCCAGACGATCCGCTGGCTCGACGAGCTGGGCTTCACCGAAGCCTGGATCGGCGAGCACCACACCGCGCCGTGGGAGCCGCACCCCTCGCCCGACCTCCTGGTGGCGCAGGCGCTGATGCAGACCAAGAACATCCGCCTCGGGCCCGGCGGCTTCCTGCTGCCCTACCATCACCCGGCCGAGCTCGCGAACCGGGTCGCCATGCTCGACCACATCTCGGGCGGCCGGCTCAATTTCGGCATCGCCGCGTCGGGCCTGCCCAGCGACTGGGCGATGTTCAACGTCGACGGCATGTCGGGCGTCAATCGCGAGATGACGCGCGAGGCGCTCGAAATCATCCTGAAGCTCTGGTCGTCGACCGAACCGTTCGACCACAAGGGCAAGTTCTGGCACGTCACCAAGCCCGACACGATGTTCGGATTCCTGAAACCGCACATCAAGCCGCTGCAGACCCCGCACCCGCCGATCGGCGTCGCCGGCCTCTCCAAGGGCTCCGACACGCTGAAGCTGGCGGGCGAAAAAGGCTACCTGCCGATGAGCCTGAACCTCAACCCGGCCTATGTCGGCAGCCACTGGGAGTCGGTCGAGATCGGCGCCGCCAAGTCGGGCCGCACGCCCGACCGCGGCCAGTGGCGCCTGGTGCGCGAGATCTTCGTGGCCGACACCGACGCGGAGGCGATGAAGCTCTCGGTGGGTTCGCACATGGGCCGCATGATGCGCGAGTACTTCCTGCCCCTGCTCGCCCAGTTCGGCTTCTTCGAGTACCTGAAGCACGACCAGAACGTGGCCGATTCCGACGTGACACCGGAATACTGCGCCCGGCACAACTGGATCGTGGGCTCGCCCCGGACCGTCGTGGAGAAGATCGAGAAGATCTATCACGAGGTCGGCGGCTTCGGGCAGCTCCTGGTCTTCGGCTTCGACTACGTCGAGAGCCCGCAGGCCTGGAAGCACTCGCTGGAACTGCTGTCGAAGGAGGTGCTGCCCAAGGTGCAGCACCTGAAACCCAAGGCCGCCCGGCTGGCGGCGGAGTAGCGGTGCGTCGCCGGCTCCTGCCGTCGGGCATCCGATGACGGTCAGCCGACGCCGCACGCCACCGGCCAGCGACTTTCTGGGCAAGCTCGACGGCTTCTACTACTGGGACTCCTACGAGGCGCCGCTGCGGCGCGGCGACCTCGCCATGCACGAGATCTACCTGGCGCTGTTCGCGCACCATCCGCGGTGGGCACTGTGGCTTCTGGACCTTCGCGACCGCATCGTCGCGCCCCTCGGGCTGAGACCGGCCGATGCCGCCGGCCCCGGCGCCATGGAAATCAAGCCGTCCTACGCCGTCGGCGACAAGATCGCCCGTTTCGTGCTGTTCGGGCAAAGCGACACGGAAATCGTGGCCGGCGGCGACGACAAGCATCTCGACTTCCGGGTGTCGGTGCGAAAACTGACCGAGCGCGGCGCAGCGCGGGTCGCGCTGTCCACCGTGGTGAGCCCGCACAATCCTTTCGGCAAGGCGTACCTGTTCGCCATTCTGCCCTTCCACCGGCTGGGCGTCAGGACGCTCTTGTCACGCGCCGTGGCTGCCGGACGCGTCTGAACCAATCGGTGTGCCCAGTCGCTGCCCGGACGCCTGTCCGCTACCACGTCATCCTCAGGCCAGCGGAGACGACATTGGCGTCGTTTCCGCTGGCGATCTCGCCGTCGTAGCGGAGATAGAGTGACGTCGCGTCCGCCACCTTGACGTTCGCACCGAACCCGATCACCGCCGCATTGCGCTGCGGCTGGGCGCCGTAGATCGTGAACGGCACCGTGGGGGCACCGGCGAATGCGGCCGTCATCGGTCGCGCCGTGTCGGCGTATTCATGGGCCCAGCCCAGGCGTAGCGCGAGGTCGAGCGTGCGCCGGTCGTGCAGCGGGATGCTGCCGGCGAGGTCGGCGCCCAGGACGGTGCGCAGCGAGTTGGTGTTCTGCTGCGCCACGCTGAGGTTGAGCGAGTTGGCGCCGCTCTCGGAAAAGGCGTTCTGCGAGACCGCCGCGGTTTGCAGGCGCGCGAAGGGCGTGACGGTCGCCGCCGCCGGCGCGTAGACGGCGACCTTGTAGCCTGCCTCGACCTGGCCCAGGAACTGGTTGGCGCCGGTACGGCCGCTGGCGATCCGGGTGGCAAGGCCCGGGATCTGGATCGGCCGCTGCAGCTGGTTGTCCGAGTAGGCGTAGCCTGCCAGCGCATCGGCGTAAAAGCCGCCCTGGGTGAAACTGGCGTAGAACGCGGTGCTGAAGCTGTCGGTCGTGCCGCTGCCGTCGAAGCCGCCGACCCATTGCCGGCCACCGGTGTAGGCTGCCGCGAGTCCGGCGACGAAACGCGAATCGAAGCGGTAGTCAGCGCCCATGGCGACACCACCCATGTTGTAGCTGAACGCGCCCGCATTGGCGTTGCCACCGACATTGCCGAAGCCGCCCAGGCCGGTCAGCCAGGCGCCCCAGCGGGGCGGTTCCGGATCGTCGCAGGCGGCCTTGCAGGCGCCTTCGACAGCGGCGGCCAGGGCGACACGGTTCCGCCCCGCGCCGTCGCCGCGGGCACCGGCGATCTGCTGGCCGAGGGTATTCATGAACAGCAGGCTGCCCGCCACGTTGGCCGTGCCGAAGCCACTATAGGGCTGGCCACTGATGACGTTCAGCGCCGCCGGTCCCTGCTGTGTGCTCAATCCGGCGAGGGCATCGATCACGGTCGCGAAATCGCCGGTCGCCGTCGGCGCGGCGACGTCGAGCGCACTGCCGACCGCGAACTCGTTGGGCGTCTGGGCCGCCACCGAAAAGGCGTTCGGCGCAAGCGCCAGGGTCAGGAACACGTTGTTGGCGTTGTAGCTGAGGCTGGGCGTCAGGAAGGCGAAGCTGCCGGACGCGAGCCCGACGCCGGAGTAGGTGCCGGTGACGCCGCCCGTGGCGTTCAGGATGGTGTAGGTCGTGCTGCGGCCGTAGCTGCCCGACAGCGGCACGACCTGCACCGTGCCGCCGTTCAGCGTGGCCGTGCCGTTGACCTGCAGCCTGTCGCTCTGGCCAGCCGGGTTGACCTCCACCCGATAGGTCGTGCCGGCGCGCTGCACGAAGTTGCCATTCAGGGTGAGCGTGCCGATCGAATTGCCCGGCGACAGCATACCGCCCGCGAGCGTCGCGCCGCCGGCGATCGTGCCGCTGCCGGCCAAGGTGCCGCCGTTCACCGTCACGGCGCTCTGCAGGATGCCGTTCACGATCAGGCCGCCCGCGTTCAGGGTCGTACCGCCGGTATAGGAGTTGGTGCCGGAGAGCAGCAGCGTGCCGCCGCCGGTCTTGACCAGCGAGCCGGTGCCGGTGATGGCGCCGCTCACGACCATCGAAAGGTTGTTGCCGCCCACCGTGAGTTGCCTGGTGCCGAGAAAGAACGTGCCGCCGCCCTCGATCGAGCCCACCGAGAGGCCGCTCGACGTCAGGGCATTCATGGCGAAGGTGCCGGACGGCTCGACGATGATGCGCGCCTGTCCGCCGGACGCCGAACCGACGAACGAGACCTCGCCGGTCGGCGAGACCCGGATGGTGGAAGAACCCGCCGTCGACGTGGTGGCGTATTGCAGGGTCGCGCCCGCACGGACGTTGATGGTGGCGTTGGCCGAACTCGACGACGCGCCGAAGGCCAAGCTGTTGGTAACGTTCAGGGTCGGCACGGACGACGCGTTGTTGACGATGCCCGCGCCGTTGAACTGGAAGGGATTGCTGCCCGTCGTCAGCGCGAAAGCCGACGCACCCGCCTGGAATTGCCAGGCGCCGACGACGGCCTGCGTGCCGTCACCGACCCCGGAGATGTCGGTGCGGGCGGTGCCCGGGGCGAAAATCGCCGTCGTGCCGCTGCCGGGAACGCCCGCAGTCCAGTTCGTGCCGTCGGCGTAGCTGGCGTTCGACGCGCCGGTCCAGCTCGTCGTCTGGGCCGCCGCCCGAAACGGCAGAAGCCAGCTCGTCGCCAGCAAGGCCACGGCAAAACCACCAGCGCTCACTGCGTGTCCACGCCCGCCAAACATTACGCCCCTCAAGCGAATGGCAACGCGTGGAGTCGTAAGGAGACGTCATCGACCTGAATAGACGGATTCGGCAAAAGCGAGCATGGCCGCTCAGCAGAGCTTTTTTTCGCCGATCAGCGCGACGCGCGAGCGACAAAAAAAATATGAAACCGAGTTCCAGCGACGCTGAATTTGCCATCGCGATGCAGAGAGATCAGCTCTTTCTCCACCGTCGGCAGCGCGTTGCTGCCGCCTACGCCGCTTTCACAGACACCGTCGCGGCGACGTTCTGCTCGAGGTGCGCCACCAGCCCGTCCTCGAGTTTGAGGCGCGCCGCCAGCATGGCGAGGTAGCCGCGCTCGGCGGCGTTGTCGACGTTGATGGCGAGCAGCGAGGCGGCGTAGATCTCGGCCGCCATCTCGGGCGAGGTGGCGGCGCCCGCCACCGCGTCGACATCGAGCTTGGCGCGCAGCTCGTCCATGACGAACGCCTTGTCGTCGGCGCTGAGGCTGAGCTTGTCCATCTCGGCGAAGACGCGCGCCTGTTCCTGCGCATCGACATGGCCGTCGGCCTTGGCCGCGGCGATCATGGCGCGCAGCAGGGCACGCGCCAGGCTCTGCTGTTCGCTCTCGCCGGACGGATTGAACGGCGTGCCGCTGGGCGGCGGCAGCATCGGAACGGGCAAGGCCGGCGCCGCGGACGGTGCGCTCGCCCGCGCCGCGGCCTTGCCGCCCTGCCAGTCGTTATATGCCTTGTAGGCGAGTGCACCGACGGCCGCCATGCCACCGAGCTTCAACGCCTCGCTACCGATCTTGCGGCCGGTCTTGCTGCCGAGAAGCAGCGCCGCGAGGCCGCCGGCCAGAACGCCGCCGCCGGCTCCACTCAGGAAAGCGCCGGCCCCTTTGCCCTGCCCGCCGCCCTGGCCATCACCCTGACCGCCGACGAACTGATCCAACAAACGCTTCGCATCCAGCATGGCGCCTCGCCTTCCTTTGCTTTTGTCGCTTGCGGCGAATTGGGGATCGAATGTGGCGAAAGAGTGCAGTCCGATCCACAGCGGCCAGCAGCATGACGCTAGCCAATCCCCAAAGAACGACTGTGCAACCGCTCTTCGCCATCGCCTCGTCGTCTGCGAACCACGTGCCGCGACGAGGACAGACGCTCGGTTGCCGTTCGTCCCTTGGCGTCTAAGATGCCAGCCCAACAATGAACAAAGGCAGATCCATGACCGGAACCCCCGCGAAACTCCTGACACTTGTCGTCACAACCGCGCTGCTGGCAACCACCGCCATCGGCACGGCGCTCGCCTGCACGCGCACGCTCTTCGTCGGCGCCGACAACACGGTGATCACCGGCCGCACCATGGACTGGATGGAGGACATGTCGTCCAACCTCTGGGTCTTTCCCGCCGGCATGAAGCGCGACGGCGCCGCCGGCCCCGGTTCCATCGCCTGGACGTCGAAATACGGCAGCGTGATCGTCTCGGGTTACGAGATCGGCACGGCCGACGGCATGAACGAACGCGGCCTGGTCGCCAACCTGCTCTACCTGGCCGAGTCCGACTACGGCAAGCCGGCCGCCGGGAAGCCCCTGCTGTCGATCTCGGCGTGGGCGCAGTACGTCCTCGACAACTATGCCACCGTCGCCGAGGCGGCCGAAGCGTTGCGCGGCGAGCCGTTCGGCATCCTGGCGCCCAGCCTGCCGAACGGTTCGAAGTCGACCCTGCACCTGTCGATCTCCGACGCCTCGGGCGACTCGGCGATCCTGCAGTACATCGGCGGCAAGCTGGTGATCTTCCACGGCCGGCAATACAACGTCATGACCAACTCGCCGATCTTCAGCGAGCAGCTGGCGCTCAACGAATACTGGAAGAACATCGGCGGTCTGGTGTTCCTGCCCGGCACCAACCGCGCCTCCGACCGGTTCGCCCGCGCCTCGTTCCTGATCGACGCCATCCCCAAGCAGGTCGATCCGAGCTTCATCAAGAGCGTGCCCGGCCAGTCCTTCGCCAACCAGGCGGTGGCCAGCGTCATGAGCGTCATGCGCGCCGTCTCGGTGCCGCTCGGCATCACCACGCCCGGCCAGCCCAACATCGCCTCGACGATCTGGCGCACCGCGGCCGACCAGAAGAACAAGGTCTTCTTCTTCGACTCGGCCACGCGTCCCAACACCTTCTGGGTGTCGCTGGCCAAGCTCGACCTCAAGCCCGGCGCGCCGGTGCGGAAGCTCACCTTCATGAACGGCGAGGTCTTCTCCGGCGAGACCGCGGAGCTGTTCAAGACAACCGAGCCCTTCAAGTTCCTGCCGGCCAAGCCGGACTGACGCGCGTGCGGATCGGCATCGATCTCGGCGGCACCAAGATCGAGGGCATCGCCATCGACGCCGCCGGTGCCGAACTGGCCCGTGTGCGCGTGGCCACGCCGCCGGACAGCTACCAGGCCACGGTCGCGGCGGTGGCGGCCGTGGTGGGCGATCTCGAGGCCCGCACCGGAGGGCGCGGTCGGGTGGGCGTCGGCCACCCCGGCGCGCTGTCGCCCGCGACCGGGCTGATCAAGAACGCCAACTCGACGCGGCTGAACGGCCGGCGGCTCGATGCCGACCTCCGCCAGGCGCTCGGGCGCGACGAGGTGCGGCTGTCGAACGACGCCAACTGTCTCGCCGTCTCGGAAGCGTCGGACGGCGCGGCGGCGGGCTGCAAGGTCGTGTTCGGCGTGATCCTCGGCACCGGGGTCGGCGGCGGCATCGTGGTCGATGGCCGGCCGATCGCCGGCGCCCAGGCCATCGCCGGCGAATGGGGCCACAATCCGCTGCCACGGCCCGCCGACGACGAGCGGCCCGGCGGGCGCTGCTACTGCGGCGCCGTGGGCTGCATCGAAACCTGGTTGAGCGGCCCCGCTCTGCAGCGTCAGTTCAAGGCACGCACCGGCCGCGATCTGCGGGCAACCGAGATCGCCGAGGCGGCGCTGGCCGGCGATGCCGCCGCCGCGGCTGAGATCGACCTCTACTGCGACCGTCTCGCCCGGGCGCTTGCCGTCGTCATCAACATCCTTGACCCCGACGCCATCGTGCTGGGCGGCGGCCTGTCGCGCATGGCGCAGCTCTACACCCGCGTGCCGGAACGCTGGAGAAATTACGTGTTCTCCGAACACGACAGTATCGCGACCCGACTGCTGCCCCCGAAGTACGGCGACTCGAGCGGGGTGCGCGGCGCGGCATGGCTGTGGCCGGCCTAGCGGGCCGCCGGATCACCTGAACGGCGGTTCGTCGAAACTGCGCAGCTTGCGCGAATGCAGCGTGCCCAGTTCCTCGCGCAGCAGCTCGACGGTTTCCCAGCCGATGCGCAGATGCTCGCCGACCGCCCGCTGATAGAAGCGCGTGGCGGCGCCGGGCAGTTTGATCTCGCCGTGCAACGGCTTGTCGGAAATGCACAGCAGCGTGCCGTAGGGCACGCGCAGCCGATAGCCCTGCGTGGCCAGCGTGGCGCTTTCCATGTCGACGGCGATGGCGCGCCCCTGGTTGATGCGCCGGCGTTCCTGCGACCAGCGGAACTCCCAGTTGCGGTCGTCGTAGCTCACCACCGTGCCGGTGCGCAGCCGGCGTTTTAGCGCGTCGCCGCGCTCGCCGGTGACCCGTTCGGCGGCGGCCTGCAGCGCCACCTGGACCTCGGCCAGGGCCGGGACCGGCACTTCCGGTGGCACGATGTCGTCGAGGATGCGGTCGCGCCGCATGTAGGCGTGAGCCAGCACGTAGTCGCCGATGGTCTGCGACTGCCGCAGGCCGCCGCAGTGGCCGATCATCAGCCAGCAGTGCGGGCGCAGCACCGCCAGGTGGTCGGTGATGTTCTTGGCGTTGGACGGACCGACACCGATGTTGACGAGAGTGAGGCCGCCCCGCCCGTCGGCGCGCAAGAGGTTGTAGGCCGGCATCTGGAAGCGGTGCCAGGGCGCGGCGCCAAGGGCGGCGTCGGCCGCCGCGGGATCGTCGTCGCGGCGCAGGACGCCGCCGCCCGGCAGCACGAGCTGCGTGTAGGGACTGCCCGGCCGCGCCAGCTCCTCCCGCGCTTTCTCGACGAAATGATCGACGTAGCGCTGGTAGTTGGTGAACAGGATCCAGGGCTGGATCGTGCGCCAGTCGGTGCCGGTGTAGTGGATCAGCCGCCGCAGGGAGAAGTCGACGCGGACGGCGTCGAACAGGGCGAGCGGCCGGGCCTTGCCCGGCTCCAGGACCCACGCGCCGTCGACGATCTCGTCGCCGACATTGGCGAGCAAGGGGGTCGGGAAGTAGCGGGCCAGATCGGCGACGGACAGGTCGCCGCGGATGAACTCGTCGCCCTCCTCGGTGACGAAGGGATAGGGGATCTCCTGGTCGCTGCTGCCGACTTCGATCCTGGCGCCGAACTCCTCGACCAGCGGACGCAGCTGTTCCAGCAGGTACTGCCGGAAGAAGACCGGCTGCGTCACGGTCGTCGTGTAGAGGCCCGGCACCTGGAACTTGGCCCAGGCACGGCGGGTGAACCGCACCGAGCCCGCCGGCCGCCAGTCGATGCGCAACTCGGGATAGCGAAAGCGGGCTCTTTCCTGCGCCGTTGGCACGACTCCCGCCGCGGTGTAGCGGGCCAGCGCCGCGCGCAAGGCGTTGCCGGCGGCGGCGTGAATGTCCGCCAGCCGGTCGACCGCCTGCTCCGGCGTCAACCCATCCTGCCCGGCGCTGGCCGTCGTCATCGATGGACCTCCGCGAAGCCGCCCGGCGCGAACTCGACCCGCCGGCAAGGCGGCCTGGCGGCTAGTAGCTCTGCACAGAGATTATGACTCTTTGGCTGGGTCTGGATAGGCCCGCAGTAGTTTGATGCGAGCGCG
>JAIETA010000099.1 GCA_019745575.1 Reyranella sp. | reverse complement strand
AACGGCTTGGCGGCCATTCCGGCGGACAGCGCACCTCCACGGGTCGCGGAGGTCGCCATGACCCCCTCCGGCCCTTCTGTGCAACCGGATGGATGATTGACGGAGCGAACCGGTTACATGGTTGACACTCGATCATGCGTTTCCCGCCCGCCGTTGAGCTTTCGGATGGGGCTGTTTGTTGAGCCGACGGCGGTCGAGATCGATGAAGCCGAGTTCGATGCCGGCATACCGCACCCGCCACTCGCCAGTGCCGGTCCTATCGATACCGACTGGTTCGCCGACCAGGACCTGGCTGACGAAGATCAGCTCGCCATTCCACTTGATCTCGCCGTTGGAACGCACCCGGCGCACGGCACAGTCATCGCCGTACTCGGGCTCGCGCAGCCGGCAGGGATAAGATCTCGACGAGGGTCGGTAGAGCGAGGCCGGATACTGGAAGTCCAGGGCTTCGTGCGGTCGTTCGCTGTTGAAGGTCCGGCGGAACGCGTCGAATCTGACCTGCTGCTCGGCCAGCGTCGGTGCCGGCGGCGTGGCCGTGTCGTGCTTGAGCGTCCGGTGCATGCGCTCATGCCGGCCATTCTGCTGCGGCTTGGCCGGCTCGATCCGCTCCGGCGCAATGCCCAGCTTGATCCACCACAGCGACAGCGCCGACAGTCCACCCGCCGCCGTCGATGCGAACGGCGGACCGTTATCCGACCGTATCGCCTGCGGCAGGCCGAACTCGCAGAAGGCCTCCTCGAAGGCCGGCCGCACATGACTATGATCGGGCCGCCCCACCGTCTGGCAGCGCAACAGGTAGCGGCTGAACGCATCGCCCATCGTCAGCGGATCGCAGCGAGCCCCGTCGCCGGTGCGGAACCAGCCCTTGAAGTCGACCGTCCACACCGCGTTCGGCCGATCGGCCATGACAAACGGCTGTGTGTACGGCGGACACCTCGGCCGGCGCCGGCGTTTGGCCGTCAGCCCCCGCTTGGCCAGCCAGTCGCCGAGCGTACTGGCCGCCGGCAGCCGGGCATCCGGCCGGACCTCGCCGAGCTTGCGACGCAGCTTCTTCGGGCCCCAGCCATGACGCTCGCGCAATGCCAGGACATCCGACACCAGCTCGGCCTCGCGCGAGCGACCGTGCCGGTGCGGCGCCCGGCTGCGATCTTTCAGACCCTCGAACCCTTCGGCGGCATGCCGGCCCAACCACTTGTAACCGGTCTGGCGGCTGATCCCGAAAGCTTCGCAAATCTCCGACATCACGGCCTCTTCCTCAATCGCCGCCAGTACGAAGCGAACTCTCTGGTCCATGGCGCAGGTCTCTTTCCACGGCATCGGCAGACCCTCCTGCCGAGCATTGAAAACCTGTCAGCCATGTATCCGGTCCATTCTGTCAGCTATCTATCCGGTCCGTACCTTCGGGCCACCTCCCCCGCGCTGCGTGTACGGACCGGAGACATGGTGAACAGGTGTTCGGAGACATGGTGAACACTGCCAGGGAGTGTATCCATGAGGTTTCCGATGCCGTTCCAGGACCGGGAGAAGAGCCGGGAAGAGCTGTGCCGCCTTGCCTTGGCGGAAGGTTCGAACCGGCGTGAGCTTTGCCGGCGGTTCAACGTCCAGCCGCGCATTCTGTACAAGTGGCTGGAGAGATATCGAACGCTGGGGGCGGAAGGGCTGGCCGATCGGTCGCGCCGTCCACATCGCTCGCCGGCCCGGACGGACGGCGTGCTGGAAGCGGCGGTGCTTGCGGTACGGCGGGACAATCCGGTGTGGGGCGGGCGGAAGATCGCCGCCAGCCTGCGGCGGCAAGGCGTGGTGCCGCCGGCACCGTCGACGATCACGGAGATCCTGCACCGGCATGGCGAGCCGATGGTGGCGGCAGGGCGCAAGGTCTGGAAGCGCTTCGAGTATGCCGAACCCAACGCGATGTGGCAGATGGACTTCAAGGGCGACGTGCCGTTCGGAGGCGGCCAGCTGCATCCGCTGACGGTGGTGGACGACCATTCGCGCTACGCCGTGATCGTGCAGGCAGCCGACAACCAGCGTCGTGCGACGGTGCAAAGCGCCGTGCAGGCGGCCTTCGAGCGCTATGGCCTGCCTGAGGTGATCCTGACCGACAACGGTCCGCCCTGGGGCGATACCGGCGAGCGGCAGCTCACCCGGTTCGGCGTCTGGCTGATCGAACACGGGGTGGCGCCGTGGCACAGTCCGCCCCGTCATCCGCAGAGCCACGGCAAGAACGAACGCTTCAACCGCACCCTCGACCTTGAGCTGCTGCAACGCACGAGCTTCGAGGGTCTGCTCGAGGCCCAGCAGGCGTTCGATGCCTGGCGCCATCGCTACAACTATCATCGGCCGCATGATGCGCTGGACCTGGCCGTGCCCGCCGAGCGCTACCGGCCGAGCCCGAGAGCCTTCAGGCAAGAGGTCGAGCCCTTCGACTATGCCACCGGCGACATCGTGAGGTCGGTCGACGTCAATGGCCGCTTCAGCTTTGCCGACCGGCGGATCAAGGCTTCCAAGGCCCTGATCGGCAAACGCATCGCGCTCCGTCCCACCGATCGGGACGGCGTCTACGACCTGGTCTTCCACAACGTCGTGCTCAAGCCCATCGATCTCAACCGACAAACCAAGCTAATCTGAAATGTGTTCACCGTGTCTCCGAACAGGTGTTCACCTTCTCCCCGGCCCGAACACAGCGCGCGAGGGAGGAATTCAAGCCTTCTCCTCCCCCGTCTCGGGAGAGGTGCCCCCGCATCCGGCGCTGTCTACAGCGCCTTTGGCGGAGGGGGTCGAGAGTCCGGGACGATGACCTCAGCCCGTCTTCTTGTTCAGGACGGCGAAGCGGTCCTTGGGCGCCTTCTCGCGCGCCTTGGGGCCGTAGGTGCCCATCTCGATGCGGTGCGGGATGGTGAGCATGTAGTTCTTGAAGGCGCCTTCCATGGCCTGGCGCCAGCCCTGGGCGTCCTGCATCTCGTTGACCGAGGCCTTGGCGAGCTTGAGCGCAAAGGGATCGCGCTCGGCGATCTGCTGGGCGAGCGCCATGGTCTCCTCTTCCAGCCTGGCCCGCGGCACGACACGGTTCACCAGGCCCGCTCTCTCGGCATCGGCGGCCGAGATGAAGGCGCCGGTGAAGAGATACTCCTTGGTCTTGCGTGGGCCGAAGTCCCACGGCATCGAGAAATATTGTACGTGGCTGCCGCCCCACTTCACGGCGCGGTCGGCGAACTGGGCATCGTCGCTGGCCACGACGATGTCGCAGGCCGAGGCGATCATCAGGCCGCCCATGATGCAGTAGCCCTGGACCTGGGCGATGGTGGGCTTGGGAATGTCGCGCCAGCGCATCGTGTTCTCGAAGAAGCGCTCCGAGAGGCGCCTGTACTCGTCCCTGAATCCCTCGACGGGATTCTTCTTCTGGTCTGCCATCTCCTGCGGGCTGCCGAGATCGTGGCCGGCCGAGAAGTGCTTGCCGGCGCCGGCCAGGATGATGACGTGCACGCTATCGTCCTTCGTGGCGGCGATGAAGGCGTCGTCGAGTTCTTCCAGAAGGACGCGGCTCTGCGCGTTCAGCACGTCGGGCCGGTTGGCGGTGATCTTGAGGACGGCGCCGGTCTGCTGCGTGAGGAGCGTGGTATAGCCGCTCACGCCGCGATCCTCAGTTCGGGTGCGAGGCCGGCGCCCATCAGATCGACGAAATTGTCGCAATAGAAAAGCTGCTTCTGATGTTCGGTCGTGCCCGCCGTTTCCATCGACGCCTCGAAGCGTTTGATCGGGTGGCGGCCGCCCTCGATGTGCGGATAGTCGGACGAGAAGAGGCAGACCTCGTCGCCCGAGTTGGCGATGATCCAGCCCGCATCCTCGTGCGGATAGGGCGTGACGCGGACCTGGCGCTTGACGAACTCGGAGGGTTTCAGCGACATCTTCTGCAGCCGCTCCTCGTTCTTGTAGAAGGCGTTGTGGGCCGAATCCATGTTGCGCATCCAGCCCGGCACCCACGAGGCGCCCTGCTCGATGACGCCGAACTTCAGCCGCGGGAAGCGGTCGGGCACGCGGTCGACGATCAGCGCGGTCAGCGCCTTCATCGGCGGGTAGGCGATCGCCATGTAGTCGATCGACTTGAAATTGTCGTCGCCGCCGTGGAAGTCGGGCACGGGCGGCAGGCCATTGTTGAAGTAGGCGTCCTCGAGCAGCTTCCCGCCGCCGCCGACATGGAACACGATCGGCAGGCCCGCCTCCTGGGCGATGGCCCACAGCGGGTCGAAGCCGATGTGGCTGGGCGAATGGGTGTCCGGGCAGCGCGACGGAATCATCAGCGCCTTGGCGCCCAGCTCGATCGCCTCGCGCGCTGCTTTGGCGGTGCGCTCGAAATCGACCAGCGGCACGTAGCCGGTCGGCAACAGGCGCCGGTCGACCGAGCAGAAATCGACCATGTGGCGGGTGTGGGCGCGGGCCACGGCGTAGGCGAGGTCGGCGTCGCCGCCGCCTTCCAGCACCGAGGAATAGTTGAGCAGCGCCGTGGTGAACATGAGCTGGCTGGCGAAGCCCAGGAGATCGACGGAGCGCGGCCGGTCCTGCCGGACGGAGGCACCGAGTGCCTCCCAGTTCTTGGCGAGCATGATCTTCTGCTCGTCGAACTCGGCCACGGGCTGCGCCTTGAGACGTGTGCTGTGAAAGCCCTCGTGGCGCGGGAACAGAACGCTGTCGGTGACGGCGGCGCGATGCCGAGCCTCGAGGTAGTCGTCGAGGAAGCCCGGCGTTTCCATGATGTGGGCATCGGCATCGTGGATGATTCGGCCGCTGGCGTAGGGCATGGTTCTCTCCGGTCCGACTTCTTTTGCGCGAGCTTAGCATGACCTCCGACATTTCCTACGCCGTGCGCACCCTCTTGGAGGCGCGGCGCAGCGGCCTCCAGGTGGCGCCGCCGTTTGCCCTGCCGGACCGCGATGCGGTCTATGCCGTTCAGGATGGCGTGGCTGAGGCGACCGGGCCGGTCGCGGGCTGGAAGGTGGGCGCGCGCACGCCGACCGCCGAGCCCAATCCGGCGCCGCTGCTGGCCGGCGCGCTGGTGCCGTCGCCGGCCACGTTCGACGGTCGGGCGATGCACATGATCGGCGTCGAAGTCGAGATCTCCTTCCACATCGCGCGCGACATCGCGGCCCGCGACGCGCCGGTCGGCCGCGACGAGGCGCTGGCCGCCGTGGGCGATGCCTTCGTCGGCATGGAGATCGTCGACACGCGGCTCGCCAACTTCCAGCAGCTCGATCCCGAATGGCTGCTGGCCGACAACCAGGCCAACCATGCGCTGGTCGTGGGCGGGTCGATCGCGAACTGGCAGACGCTCGACTGGGCCGGGCTAAAAGTGAAGCTCGTGGTCGACGGCCGTACGATCGTCGACCAGACGGGCGGGCTGGGCGCCGTCGATCCGGTGCGGCCGCTCGCCTGGATGATCGACCATGCCGTGCGCCGGCGCGGCGGCGTGCGGAAGGGCCAGGCGATCACGACCGGCTCGTGGACCGGCCTGCGCTACTTCCCGCCGGGCACGCGGGCGAGGGGCGAGTTCGTCGGGCTGGGCGCGGTGGAAGCGGTGTTCCGGGGCTAGTAGTACCAGCCCGGATACGGGTAGCCGCCCCACGGACCCCAGTCCCAGTCGTTCATCGAATTGATGTTGGCAGTCATCTGCTGTTCGTCGGCCAGGTTCTTCTGGAAGACGTTGGCCTGATAGCGGCCGTAGGCGGCCTGGTTGCCGACATAGAGGCAGACGCACACCGTCGGATCGGGATAGACGTAAAACACCTGGCCGTCCTTGATCTCGCGCGAGAACTTGTGCGGCGGCAGGTTGCGGAACGAGGCCTGGCGCTGGGGCGTGTTGGCCGGCACGAACTTGAAGCCGGCGGCGGCCATCATGTCTTCCTTCTGGGCGACCACCTGCTGCGGGTTCTGGCAGGCCGCGGCGGCGAGGGCGATGCCGAGCGCCGCCAGGATTGAGCCAAACCTCTTCATGTCGTCCTCCTCGTTGTGGCGCATCAGGCGCCCGTCCATTTTGGTGGCCGCTTCTCCAGGAACGCGGCCATGCCCTCGCGGAAATCGGCGCTACCGTAGGCCAGGCGGATCAAGTCGTCGATGCTCTCGTCGGCCAGCCGCGCCTGCAGGCGGCGCAGCGCCTCCTTGGTCACCCGCAGCGTGACGGGGGCGTGGCCCGCGACGGTCCGCGCGATCTCGCCGGCGCGCGCGTGCAGGGAAGCGGCGTCGGGCAGCAGTTCGCTTACAAGGCCGGCCGCCAGGGCGGCGGGCGCATCCATCATGCGGGCGAGCAGGATCATCTCCTTGACCCGTTGCGGGCCGATCAGGGCGGCGAGGCGGGCGTAGTTGGCCATCGACAGGCAGTTGCCCAGCGTGCGGGCGATGGGGAAGCCGAACTGGGCGTTGGCGGCGGCCACCCGGAGGTCGCAGACCGCGGCGATGGCGGCGCCGCCGCCGGTGCAGAAGCCGGCAATGGCCGCGATGGTCGGCACCGGGCAGCGCTCGATCGTGTCGAGGATGCGGTCCATCTTGCGCTCGTAGCCGATGCCGTCCTCGCCGCCCGCGAAGCTCTTGAACTGGGCGATGTCGGTGCCGGCCGCGAAGGCCTTGTCGCCGGCGCCGGTGACGACCAGCGCCTTGGCCTCGCCGGTGGCGCCGATCCGGCCGCAGATCTCGGCCAGGCCTTCGTACATGGCGAAGGTGAGGGCATTGCGCGCCTGCGGCCGGTTGAAGGTGATCCAGCCGATCTCGCCGCGTCTCTCGTAGAGCAGGTCAGCGCTCATCTTGTCCGGAGGGTGGGGTTGAGTGGGCCTCGATCATCGTCTATGTCGCGGCTCGCCGCAAATCTTCCGGAGTCTGGAACACGCATGCCGCTCAGAAGGCTCCTAAAAGGCTTCTCGGATTTCCGCCTCGGCTACTATCGCGAGCATCTCGACCTGTTCGAGAAGCTCGCGAAGGAAGGCCAGGCGCCGAAGATCCTGATCGTCGCCTGCTCCGACGCCAGGGTCGACCCCGGCATTCTGACGCAGACGCAGCCCGGCGACATTTTTACGGTGCGCAACGTGGCCGCCATGGTGCCGCCGGCGCAGTATCCACCCGACACGCGCCATCACGGCACGTCGGCCGCCATCGAGTTCGCCGTGCGCGGGCTGGGCGTCGAACACATCGTGGTGCTGGGCCATGCGCTGTGCGGCGGCATCGGTGCCCTGGTCGACGGCCGCGACAGCGTCTATGCCGACTACGACTACCTGTCGACCTGGACCAGCATCGCCCAGGAGACGCGCGATCTCGTGGTCCGTGAACTCAAGGGCCGGCCGCGCGAGGAAGTCGCCCGTGCCGTCGAGCAGGCCGCGGTGCTGAACAGCGTCAACAATCTCATGAGCTTCCGCTGGATCGCCGACAAGGTCGCGGCCGGCACGCTGATCGTGCACGGCTGGTGGTTCAACATGACCGAGGGCCGGCTCTACGCCTTCAATCCGGCGACCGCGATGTTCGAGCCCGTGCTGGGCGTCAACCTCGACGGCACCGTACGGCAGGGCACCGCCTTGTCGTCGATCAGGCCGGAACGCTTCGTCGCTGCGCTGGCCGGCAAGGCGCCGGCGTTTTAGCGGTCAACCCGCCAGCGACTCGATGGCGGCATCGACGCCGCCCGGCGCGAACGGCACGCCGGCCGTCTTCATCGCGAGCTCCGTCGTGGCGAGACAGCCCAGCAGCATCGGCTCGTTGAGGTCGCCCATGTGGCCGATGCGGAAAGCCTTGCCCATCAGAGGCCCGAGCCCGCCGCCCAGCGACAGGTTGTAGCGGTCGATCGCGGCCTTGCGCAGCCCGTCCGAGCTCGTGCCCTCCGGCATCAGCACCGCCGTCACCGAATTGGAGAGCCGATCGGATGACTGGCAGAAGAGCTGCGGACCCTTGCCGTCGGCACCCCAGGCGCGCACCGCCGCCCGGGTCGCCTCGCCCAGGCGGGCGTGACGGGCGAACACCGCGTCGAGCCCTTCCTCCTCGAGCATTTTCAGCGACTCCTGCAGGCCGAAGAACATGTGGACCGGCGCGGTGCCGATGAACTTCTGCGGCGCCCGGCCGTTCATCAGCTCCCAGTTCCAGTAGTGGCGCGGCGCCTTGTTCTTGCGCGAGACCTCGATCGCCTTGGCGCTGACGCCGGTGAGCGACATGCCGGTCGGCAGCATCAGGCCTTTCTGGCTGCCGCCCACGGTCACGTCGATGCCCCAGGCATCCATCTTGTAGTCCATGCTAGCGAGCGAGGAGATCGTGTCCGACAGCAGCAGGGCGGGGTGCTTGGCCTCGTCCAGGGCGCGCCGGATGTCGGGCAGCGGCAGGACCATGCCGGTCGCGGTCTCGTTGTGGACGGTCAGCACCGCCTTGATGGCGTGGGCCTTGTCCCGGGCCAGGCGATCGGCGAGCTGCGAGATGTCGGCGCCCTTGCGCCAGTCGGCCGCCAGCGTCTCGACCTTTATGCCGAGGTTGGTCGCCATCTCCGCCCAGCTTTGCGAGAAGTAGCCGGTCTCGATGATCAGGACGGTGTCGCCGGCCGAGAAAAGGTTGGCGAGTGCCGCCTCCCAGGCGCCGTGGCCGGTCGCCGAATACATGTAGAGCGTCTGGTCGGTCTTCAGCACGCGCTTCACGCCGGCATGGCAGGCATGCTGGATGGCCAGGAACTCGTCCGACATGAAGTCCATGACAGGCCGGTCCATGGCGCGCAGGATGCGGTCGGGAATGTTGGTCGGACCCGGGTTGTTGAAGAACTGGCGTCCACGTGGCTTCGCGTTCACGGCGATCCTCCGGCTTGCATTGCGACGAAACTCTGGCTGCCGCCCCTTGGCGGCGCAAGCGAGGCTTGCGATGTTCGGCCATTAGTTCAGCGAGGGCTCATGACCGCCACGGCACCGGCCAGTTCCGCCACCAACTCGGCGATCGTCACCGACTACAAGGCCCGCACGCCGGGCTCCGGCGCCCTGTTCGAGCGGGCGCGCCAGGTCCTGCCGAGCGGCATCACGCACGATGCGCGCTATCTCGACCCCTATTCGATTCATGTCGCCCGGGCCGCCGGGCCGCGCAAATGGGACGTCGACGGCAACGAATACGTCGACTATTTCGGCGGCCACGGCGCCATGCTGCTCGGCCATTCGCACCCCGCCGTCGTCGAGGCGGTGAAGCGGCAGATCGACCTCGGCACGCATTACGGGTCGAGCCACGAGCTGGAGGTGCGCTGGGCCGAACTCGTCTGCGAGCTGACGCCGTGCGCGGAGAAGGTCCGCTTCACCGCGTCGGGCACCGAGGCGTCGCACATGGCGATCAGGCTGGCGCGCGCCTATACGGCTAAGGACAAGATCGTGCGCTTCATCGGCCACTTCCATGGCTGGCACGACAACGTGACGGCGGGCGCCGGCGCCACCTATGACGGCGGCACGACGCCGGGTGTGCCGCAGGACGTGAGCGCGCTCTCGATCGTGATGCCGAGCGACGACGTCGCCGCGGTCGTAAAGCTGATCGAGGAGCGCGACGATATCGCCGCCGTCATGTTCGAACCCTCGGGTGCGTCGTGGGGCCAGGCGCCGTTGCCGCCGGGCTTCATCCAGGCGGTGCGCGACGCCACCCGGAAGAAGGGCGTCGTCATGATTATGGACGAGGTCATCACCGGCTATCGCTGGTCCTCGGGCGGTGCGCAGAAGGCGTTCGGCATCACGCCCGACCTCTGCATCCAGGCCAAGATCGTGGCCGGCGGCCTGCCGGGCGGCGCGGTCGCGGGCAAGCGCGACATCCTCGACCGCATCGATCACGACGCGACCGCGGCCAGGAAGATCGAGCGGATCCTGCATCCCGGCACGTATAACGCGAACCCGCTGTCGGCAGCCGCGGCGGTGACGGCGCTCACGCTCTTGCGCGACGAGGATCTCGCCGAGAAGGCGAACAGGACGGCGGCCGAGCTGCGCCGCGCGCTCACCGAGGTGCTGGTGCAGGAGGGCGTGCCGTGGGGCATCTATGGCCAGAGCTCGACCTTCCTGATCTATCCCAACCCGTTCGGCGACCCGATCGATCCGGCGACCTTCGATCCGCTGAAAGTGCCGTTCGCCAAGCTGAAGGGCGCGCGCGGCGCGGGTCCGCTCACCGGCAAGATCCGCATGGGCCTGATGACCCACGGCGTCGACATCATGGGCGCCCCCGGCGGCTTCGTGTCGGCCACCCACGGCGGCGCCGAAATCGAGAAGACCGTCCATGCCTTGCGCCAGACCGTGCGGGCACTGAAGGCCGAGCGGGAAGTGAAGGCGGCTTGAGCTGCCTGCCGTTAAGATATATATATGATACTGATATCATATATAGGTAAATCATGCGCATCCTTGTTGACCTGGTCGATTCCAAGATCGAGGCGCTCGATGGGCTGGCCAAGGCGGAGAGGAAGTCGCGATCTGCCCTGATCCGGCAGGCAGTGGACGACTATCTCGCCCGCCGGCGCACCGAGCGCGAAGGCAACGCATTCGGCCTCTGGGGGAACCGAAAGGTCGACGGGCTGGCCTATCAGAAGAAGGTGCGCAGCGAATGGTGAAGGCGCTGTTCGACACCAACATCCTGATCGATCATCTGAATGCCGTTCCCCAGGCACGGACCGAGCTGCAGCGCTATCGCGACCGGGCCATTAGCATCGTCACCTGGATGGAGGTCATGATCGGCGCGAACGAGGATGTCGAAGCGGAGACGCGCGCGTTCCTCGGGAGCTTCGACGTGATCGGCGTCGACGAAGAGGTTGCCGAGCGAGCGGTAGGGCTGCGGCGTGGCCGTCGCATTCGATTGCCCGATGCGGTGATCTGGGCGACTGCCCAGGTCCACGCCATGTTGTTGGTGACGCGCAACACCAAGGACTTCCCGGTGAACGACCCGGGCGTTCGCGCACCTTATACGCTCTGACGTCGGGGAGCATCGAATGTACGGAATGACCAAGCCGGTGCCGGCCATCGAGTTCACGCGCCTGCCGGAGAAGTTCCGCAAGCCGCGCCGCACCGCCTGGGGCGACGCCAATGCCGCCGGCCAGGAACTCGACTCCTTCCTCGAGGGACCGAGCTTCGACCGCGCCGGCAATCTCTACGTCACCGACATTCCGTTCGGCCGTGTGTTCCGCATCGACCCGGCGGGTGAGTGGACGCTGATCACCGAATACGACGGCTGGCCGAACGGGCTGAAGATCCACAAAGATGGCCGGATCTTCATCACCGATTACAAGCACGGCATCGTCCTGCTCGACCCCGCGAGCGGCAAGGTGACGCCGCTGATCGACCATCGCGGCTCGGAGAGCTTCAAGGGCGTCAACGATCTCTTCTTTGCCGCCAACGGCGATCTCTACTTCACCGACCAGGGCCAGACCGGGCTGCACGATCCGACCGGCCGGGTCTATCGCTACGATACGGCGGGCAGGCTCATGCTGCTGGTGAACACGGTGCCCAGCCCCAACGGCCTGGTCATGAACAAGGCCGAGACCGTGCTCTATGTCGGCGTGACGCGCGGCAATGCCGTGTGGCGCCTGCCGCTGATGGCCGATGGCATGGCGAGCAAGGTCGGCCTGTTCATCCAGATGAGCGGCGGCCATGCCGGCCCCGATGGCCTGGCGCTGGACGAGGAGGGCGGCCTCGTGATCGCCCATCCCAGCACGACCGCCTGGCGCTTCGATCATCTCGGCCGCCCGACGCACCATGTCGACTGTGGCGACGACATCTTCTGTACGAACGTGGCGTTTGCCGGCAACGATCTCTACGTCGTGGTATCGCGCCGCAGCGAGAAGATCGCGGCGGGCGCCATCCTAAAGGCCACGATGCCGGTCGCCGGCAAGAAGATGTACTCACACGCCTGAGTCTACCGCTTGCCTTTGCCGATATGGGCGATGGCTTCGATCTCGACCAGGATCTCGGGGGCCGCAAGCGCGCTCACCTCGACCAGGGTCGAGGCCGGGAAATCGCCGCTGAAGAACTCGCGTCGTGCCGCCCAGACTTTCACGTTGTTCTTGATGTCGGTGACGTAGACCGTGATCTTGACCACGTCGGCCATGGCGCCGCCGGCCGCTTCGACCATTCCCTTGATCTTGCCGAAAATCGCCTTCGACTGCTCGTACTCGTCGTTGCCCACGACTGTATTGCCGGCGCGCGCGGTCATGCCCGAGACGTAGGCGATGCCGTCGCACACCAGGCAGTTGGACCAGCGCTCGGGCGGCGGCTCGGGCACGGCAGGCGATGTCACGCGGCGGATGGCCATGGGTGTCTCCTCAGTCGGGCTTGGCGCCGGAGGCCTTCACGACCGGCGTCCACTTGTCGATCTCGGCCTGAACGAAGCGGGTCACCTCGGCCGGGCTCATGGTGCTCGACTCGGCGCCCAGCTCCTCCCAGCGCTTCACGACTGTCGGCTCCTTCAGCACGGCCTGCATTTCGCGCGCCAGCCGGTCGACGATCGGCGCCGGCGTCTTGGCCGGCACGGAGATGGCGAACCACGAGTAGGAGATCAGGTCGGGGTATCCCTGCTCCTTCATGGTCGGGACGTCGGGGAAGGCCGGATTGCGCTCGTCGCTGCTGACGGCCAGCGCCCGGACCTTGCCGGCCTTGATGTGCGGTGCGGCCGAGGGCAGCGAATCGAACATCGAGGGCACGTTGCCCGCGATGGTGTCGATCATGGCCGGGCCGGCGCCGCGATAGGGCACGTGGAGCATCTCCGCGCTGATGATCTGCTGGAGCCGCACGCCCAGGAGGTGATTGCTCGATCCGGCGCCCGACGTGGCGAAGGCGAGCTTGCCGGGATTGGCCTTGGCGTAGTCGACATAGTCCTTGAGCGTCTTTGCCGGAAAGGCCGGGTTCACCACCAGCACGCTGGGATTGCGCGAAGCGAGGGAGACGTGGATGAAATCCGCCATCGGGTCGAAATCGCCACCGCCATAGAGCGTGGGCGAGATCGACAGGCCCGAGATCACCGACATCAGGAGCGTGTAGCCGTCAGGCGCCGCCTTGGCGACCAGCGCGGTGCCGACCATGGCGCCCTTGCCGGGCTTGTTGTCGACGATGATGTTCTGGCCGAGCTGCTGGCCGAGATATTCGGCGACCATGCGGGCCACCACATCTGTCGTGCCGCCCGGCGCGTAGGGCACGACGAGCTTGATCGGCTTGGAGGGCCAGGGAGCAGATTGGGCGCGGGCCGGCAGGGCTGCGCCTGCGAGCGCTGCGGCCACGAAAGAGCGGCGAGGGATCATGCGCCGAGTATACTCGCCGCATGAGCGATCCCAAGAACCTGTTTGCCGCCTTGTTCGAGCCCAGGCGCATCGCCCTGATCGGGGCGTCGGCCGACCCGACCAAGACCACCTCGAGGCCGCAGCGGTTTCTGCGCAAGCACGGCTTTACCGGCGAGATTCTGCCGGTCAATCCGTCGCGCGACGAAATCCTGGGCGATAAGGCCTTCCGGGACCTGGCGTCGATCCCAGGCGAGATCGATCACGCCTACATCCTGCTGAACGGCGGGGCGGCCGTGGCGGCGCTGGCGGACTGCGGCCGGCGCGGCGTGAAAGTCGCGTCCATCCTGGCCGGCGGCTTCGCCGACGCAGGTGCCGCGGGCGCCTCGCTGCAGGACCAGCTGTCGCGCATCGTGGCCCAGACCGGCATCCGTCTGGTCGGCCCCAACAGTATCGGCACGGTGAGCACCGATCCGCCGATGGCACTCACCGCCAATGCGGCGTTCGCGGTCGACCGGCTGCGCGCCGGCCGC
This sequence comes from Reyranella sp., assembly GCA_019745575.1. GTDB lineage: Bacteria > Pseudomonadota > Alphaproteobacteria > Reyranellales > Reyranellaceae > Reyranella. The sequence continues at coordinate 13,467 of JAIETA010000099.1, read as the reverse complement.
TGGGCCGTCGTCAGCCAGAGCGGCAGCCTGATCGGCGCCCTGCTGTCGCGGGCCGATGCGCGCGGCGTCGGCTTCTCGCGGCTGATCTCGGTCGGCAACGAGGTCGATCTGGCCGTGGGCGAGATCGCCGACCTGCTGGTCGACGATCCCCGGACCGATGCGATCCTGCTGTTCATGGAGACCCTGCGTGATGGCGAGCGGCTGGCGCGGGCAGCCCGCCGCGCCCATGCCGCGGGCAAGCCGGTGATCGCCTACAAGCTCGGCCGGTCCGAGATCGGCCAGGCGCTGGCGAAGTCGCACACCGGCGCCATCGCCGGCTCCGACGCCACCTTCGACGCCTTCTGCCGCCGCCACGGCATCGCCCGCGTGTCGATGTTCGAATCGCTGGTCGACGTGCCGGCGCTGCTGGTCGGCCGCCCGCCCGCCGGCGGCAGGCGCGTGGCCGTCGCCACGACGACTGGCGGCGGTGCCGCCATGGTGGTCGACAACATGGCGATGGCCGGCCTCGATATCGCCGATCCGCCGCCGGCGCTGGTCGACTGGCTAAAGCCGCGCGGCATTGCGGCCGGCGACGGAAAATTGATCGACCTCACCCTGGCAGGCGCCAAGCCCGAGATCGTGGCCGGCACCATCGAGCGGCTGCTGGCCCATGATGGCAACGATGCGGTGATCTTCGTCGTGGGCTCCTCGGCCCAGTTCAATCCCGAGCTGGCGGTCGAACCGCTGTTGCGCTTCGCCCGCACCGCCAAGCCCTTCGCCGTGGCGCTGACGCCGGCGGCGGAGAAGTCGCTGGCCCTGCTGACGGCGGCCGGCGTGCCTGCCTTTCGTCATCCCGAGTCCTGTGCCGAGGCGATGGCCCTCTGCCTGCTGCGGCCCGCGCCGCAGCCGGTGCCCGCGCTGGCCGAACCGTCGCGCGCGTCGCTCGACGCACTGGCAGCGGGCCGAATCAACGGCTTCGACGAACGCCGGGCAGCCGACCTCTTCGCCGCCCTCGGCGTGCCGGTGGCCAAGTCGCTCGCGGTCCCCGATGCCAAGCGCGTCGCCGCCGCCGTGGCGGAAGTCGGCGCGCCAGTGGCGCTAAAAGTCCTGTCGCCCGACATCGCCCACAAGACCGAGGCGGGCGGCGTGGCGCTCGGCCTGCCCGACGGCCAGATGGCGGCCGTCGCGGCGCGCGAGATCGAGCGGCGCGTAAGGGCGCATGCCCCCGGCGCTGCGCTGGAGGGGTTCCTGATCCAGAAGATGGAGAAGGGCCTTGCCGAGGTGATCCTGGGCTTCCGGCGCGACCCGCTGGTGGGACCCACGATCACCGTCGGTCTGGGTGGCGTCCTGGCCGAGATCTATCGCGACGCGTCGACGCGGCTCGCGCCGGTCGACGAAACGGAGGCGCGGCAGATGATCGGGGAGGTAAAAGGCCTCGCCACCATCCGCGGCTATCGCAACCTGCCGAAAGGCGATGTCGCGGCGCTGGCGAAGACAATCGCCGCCTTCTCCGCGCTCGCTCACGAGGCATTTGCCGACGTGGCCGAAGCCGAGGTCAACCCTCTGTTGGTGAAGGGCGAGGGCGTGGTCGCCGTCGATGGGCTGGTCGTGCTGCGCTAGTGGGCCGACGCCCGATCGAGGAGCTGGCGGAAATCTTCGAGGACGAAATAGGCGGGCTGCAGCTTGTCGATCTCGTAGGGTCGCTGCATGGCTGCCGCGGCGTCGAACGGCAGGCGCTCGACGTCCTGGCCTTCGATCGCATGCTTCACTTCGGCGGCGGACGACAGGATCCCGGCGCCATAGGCTTTTAGGCCTTTGGTCGTGCGGATCAGGCCGAACTCGACGGTGAACCAGTAGAGCCGCGCCAGGCGATCGATGTTGCCGGGCCCCGCCTCGATGGCGCGCCGGCCGTAGGCCTGCATGAAGTCGGCGAACACCGGGTTCGACAGCAGCGGGACGTGGCCAAAGAAATCGTGGAACAGGTCGGGCTCGACCAGATAGTCGAGTTCGGCGCGGGTGCGGATCCACACCGTCACCGGAAACCGGCGATGCGCGAGATGGTCATAAAACGCCGCATCGGGGATCAGTCCCGGGACGCCGACCAGCCGCCAACCGGTGAGGGGGAAGAGCCGGGCGTTGATCTCCTCGAAGTCCGGGATGGTGTCGCCGATCCCGAGCGAGTCGAGACCCCACAGAAACTCGTCACAGGCGTGGCGGCGCGCCAGCGCGGTCTGGCGCTCGACCAGGAGGCGCCACACGGCCTGATCCTCGGCCGAATAGAGGTCGGCATGCTGCGGCACGGTCCAGTCCGGCGCCATGGCGGCGTAGTCGCCGCGCAGGTCTTCGAGGGGAGCGATGGTCATGCTTTCAATATGGGGGCCGGGCGGCGGTGAATCCTCGCGAAGTTGGTCTGTTGCAAGGGGTATTTTGGAGGTATCCTCTAATTTGGTCGAAAATCAGGGTGAATAACGCCATGATCGAGCTGGACGACATCGACAGACGTATCGTCGCCGCCTTGCAGGCCGAGGGCCGCCTGCCAATGGTCGATCTGGCGGATCGGGTCGGCCTGTCGCCCACGCCCTGCCAGCGCCGGGTCAAGCGCCTGGAGGAGGAAGGCGTGATCGCCCGCTACGCGGCGCTGGTATCGCCCCAGGCGATGGGGCTCGGTTTGCAGGCGCTGGTGCAGATCACGCTGGAAGACCATTCGGAGAAGACCGTGGCCGCGTTCGAGGCGGCGATCCGCGCCCGGCCCGAGGTCGTGGCCTGCCATGCCGTGACCGGCGACATGGACTTCATCGTCCACGTCTTCGCCCCCGACCTGGCAAGCTTCAGCGAGTTCGCCATGAAGGCGCTCTTGCGCATGCCCGGCGTCAAAGGCACGCGCTCGTCCTTCATCATGCAGGCGGTGAAGAACGACCTCGCCTGGGCGCCGGCACCTCAACCGTCGGCAAGGGCGCGCAGATAGGCCGGCCGGTCGATGTTGCCGCCGCTCAGGATCAGGCCGACGCGCTTGCCCGCCTGGCGTTCGCGTTCCTGGATGAGGGCCGCCAGCGAGGCGGCACCCGCGCCCTCGGTGAGCTGGTGGGCGTCCTCGTAGTAGGCGCGCATGGCGGCGGCGATCTCGGCGTCGCTCACCTGCACGATGCGGTCGGCACCGCGCAGGATGACGTCAAGCGCCTCGGCATCGGGCCCGCGCACCGCCATGCCGTCGGCCATGGTGTCGGCGCTGTTGGTCGCCACCACCCGGCCCGCGGCGAACGACAGGGCGTAGGCCGGCGCTTCGGTCGAGACCACGCCAACCACCTTGGTCGCAAGGCCCAGCGCATCCCGCACGGCGATCGTGCCGCAGATGCCCGAGCCCAGGCCGATCGGCACATAGACGGTGTCGAGGGGAGGTGCTGCGCGAAACAGTTCCAGAGCATAGGTTGCCACACCGCGCACCAGGTCGGGGTGGAACGACGGCACCATCGCCAGGTCGCGCTCCCCGGCCAGCCGCCGGGCGGTTTCGCGCGCCGAGTCGAAGTCGTGGCCGGCCTCCACCAGCTCGGCGCCGAAGGCCCGCATCGCGGCGTTCTTCTCCACCGAGTTGCCGTGCGGCACGACGATGGTGGCGGCGATGCCCAGCCGGGCGGCGGCCAGCGCGATGCTCTGGCCGTGGTTGCCGCGCGTGGCGCTGACCACGCCCCGCAGGCCGGGCTGCTCGCGCTTCAACCGCTGCATGTAGACCAGGCCGCCGCGCACCTTGAAGGCGCCGGTCGGCGTGTGGTTCTCGTGCTTCACCCAGACTTCGCAGCCGGTTCGCCTGGCGAGCAGGGGCCAGGCGTACTGCGGCGTGGGCGGCATCGCGGCATAAACGGTCGCGGCCGCGTCCTCGACCTCGGAAAGGGACAACATGCGCGCACTTTGGGCTAAGATGGCAGCCGTTCCAACCGGAGTGACCGATGCCCGTTCTTCCCCGCGCGCTCGAGATCCAGGGCGAAATCGCCGCCATCCGCCGCGACATCCACGCCCATCCCGAGCTCGCCTACGAGGAGCACCGGACCTCCGACATCGTCGCGGGCAAGCTCACGGAATGGGGCCTTGAGGTGACGCGCGGCCTTGGCAAGACCGGCCTCGTGGGAACCTTGCGCAAGGGCAACTCGTTGAAGTCGATAGGCCTTCGCGCCGACATGGATTGCCTGCCAATGGACGAGACCAACGATTTCGCGCACCGCTCAACCGTTCCCGGCCGCATGCATGCCTGCGGCCACGACGGCCATACCGCCATGCTGCTGGGCGCGGCCAAGGTCCTGAGCGAGAGGCGCGACTTCGAGGGCGCGGTACACTTCATCTTCCAGCCGGCCGAGGAGGGCGGCGGCGGCGGCAAGGCGATGATCGACGACGGGCTGTTCGAGAAGTTTCCCTGCGACGCCATCTTCGCCATCCACAACAAGCCCGGCCTGCCGCTCGGCACCATCGCCACCAGACCGGGCGCGCTGCTGGCCGCGGCCGATCGCTGGGACCTGCGCATCACCGGCAAGGGCGGTCATGCCGCCCATCCCCATCTCAGCCTCGATCCGCTGGTGGTCGCGGCCAACCTCGTGCTGTCGTTGCAGACCATCGTCAGCCGCAACATCGATCCGTTCGGCTCGGCCGTCGTCACCGTCGGCTTCGTCAAGGGCGGTTCGGCCTACAACGTCATTCCGACCGACGCCCACGTCGGCGGCACGACGCGCACCACGACGCCGGAGGCGCGCAAACTGATCGAGGCCCGCATTCGCGAGATCTGTGAGGGCGCTTCGAAGATGTACGGCGTGAAGATCGACGTCGAGTACCGCCACGGCTATCCGCCGACGATCAACAACGCCCAGCGCGCCGCTTTCGCCATCGACGTGGCGGCGGGCGTCTGCGGCCCGCACGGCGTGCGCGACAACGTGCAGGCCAGCATGGGCGCCGAGGACTTCTCCTACATGCTGGAGAAGGTCCCGGGTGCCATGGTCTGGCTGGGCAATGGCGGCGAGGACGGCAACGGCGCCGGCCTGCACAACTCGCGCTACGACTTCAACGACATGGCGATCCCGTTCGGGGTGAGCTTCTTCGTCAACACCGTCGAACGATTTCTCGGCGAATAGCGGAGCCGGATATGGCCGCGGTCCGTCGATAATGGAGTTCTTCCGCGTCTACGGCCGGGTGATCGGGTTGCTGCGGGCCGAGAAGGGGCTCGCCATCGTGCTCGCCATCGCCAACGTGGCGGTGGCCGGCCTGCAGTTCTACGAGCCGGTGCTGTTCGGCCAGGTGATCGACCTGCTGGCCACCGCGCGGGACAAGCCCGTCGAGGTGCTGTGGCGGGACGCCCGCGAGATTCTCGGCCTGTGGGCGCTCGTCGGGCTGGGCGGGATCGCCGCCAACATGGTGGTCTCGCTGCAGGCCGACCGGATGGCCCATCGCCGCCGGCTGGGAGCGATGGCGAGCTACTTCGAGCATCTGCTGGTGCTGCCGTTTTCGTTCCACAACACGCAGCATTCCGGCCGTCTGATCAAGATCATGCTGACCGGCGTCGACAACCTGTTCGGCATCTGGCTGTCGTTCTTCCGCGAGAACCTCGCCACCCTGGTGGCGCTGTTCGTCATGTTGCCGCTCAGCCTGTTCATGAACTGGCGGCTGGGCATCCTGCTGCTGGTGCTGATCCTGTTCTTCGCGGTGGCCAATGTCTGGGTGGTGAGCCGCACCGACCGGCTGCAGCAGAAGGTCGAGGACCTGCACAGCGAGCTCGCCGGCCGCGCCGGCGATGCGTTGGGCAATATCAATCTGATCCAGAGCTTCGTGCGGCTGGCGGCCGAGACGGGGGAAATGCATCGCATCATCGCCCAGACGCTTCAGGCCCAGTTCCCCGTCCTCAACTGGTGGGCGCTGCTGTCGGTCATGACCCGCGCCGCCTCGACGATCACGGTGATCTCGATTTTCGTGCTGGGCACCTGGCTCTACACCAAGGGTGAGGCGACCGTCGGCGAGATCGTGAGCTTCATGGGCTTCGCCACCATGCTGATCGGCCGAATGGATCAGGCCTCGGGCTTCGTCAGCCGCATTTTCTTCCAGATGCCGTCGCTGGGCGACTTCTTCCGGGTGCTCGACGCCCAGTCGACGGTGCCGGACAAGCCCAACGGCCTCGACATCGGGCGCGCCCGCGGCGACGTCGAGTTCGACGACATCAATTTTTCCTACGACGGCAAGCGTCCGGCGCTGGTTCATTTTTCCCTAAAAGTTCCGGCCGGCGCCACCGTGGCACTGGTCGGGCCGACCGGCGCCGGCAAGAGCACGACGCTGTCGCTGCTGCATCGCATGTGGGATGCCCAGTCGGGCGTGATCCGCATCGACGGCGTCGACCATCGCGACATCAAGCTGGAGTCGCTCCGTCGCAACATCGGCGTGGTGTTCCAGGACTCGACGATGTTCTACCGGTCGATCGCCGACAATCTGCGGATCGGCAAGCCCGACGCCACGCAGGCGGAACTAGAGCAGGCGGCCAAGCTGGCCGAGGCCCACGATTTCATCATGCGCCAGCCGCAAGGCTACGACACGCTGGTCGGCGAGCGCGGCACGACGCTCTCGGGCGGCGAGCGGCAGCGGCTCGCGATTGCCCGCGCCCTGCTGAAGGACCCGCCGATCCTGATCCTCGACGAGGCGACCAGCGCCCTCGATTCGCTCACAGAGGCCCGTATCCAGAAGGCGCTCAAGACCCTGATGCAGGGCCGGACGACCTTTGTGATCGCCCACCGGCTGTCGACCATCCGCGAGGCCGACCAGGTGGTGGTGTTCGAGCACGGCCGGGTCGTCGAACAAGGCGCCTACCAGGAGCTTTCCGCCCGCGGCGGCGCCTTCACCGAACTCGTGGCGACACAGCGGGCTGGCATAGAATCTGCCTGATATCCCCTTGGCGGGCGCTGGTTGTCCGCCTAAGAGTCGCTTCAGGGAAACTTCACGAGGGGACAAGATCATGAGCAACTTCGCCAAGTGGCTGGGCGGCGCGGCCGTCATCGCGGGCCTGCTGGGCAGCCTGCCGGCACAGGCCCAGACACCGATCAAGTTCACGTTGGACTGGGTTTTCCAGGGCCCGACCTCGCCATTTCTCGTGGCGCTGGAGAAGGGCTACTACAAGGCCGAAGGGCTCGACGTCACCATGGACCCCGGCCAGGGCTCGGCCGGCGCGGTGCAGCGCGTGGCCACCGGCGCCTACCAGATCGGCTTCGCCGACGTGAACGCCACCATCGAGTACAACGCCAAGAACCCGGGCAAGGAAGTGCTCTGCGTGTTCATGGTCTACGACTTCGCGCCGTTCGGGGTCTACGCGCTGAAGAAGAGCGGCATCAAGACGCCCAAGGATCTCGAGGGCAAGAAGCTCGGCGCCCCGGTGTTCGACGCCTCGTTCCGCCTGTTCCCGGCCTTCGCCAAGAAGAACGGCATCACCAAGTGGGAGCACGTCAACCTGACGCCGCAGCTGCGCGAGCAGAGCCTGGTGCAGGGCACGGTCGACTTCATCTCCGGCCACTATTTCTCGTCGATGCTCGACCTCAAGGCGCGCGGCGTGGCGTTCGAGGACATCGTCGCCATGCGCTTCGTCGACTTCGGCATGGACGTCTACGGCAACGGCATCGTGATCTCCGCCGACATGGCCAAGAACGACAAGGCGGTGAAGGGCTTCATCGCCGCCACGATCAAGGGCTGGAAGGACGTGATCGCCGATCCCAAGCTCGGCATTGCCGCGGCCAAGAAGCGCGATCCGCTGATCGACGAGAAGCTCGAGATGGAGCGCCTGCAGATCTCGCTGCAGACCAACATCCTGACGCCCTACGTCAAGGCCAACGGCATGGGCGACGTCGATCCGGCGCGCTTCGCGCGGGCCGTCAAGGACGTCTCGGAAGCGTTCGGCCTGCCGGCGCCGCCGGCGCCGGACAAGGTCTTCACCAACGCCTACCTGCCGCCGAAGGCCGACCGGATGATCTCCAAGTAGAGATGGCGTTCGTCGATCTGCAGGGCGTCAGCCTCACCTACAGGCTCGGCAAGGAAACGACGCTGGCGTTGGCCGACGCCACGTTCAGCATCGAGAGGGGCGAGTTCATCGCCGTCGTGGGCCCGTCGGGCTGCGGCAAGTCGACGATCATGAAGCTGGTCACCGGCCTCTTGCCGGCGTCGGGCGGCGAGGTCCGGGTGGCCGGCCAGAAGGTGGCGGGGCCGGTCAAGGGCGTCGGCATGGCGTTCCAGAACCCGACGCTGATGCCGTGGCGCACCACCATGGACAACATCCTGCTGCCGCTCGAGGTGGTCGAGCCGCACAAGCGCCGCTTCCGCTCGAGCCGGGCCGAATACGAGGCGCGCGCCATGCGGCTCCTCCAGACGGTGGGCCTCGCCGATTTCGCCCGGAAATTTCCGTGGCAGCTCTCGGGCGGCATGCAGCAGCGCTCGAACCTCTGCCGCGCCCTGATCCACGAGCCCGAACTGCTGATGCTCGACGAGCCGTTCGGCGCGCTCGACGCCTTCACCCGCGAGGAGCTGTGGGGCGTCATGCAGGCGCTGTGGCTGGAGAAGCGCTTTACCGGCGTCCTCGTCACCCACGACCTGCGCGAAGCGACGTTCCTCGCCGACACGGTCTATGTCATGAGCCGCCGGCCCGGCCGCATCGTGCTCAGCAAGAAGATCGATATCCCGCGGCCGCGGACGCTCGCCACGACGTTCGAGCCGCACTTCGTCGAGATCGTCCACGAGTTGCGCGACCGCATCCAGCAGGAGCATGCATGACCGACCTGCAGCGCGAGGCGCTGAAGCACGCCATGCCGTGGCTGGCGCTCGCGGTCCTGCTGATCGTGTGGGAGATCGCCTGCATCGCGTTCGCCGTGCCGGAAATCATCCTGCCCCGGCCGACCAAGATCTTTGCCGTGTTCTTCCAGCGCTTCGACATTCTGATGGCCTACTGCTGGGATACGCTGTGGACGACCACGATCGGCTTCCTGCTGGCGATCGCCGGCGGCCTGCTGCTGGGCCTCGCGGTCGGCGCCTCGCCGTTCGTCTATGCCGGCCTCTATCCGCTGCTGATCGCCTTCAACGCCATCCCCAAGGTGGCGATCGTGCCGATCCTGATGATCTGGGTCGGCGTGGGCTCTCTGCCGGCCGTCATCACCGCCTTCGTCATCAGCTTCTTCCCCATCGTGGTCAACGTGGCGACCGGCCTCGCCACCATCGAGCCCGAGATGCGCGACGTGCTGCGCAGCCTGGGCGCCACGCGGCTGGAGATCCTGACCAAGGTCGGCATCCCGCGCGCCATGCCCTACCTGTTCGCCAGCCTGAAGGTCGCCATCACGCTCGCCTTCATCGGCTCGGTGATCTCCGAGACGGTGGGCGGCAACAACGGCATCGGCTTCCTGATGCTGTCGGCCAGCGCCCGCAACGACGCGCCCACCACCTTCGCCGGCCTGTTCGCCATCGCCATCATGGGCGTGGCGATGTACGCGATCTGCGCCATGGTCGAGAAGCGCATGACCCGCTGGGCGTTCCGCGGCGAGATCGTGGGCTAGAGGGCCGCGACCGCGCCCGCTTCCTGGCGCGTCTGGCTCACCGCCTCGCGGGCGGCCTTGGCCATCAGAGCGGCGTCGTTGGTGATGGTGACGAGGCGGAAGCCCATGCCGATCATGCGCGCGGCATAGCTCGCGCTGCCGTTGTGCAGGCCGGCGAACTGGCCGCGTTTCCTGGTCTCGGCGACCAGCTTCTCGTAGATTTTCAGCACCTGCGGCTCCTCGCGGTCGAGGACGGGTCTTAGGCCGAGCGACAGGCCGAGGTCGCTCGGCCCGACATAGATGCCGCTGATGCCGGGCACGTCGAGGATGGCTTCGATGTTGTCGACCGCCTCCTGCGTCTCGATCATCGGGATCACCAGCACCTCGTCGTTGGCCGTCGCCTGGTAGGGCGTCGCCTCGCCGTAGGCGCCGGCGCGGATCGGGCCGTTGCTGCGCTTGCCCTTGGGCGGATAGAGGCAATAGGAGACCAGCGCGCGGGCCTCGGCCGCATTGTTCACCATCGGGCAGATCACGCCCCAGGCGCCGCCGTCCAGCACCTTGCCGACGATGCCGGGTTCGTTCCACGGCACGCGCACCAGCGGCGTCACGGGATGGCGGTCCATCGCCTGGAAGCAGCGGACCATCGACTGGTAGTCCTGCACGCCATGCTGCATGTCGACGGTGACGCTGTCCCAGCCGCACTGCGCCATGGTCTCGGCCGAGAAGCCGTCGGGGATGGCGAGCCAGCCATTGACGCAGGCCTTGCCCGCCTGCAGCCGCTTCTTCAGCATGTTCGTCGACATTTCAGCACTTCCTCATTCTGGTGGAGAACGGTGAAGTCTACAGAGTGCCGGAGGATTCGGTGACGGTTTTGTCGCTGCGGGCCGGGCCCCTCGCGGCCGATCTCGCGCCGGCCGCCGGCGGTTCGATTGTCCGCTTCGCGATCGACGGGCCGGACGGCCCGCGCGACCTCTTGCGTCCCACCGCCGCGTCCGAGCTCGCCTGCGGCCGCGGCGCCGGCACGTCCTGCTATCCGCTGGTGCCGTTCTCCAACCGCATCGCGAACGGCCGGCTGGTCGTCGGCGGCGAGACCGTTCTGCTGGCGCCCAACTGGCCCGGCCAGCGGCATCCCATGCATGGCGACGGCTGGGCGCGACCGTGGCGTGTCGGGCGCTGCGATGGCGGCGCGGCCGAGCTTGTCTATGAACACGACGCAGCGTCGGGTTGGCCGTTCCGCTACCGCGCCCTCCAGTCTTTTCGCCTCGGCCGCGACGGTCTCGTGGTCGGCCTCAAGATCGAGAACCTCGAAGACCGGCCGGTGCCGGCCGGCCTCGGCCTGCACCCCTTCTTCGTCCGCGATGCCGACACCGAGCTTGTGTGCCGGACCGAGGGCGTGTGGCGGACCGACGCCGAAATCCTGCCGGTCGACCGGGTGACCGTGCCGCCGCCCTGGGACTTCGCCGTCTCGCGGCCGGTCGACGGCGCAGACCTCGACAACTGCTTCGACGGCTGGGACGGCCGCGCGACGGTCCGCTGGCCGTGCCGCGGCCTCGGCCTCGATCTGCAGGCGACATGGCCGTTTCGCCACCTCGTGATCTATGTTCCAAGGGAACGGCCGTACTTCTGCGTCGAGCCGGTGAGCCATGCCAGCGGTGCCGTCGCCGACTCGCTGCTGCCCGCCGGCGCGACGCTGGCCGGGGAGATCGCCTTCCGTCCGTTCAGCCTGTGAGGATCCATGCCGCGTTTCGCCACCTATTCCAGCCTCCGCGGTCGCGTCGTGCTCGTCTCGGGCGGCGGCTCGGGAATCGGCGCCTCGATCGTCGAGCATTTCGCGGGTCAGGGCGCGCGGGTCGGGTTTGTCGACATCGACGAGCCGGCGTCGCGGGCGCTGGTCGATCGAAGCGCCGCCGCCGGCCATCCGACGCCGTTGTTCCTGCCCTGCGACGTGCGCGATGTCGCGGCCTACCAGAAGGCGATCGGCGAGATCGCCGCGACCTTGGGGCCGATCACCGTGCTGATCAACAACGCCGCGCGCGACGACCGGCATGCGCTCGAGGACGTGACGCCGGCCTTCTGGGACGAACGCATCGCCGTCAATTTGCGACACCAGTACTTCGCCATCCAGGCGGTGGCGCCCGGCATGAAGAAGGCGGGCGGCGGCTCGGTCGTGAATTTCAGCTCGGTCAGCTACCACGCCATGACGCCCAGGCTTTCGGTCTACCAGGCGGCCAAGGCGGCGGTGATCGGCATGACGCGCGGCCTCGCGCGCGACCTCGGCGGCGACGCCATCCGCGTCAACGCCATCACGCCGGGCTGGATCATGACGCAGCGCCAGATCGACCTCTGGCTGACGCCCGAGGCCGAAGCCGCGCTGATGACGGCGCAGTGTCTCAAGGAGAAGGTCTATCCGCCCGACATCGCCCGCATGGCGCTGTGGCTGGCGGCCGACGACAGCCGGCTGGTGACGGCTCAGAATTTCGTCGTCGACGGGGGAAGGATGTGAGCCCAACGCGCTCCCTGCCGCATCGCATCGGCCAGGCCTGGGTGAGGGCGCTGCGCCATCTGCTGCCGCCCACGCTCTACTTCTTCGCAGCCTTCAACCTCATCTCCTTCACGACCGACCTGCTGGCCCACAACTACTGGTTCCGGCTGTCGAGCTTCATGCTGGCCACGACAACCGCGCTGGTGGTCGGCAAGGTCGTGCTGGTGGTCGACAAGGTGCGCCTCATCGACAAGTTTCGCGGCGGGCCGCTGATCCGGCCGATCCTCTACAAGGCGGTCTTCTATTCGGTGGTCGTGCTGGTGGTACGTTTTGTCGAGAAGGTCGTGCACTTCGCCATCGACACGGGCGGCGTCGGTCCGGGATTCCAGGACGCGCTGCGCGACTTGTCCTGGAACCGGTTCGTGGCCGTCCATCTCTGGATCTTCGTCTGCTTCCTGATCTACGTGACCGCGAGCGAGTTCAACGCGCTGGTGGGCCGGGGCCAGCTGTTCCGGCTCTTTTTCCACCATCGATCGTCCGAGTACGGCCTCACGCGCCAGCAGCACATCCGCTCGCTGATGGAGCTCGGCCGGTTGGCCGAGACGACGCCCCGCGAGCGGCTGTTCGATCCGGCGACGCCGCAGGGCAGCCAGTTCGTGGCCATCGTCGACGCGTTGCACCGGCGACCGGCCTGAGGGCAGGGTGGCCGTCCCCGATCGGAACTGGCGCTGGATCGCCTGGCTCGTCCTGGGCATCGGGGCGCTGATCCTGGCCGGTGGCTTCGCGCTCGGGCTCGGCAGCCTGCGCCATGTGCTGCATGGCGAGCGTGCCGACGGCGAGGTGATCGAGCTCGTCCGCGAGGGCGACATGTACGCGCCCGTCGTCCGCTTCCGCCTGCCCGGCGGCGAGCTGCAGACCGTAAAGGATCTTGGCAGCGGCGCGCCCGAGTTTGCCGTGGGCGATCGCGTCACGATTCTCTACACGCCGGGCCGGCCCGACATCTTCCATATCGCGACCTTCGAGCGGCTGTGGCTGTCGCCGATCCTCCTGACGCTGTTCGGCGGCTTCTGGCTGCTGTTCGGCGCCGTCGCCTGGACGCTGTCGCGCGGCGCCGATCTCGCGGTCGTCGGCGAGGGCGCGTTTGCCGTCATCGCCTGGTCGTCGGCGATCGTCGGCGTCTTCGTCCTGTGGAGCGCGGTCGATCTCTACGCCAGCGGCGTGCGCGCCGAGGGCGTCGTCCTCGAGAATCGTTCCCGCACCGACACCATGCGGGAGACCGTGCGGCTGGCGGACGGAAGCGAGGTGCGGCGCGACGTCGAGCGCACCGTCTTCGCGCCGGTCGTGCGCTTCGCCACGCGCGAGGGTCGCGAGATCGAGTTCCACGGCCGCGTCGGCAGCGACCGGTCGTTCGCCGAAGGCGAGCGGGTGACGGTGATCTACGACCCGGGCAACCCGATCCGTGCCCGCATCGTGTCGTTCCTC
>JAIETA010000083.1 GCA_019745575.1 Reyranella sp. | reverse complement strand
GGCACGACGCCGGGCGGCGTCTGCAGGCGGTTGAGCTGGTCGGCGAGGCTGCCGCGCCGTCCGGGAAGGACCACGCGGGCCACCGCCAGCAGCAGGGCGCGGGTTTCGGCCGAGATCAGGTCGCTGCGCAGGACGAAGATGCCGCCCTTTTCACCCTCGACGCCAAAGTGGGTCCGCGACCGGTGCGTGCGCACCAGCGTTTCCAGCATGACCTGCAGGTCCTGAACATAGGAGGCGCCACGCTCGTTCAGGATGACGAGATCGGCGACCAGGCCCTTCAGCCGCCAGTATTCCCGGGCGCGCAGAAGCTCTCGGACGATCCCCGAATCCTCGACCTCGTCGATGCGCACGAGCACGATCGGCACGTCGCCCGAAATGCCTTGGGCCCAAAGCGCCGGCGGCGGCGCGAGGCCGCGCCGGATCGTGTCCGACGACGAGCGCAGCGCCGGGTTGGCGTAGAGCACGTGCCCCGCCAGGCGTTGATAGAGGCTGGCCTGGGAAGGCGAGATGTCGAGGTGGTGCAGCTGCACCTGCGCCTGGGTCCAGGCGAGCGTGGCGGCGCGCTCGAAGGCATTGGCGTCCTGGCGCCTGTCGATGGCGTCGAGCAGGGCCTCGCGCGACGAGGCGGCCATGGTCCAGAAGGCGATCTTGGCGGTACCGCCGGCCGCAACCCTCACGCGCCGGCGCAGCGCGAACACCGGATCGAGCACCGGCCCCACGGTATTGGAGAGGCGCCGGCCGTCGATCACGGCGACCGGTGCGGCGACATCGTTGCCGCGGCCGAGAAAGCGCGCGCGGTCGGTCTCGACTTCGACGTCGCCCAATGTCTCGCCCTCGACGACCGCGAGGTGGGCGACCCAGAGCTCGGGTTCGTCCGGGCTGCGGCGGCGACGCGTCGCCAGGATGGCCCCGGCGGCGGGCAGATATTCGGTCTGGACGAACATCTTCGAGAAGGCCTGGTGGGCGGCGTCCGCGGCCGGCGGCGCCAGCACGATCTCGGCATAGGAGGTGATCTCGATGTCGCGCGCCTGGGAGCCTGCGTTGGCGATCGACAGGCGCCGCACCTCGGCATCGTCCTCGGGCGAGACCACGACGTCGAGCGTGGTGGTGAGCGTGCCGTCGCGGCGCACGAACTCGGCGCGATCCTCGGCGAACATGACGTTGTAGCTGTCGGGCCGGCTGCCGCGCGGCTGGTAGGTCGCCGACCAGACCGCCGCGCTTTCGATGTCGCGCAGGAAGATGTAGCTGCCCCAGTCGTCGCGGGTCGCGTCCTCGCGCCAGCGCGTGACGGCCATGTCGCCCCACCGGCTGAAGCCCGAGCCGGCCGCCGTCAGCATCACCGAATAGCGGCCGTTCGACAGAATGTGGGTCGACGGGCTGGCGGCATTCGGGTTGCGCAGGCGCCGCACCACCGCAGGCTCCAGGTCCTCGACCGAGCTGCTGGTGCCGACCTCTTCCGCCCGGGGATGGGCGACGGAGACGTCGCGCGGCGACCGTTCCTGCAGCAGGAGCTCGGTCGCCTGGACCATGGGCTCGGCATGGAAGCGTGTGCGCATGATGCCGTCGAGCAACGCGTTGGCGATGGCGACGACCGTCATGCCCTGGTGATGGGCCATGTAGGCGCGCACGACGGCATGGGTCTGGCCGTCGGGCAACCGTACCGGCGTGAAGTCGATGGCCTCGTAGAAGCCGAAGCGGCCGCGACCGCCGACCTCGGCGAGGCGCGCGAAGTTCGCCGTCGCGGCCAGCGGGTCGACCATGGCGGCGAGCGCGGTCGCGTAAGGCGCCACGACGGCGTTCTCGCTCAAGCCGCGCTTGAAGCCCAGACCCGGCACGCCGAAGTTCGAGTACTGATACGTGAATTCCTTGTCGCGCGCGTTGTAGGCGGATTCGGAGACTCCCCACGGCAGGCCGAGGCCGGTCGCATAGTCGATCTGCCGCCGCACGATCAGGTTGTTGGTCTTCTCGATCAGGCTGCCGAACGGCGCCCGCATGACCAGCGACGGCATCAGGTACTCGAACATCGAGCCCGACCACGAAATCAGCGCCGCGCCCCGCCCGACGGGCGTCACCTCGCGCCCGAGCCGGAACCAGTGGCGGGCCGGCACGGTGCCGGCGGCGATCGCGATGAAGCTGGCGAGGCGGGCCTCGGAAGCCAGCAGGTCGTAGCAACTGGGATCGAGCCGGTCCTCGGTGGCGAGGTAGCCGATCGACAGCAGCCGGCGATCCTCGTTGAGGAGAAAGTCGAACTCCATGGCGACGGCCATGGCGCGGGCCGTGGCCGCGGCCGTCTGCAACCGGCGTTCGAGCGCCGCTCGCGTCTCGGCCGACTGGGCGAGGTCGCGATGGCGGCTTTCGAGCGACCGTTGCGCCGCCTCGACCCAGAACAGCATGTCGGCACTGGCCGTGTCGCCGCGTTCGCTGGCCAGCGTGCGGGCGAGATCCGCGACGGTGCCGGCATGCGCCGCCAGGGACGCAGGGTCGCTGCTTCCGTCTTGCCGGGACAACGCGGCCGAGAGGCCCTCGAGCGCCGTTGCCAGTTCCCGATGCGAGACCACGTGCGTGCGCCGGTCGTCGGGCAGCGCCTGCAGCGCTTCGCGGGCAAGTGCCAGGCTGTCGTCCGCGCCGCCGGTCGCCGCCGGGAACGGCGGGGAATCGCCGCGCCAGCCGGCACAGGCATTGGCGAGCGCGATCAGGTGGCCTGCCAGATTGCCGCTGTCGACGGTGGAGACATAGGCGGGCTCGAGCGGCCTGAGATCGGACGTGTCGTACCAGTTGTAGAAGTGGCCCCGATACCGCTTCAGCCGTTCCATGGTCGCCAGCGTCGCCTCGATGCGCTGCACCGCCTCGATCGTGCCGATCCAGCCGAAATCGCGGGCCGCCACCGTCGACAGGAGATAGAGGCCGATATTGGTGGGCGACGTCCGGCGCGCAACGACCGGCTTGGGATCCTCCTGGAAATTGTCGGGCGGCAGCATGTGCTCCGCCGCGGTGACGAAAGTCTCGAAGAAGCGCCAGGTGCGCCGCGCGATCAGGCGCAACGACCGGGCATCGGCGGCCGAGATCGCGAGTCTGCCGGCGTCGGCCTGGGCCAGGCTCACCCAGCGGGCGATCGCCGGCGAGAAGAACCAGGCCAGCAGGATGGGCAGTGCGACAGGCAGCGCCGCGGCGCCGGCATACCAGACGAAGACCGCCGCCACGCAGGCGACGGCGAGGCTGCCCGCCATCTCGCCGATGAAGCCCCACCAGTCCGTGCGCAGCAATTGCTTGGTCTGCGCCGCCGTCGTCCATTCGAGCAGGCGGCGGTGACTGACGAAAAGCCGGAACAGGGTCCGGCCGATGGCGTCCAGCATCAGCCAGGCCTGATGGGCGAGGAAGGCCACGATCAACCCGGCCTGGGCGCCGGCAAGGCCGAGGTCCGTGACCAGCGCGCCGAAGTGGCTGCGGGTCGTGATGCCGCCGTGGCGCGGCAGCAGCGCCCCGGCCACGGGCAGGATCGTCGGCAGCGCCAGGACCAGCAGGACGAAGGCCGTCCAGGCGAGCGCGCCCGGCAGCGGCAGGGTCCAGCCCGCCAGCAGCGCCACGACGGCGGCGGCCGGCGAAAGCGTGCGCCTGAGATTGTCGAACATCTTCCAGAAGCCGATGGCCGGCACGTCGTCGCCACGCGGCCCCTTGAAGCGCCCCAGCATCCACGGCAGCAACTGCCAGTCGCCGCGGGCCCAGCGGTGATGGCGGGCGGCTGCGACGTCGTAGCGGGCGGGAAACTCCTCGACCACCTCGATGTCGGTGGCCAGGCCGGAGCGGGCGAACACGCCCTCGAAGAGGTCGTGGCTCAGCATCGAATTGTCCGGCACGCGGCCGGCCAGCGCCGCCTCGAAGGCGTCGATGTCGTAGATGCCCTTGCCCGAATAGGAGCCCTCGCCGAACAGGTCCTGGTAGACGTCCGAGACCGCCGACGAGTAGGGATCGATGCCGCTGTTGCTCGAGAAGATGCGCTGGAACAGCGAGCCTTCCACGCCGACGGGCAGCGACGCCGTCACGCGCGGCTGCAGCACGCCGTAGCCTTCGACGACACGGCCCTGGGCCGGATCGACACGCGGGCGATTGAGCGGGTGCGCCATCTTGCCGACCAGCCGGCAAACCGCGTCCCTCGGCAGCCGCGTGTCGGAATCGAGCGTGACGACGAAGCGGACATCGCCCGGCAACGTCTGGCCCGAGGACGGGAGAAAGGTCGTTTCGCCCGAGCCGCGCAGCAGGCGGTTCAGCTCGTGCAGCTTGCCGCGCTTGCGCTCCCACCCCATCCAGCGTTCCTGCGCCGCGTTCCACAGGCGGCGGCGGTGGAGCAGCAGGAAGCGATCGGCGCCGAGCGCGCTGGGATAGCGGGCGTTGAGTCTGGCCACTCCCTCGGTGGCGGCCGCCAGCAGCTCGCCGTCGTCCGGCGCTGATTCGGCGAGCGAATCGCCCCAATCCGACAGCAGCGCGAAATGGACGGCGCCGCCGGGATTGGAGAGGTAGTGGACTTCCAGCCGCTCGATCAGCTCATCGACGCCGGCGCGGCTGGTCAACAGGGTCGGGATGGCCACCAGGGTGCGCAAGTCGGGCGGCACGCCGTCACGCAGCGCCAGACCCGGCAGCAGCGTGGCGCCGAAGCCGCCGGTGACGGCGCGATTGACCAGCATCAGCGCGGCGTCGATCGCCGGCAGCAGGCCGAGCATCGTCATCGCCGCCAGCTGCCAGCCGAGTATGCCGATGCTCGCCAGCACGAGCAGCGGCAGGAAGAGGATGACACCCGCCGTGACGGCGACGCTGCCGACGTAGCCCACGATGCCGGCGGTGGCGAAGCGTCGGCGGAGCGCGAGGCCGGGCGGGCGGAACTTCAGCGAGCGCTCGAAGGCCGCGCGCCCGCCGCCGATCAGGTGATAGCCGGGATCGCGCCGTCGCGCGTCGGCATCGGCGGTAGCGGGCGACGATGCCGCGGCGGCAAGCGCGCGCCGCGCGATCTCGGGTTCGCCGAGCTGCGTGCCGCGCGCCATCTGCTCGATGGCCGTGCGATAGAGATTGCGGGTGGCAAAATCCATGTCGGCGAAGGCGCTGCCGGCGCGCAGAACGTCGTCGACCGGGCTCACCGCCTCGAACAGCTTCGCCCAGTCGACATCGGAGACCAGCCGCATGCTGGTGATGATGTTGCGGACGGTGACATTGGTGGCGCCCTGGAGCTGATGCTCCTTGCGGACCAGCTCGTCGGCGGTCACGCCGTCGCGGGCGAGGCGCTCCTCCAGCCAGCCGACGGCCGGCGTCGTCTCCGGATCCTGGTCGCGCAGGCGCTGCACGAGCTGCACGGCGAAGCCCTCGGACAACGGCTTCCGTTCGTAGGGTACCAGCGCGGCAGGCTCGACGACGCGATCGTTCACGCCCAGCAGCCGGTCGGCCACCAGGTCGGCCTCCTCGCGCGCGGCACGCCGGCCCATGATGCGCCTGGCAGAGCGCCGGAGATTCTCGACCAGCACGATGCGCAGCGAGATCGCCACCGCCCACAATTCACCGATGGTGAGCGGCTGGACGGTCTGGTAGGCGCGCACGAACCGGGTCAGCGCCTCGGGATCGAAGCGGCTGTCGGTGTGGGCGACGAACGCCCAGACCAGCCCGTACACCCGCGGATAGCCCGCCAGCGGGCCGTCGGTGAGCTTGGGCAGCTGGCGGTAGTATCCGGGCGGCAGGTCGGCGCGAACCTCGCGGACCTGCTGTTCGACGAGGTGGTAGTTGTCGAGCAGCCACTCGGCGGCGGGCGTGACGACCCGGCCGTCGTCGGCCGCCGCGGCGATGCTGCGATAGGCCTCGAGCAGGACGCGCTCGTTTTCCCTCAGCCGAACAGCCAGCGACCGGCCCGAGGTGATGAACGTCGAGACCGGCTGATGGGCCGGCAGGCTTTCGGCATGCTGCTCCAGCCGCTCGATGCTGAACAGCTCGCTGCGGATGGGATCTTCATCGTCCCC
Organism: Reyranella sp.; assembly: GCA_019745575.1. Taxonomy (GTDB): domain Bacteria; phylum Pseudomonadota; class Alphaproteobacteria; order Reyranellales; family Reyranellaceae; genus Reyranella. The sequence continues at coordinate 20,557 of JAIETA010000083.1, read as the reverse complement.
AAAGGACACAATGGGCGCGCGCGAAAATGCGCGCCGGAACAACGATTTCAACGGACACGGACCCTTTCGGGGGACAACGCATGAGCGGCCCGAAGGTTCCGCCTTCTCCATGGGCAAGACGCTCGCGCGGAACGCGGGCCGGACTACGACGGGCGATGCACTTCGACCTCCCCGCCCTCGGCGAGCCGGCGCTGCGGCTCGGCCTTGCGCTCGTGCTGGGCTCGGCCATCGTGATCGGCACCAAGCTCCTGCGCGGCCGCTGGTGCGGCGCTTGAACAGCCGCTTGCCCGCCTCAGCCTGGAACTCGACGTCTCGGCGGCGACCGCAGGACTGGGTCGCGAGAGACCATCACCATGCCCGTTTGCGGCGGTTCCGCCCAGGAGTTCCGATTCTGCTACTATCGCGGGCATGACACGGCCCGAGGACAAGGCCCGCGAGGAAATCGACCGCCAGCTCGTGCGGGCCGGATGGGTCGTGCAGGATCGCGAGTCGTTCGATCTCGGCGCCGGTCTCGGCATCTCCATCCGCTACTTTCCCCTGATCGGCGGCGAATGCGACTACATCCTCATGGTCGACCGCCGGGCCTGCGGCGTGCTGGAGGCCAAGAAGGCCGGCGTCACCCTGTCGGGGGTCGCCGAGCAATCCGAGAAATACATCGTCCAGGCGCCGGCATGGGTTCCCTCCTGGGGGCCGTCGCTGCGCTTCCACTACGAATCAACGGGCGAGGAAACCAACTTCCGCGATACCGCCGATCCCGATGCGCGTTCGCGCCGCGTCCACACGTTCCACCGCCCCGAGACGCTGCACTACTGGCTGCGCGACTCGGGCGGCACGCTGCGCGCCAGATTGCGGACCTTGCCGCCCTTGCGCACGGAGGGTCTGCGGCCGGGCCAGATCGAGGCCATCGAAGGCTTGGAGCGCTCGCTGGCGCGCGGCGACATGCGGGCGCTGCAGCAGGCCGTCACCGGCGCCGGCAAGACTTTCACCGCCTGCACCTTCGGCTACCGCCTGCTCGCCCATGCCGGCGCGCGGCGGATTCTCTTCCTTGTCGACCGCAACAATCTCGGCAGGCAGGCGCTCACCGAATTCCAGGGTTTTAGGCCGCCCGGGACCGGCCGTCTCTTCACGGAACTCTACGGCGCGCAGCGGCTGGGACCATCCGGGCTCGACAAGGACGCCCAGGTCGTCATTTCGACCATCCAGCGCGTCTTCTCCCAGATCACCGGCGAGCCGCTGGACGAGGCGGAGGAAGAGGCTTCGGGCTTCGAGCACGGCTACACCCCGCCGACGCGGACGCTCGACTACAATCCGCACATCCCGCCGGAGACCTTCGACGTCATCGTCGTCGACGAAACCCATCGCTCGATCTTCGGTACATGGCGGCAGGTGTTCGACTATTTCGACGCCTTCGTCGTCGGCCTGACGGCGACGCCCACGCCCGCCACGCTCGCGTTCTTCCGGCAGAATCTCGTCTCCGAGTATCCCTACGAGCGGTCGGTCGCCGACGGCGTCAACGTCCCGTTCGAAATCTATCGCATCCGCACGCGGATCGGCGAGCAGGGTTCGCGCGTCGGGGTGGGCTTCACCCTGCCGCGCCGCGACCGCAAGACCCGGCGCCAGCGCTATGCCGAGCTGACCGACGAACTGGTCTACGCCCCCGAGGACCTCGACCGCTCGGTGGTCGCGCCCAACCAGATCCGGGCGGTACTGCAGGCCTATCGCGACTCGCTGCCGGCCGACCTCTTTCCGGGACGCACCGAGGTTCCCAAGACGCTGATCTTCGCCAAGGACGACAATCACGCCGAGGAAATCGTCGTCGCCGTCCGCGAGGTGTTCGGCAAGGGCAACGACTTCGCCAAGAAGATCACCTACCGCGTCACCGGCATCGATCCCGAGGACCTGATCGCGCAGTTTCGCAGCGAGCGCTATCCGCGCATTGCCGTCACCGTCGACATGATCGCGACCGGCACCGACGTGAAGGCCATCGAAGTCGTGATCTTCATGCGCGACGTGCGGTCCGACACCTATTTCGAGCAGATGAAGGGGCGCGGCATGCGGGCGATTCAGCAGGCCGACCTTCGCAGCGTGTCGCCGGATGCGGACCGCAAGGAACGGTTCATCCTGATCGATGCCGTCGGTGTCACCGAAAGCCGCAAGACCATGAGCGCGCCGCTGGAACGCCGGCGGACCGTGCCGTTCGTCAAGCTGCTCGACCAGGTAGCGCTCGGAAAGACCGACGAGGACACGGTCGCGACCCTGGCCGGGCGGCTGGCCGCGCTCAACGGCGTAATCGACCCTGGCGACCGGTCCCGGCTGCGCGAGGCGTCCGGCGGACGCGACCTGTCGGAGATCGTGGGCGAGCTGTTCCGGGCGCTGGACGACGACGTGATCGAGGCCGAGGCGGTCAGGCTGTACGGGCCGCCGGCCACCGGCGAGAAGGTGGACAGGGCCGCCACGGCATTGCGCCAGCAGGCCGCGCGGGTGTTCGACAGGCCGGCCTTCCGCAGAATGCTGGTCGAGGTCAAGGAGCTGAGCGAAGTCACCATCGACGACGTCAGCGCCGACGAAGTCCTGGGCGCCGCCTATGATCCGCAGCGCGCGCAGGAGACAGTCGACCGCTTCCGCCGTTTCCTCGACGAGAAGAAGGACGAGTTGCTGGCCCTGCAGATCCTTTACGGCCAGCCCTATGCACGCCGCCGCCTGACCTACGCGGCCCTCGCCGACCTGCGCGACGCGCTCGCCCGGCCGCCGTGGCTGCTGGAGCCGCCGCAGATCTGGCAGGCCTACCGGCGCCTTTCGTCGGACAGGGTCGGCGGCCAGCCGGCGCGCGTCCTGACCGACATCGTCTCGCTGGTCAGGTTCGCGCTCGGCCGGACGGACACGCTGCAGCCGTTCGGCAGCGACGTCGCCGGCCGCTTCAATCTCTGGATCGGGCGTGAGAAGCGGGCCGGCCGCGAGTACGACGCCGAGCGCATGACGTGGCTGACGGCGATCCGCGATCACATCGCCTACAACGCCGAGGCGACGCTCGGCGATCTGCAGAATGCCCCGGCCTTCGCCGACCGTGGCGGCGTGGTCGCTGCGCGGAGGCTGTTCGGGGCGCGGTTGCCGGAAATGCTCGACGATCTCGGCGAAACGCTGGTGGCGTAGCTTATGGCTGTTCCGGGACTATGAGCGACGCATATTCGCTGCCCTATACCCAACGTCACTACTTTGTCGACGAGGCGGAAGACTCCACGATCTTCGGAAGTCGTGGACGTGTGTTGGTGGGAACGGCGGGCTGCTCGACGTTCTTCATGCTCGGCGCCTTGCAGGTCGAAGACCCTGCGGCCCTTACTGTCGAATTGGACGCGCTTCGCGGCATTTGCGCGGCCGACGAGCGGCTTCAAATCATTCCCTCGTTCAAGAAAACCCAACAGGCCTTCCACGCCAAGGATGACGCGGACGTCGTTCGGGCGCGTGTTTTTGAGGTTCTTGCGCGGCACGATCTCAGGTTCTTTGCCGTGATCGCCGACAAGCGGGCACATTTGAACTTCATTCGAGAGCAGAACGAGCGCGGCACGATCTATCGCTATGGCGCCAATTCCCTCTACGACTCGATGGTGCCGCGGCTGTTTCGCGACCGGCTCCACAAAGCCGATGTCATTGCGGTTCGGTTTGCGAAGCGAGGACACCGGGATCGGACGACAGCCCTCCAGCGAGCGATCGACAAAGCCAGGCGTCGTTTTGAACGCAAATGGCAGAAGGAGAACGATGCGACGATCTTCGTCGAGGCGGCGGACCCGCATCGCCATGCCGGTCTGCAGGCGGCCGACTACTTCCTATGGGCGCTTCAGCGCATGTACGAGCGCGGACAGGATCGTTACTGGGAACTAGTCCGACATAGGGCCTCGCTGATCGTCGATGCTGACGATCGCGCAGACCGTGGTTACGGCGAACACTATGGCAAGGGCGGGCCGGTATTATCGACGCTACTGACGCGAAAACGAGTGCCGGGGATATAGGGGCGCTAACGGCGGCGCCGAGCGTCCACACGGCATGAAGCCGAATTTCATCCCCGGCATCATCCATTGTAAATATTTCGGTCGGCAATTTCCAATCACGTTTCCATAGTTTCGACTACCAGACGGAAAATCACATTAAATCAAATAGTTAGATGCCGTCTCCGCTTTCGGCACGACGCTCGAAAGGGGAGCCTGAGCGGCCCGCCAGGTCGACAGGTGAGCCTAGAACCACGTAGATTCTCGGCCTACCCGCCGTCAGCGTGCTGCCGGTCCAAAGGCCGCGAGGAGCGCCCGCTCCGGCGGCCTTTGTTGTGAGGGACGATGGGGATGGAGAGGGGAGCGCGCCGCGGCCGCAAAGGCGCGGGCCGGCAGGCGGCGGTTGTTGCCACCGTCGAGACGGCGGGTGTGGCCCCGATCGAGGGGCCGTGGGAGCTGCCGGAGGGCTGGCGGTGGAAGCGTCTGGCCGACGTGGTCCAGCCGATCAAACGGGGTGCCCCCAGCAGCCTCGGACGCGGGCTATTCAGATACGTCGATGTCTCCGGCGTCTCAGGGTCGAGGATCGTACCGCGCGAAGTTGCCGCCGCCGATGCTCCCGGTCGAGCCCGCCAATTCCTTCGGGGCGGCGACACGATTGTCTCGACGGCGCGTGTCTACCTGAAGAACGTGGCGTTTGTCGCAAGCGACGACGAGGCCGACGTGGCATCGACCGCCTTCTGCGTGCTCCGGCCAAGCGACAACGTCTGCCCCCGCTATCTGTTCCACTACGTGGCCTCCGACCGGTTCATTCATTCTCTTCTCCCGCTGCAACGCGGAAATAGCCCGCCAGCAGTTCTCGACGACGACATCAAGGCGCAAGTCATTCCACTCCCTTCAAAGAAAGCCCAAGAGCGCATCGCCGCGAAGATCGATGCGCTGTTCGCCGACGTCGATGAAGCGGAGGCTGCACTCGATGATGTCAGCCAAGGGCTCGAAGCCTATCGTCGGTCGATCCTAAAAGCGGCGGTCACAGGCGAACTCACGCGTGCGTGGCGCGAGACCCATCCCCTCAAGGAGACAGGCACGGACCTGCTCAACCAGATTCAGAATGACCGGCGCAAGCACAGGGATGACGACCGAGCCGGCCGGGACTCAGGGAATGTGGAAGCTTCCTTGCCGAACTTTGCGTCATTGCCAGAGCTTCCTAAGGGTTGGATTTGGGCATCGATGGGGGACTTGTTCCGGGTCTTTGTCGGAGCGACGCCGCCGCGAGACAGTCCTGACGCCTGGGCGGGAGACATGCCGTGGGTCAGCAGCGGCGAAGTAGCGTTCTGCGAGATTACTTCTACGAGAGAGACGATTTCGCCGCGAACGCTTGCTGCGAGCCGCATTCATCCGCCAGGCACGGTCCTGCTCGGCATGATCGGAGAAGGACGAACTCGGGGACAAGCAGCGATCTTGCGAATTGCGGCGGCTCACAACCAGAATGCCGCATCGATCAGAGTTTCGGAGACGCCAATTCCCCCGGAATATGTGTACGACTACTTGTTCTATCGTTACGAGAAGACGCGCAAAGCCGGCGCGGGCGGCAACCAGCCAGCGCTCAACAAGCAGCGAGTTCAGGCGATTGAGTTGCCGTTGCCGCCTCTGGCTGAGCTTCTGGAGATCGTCCGGACAGTTAAGGCATCGCTTGGCCAGAGTTCAGAGGTTTCAGAAATTCTGAGTATGATGCGCGAGCATCCGAGTGACGTGAGGCAAGCAGTGTTGCGAGCGGCGTTTCGCGGAGAGTTGATACAATGAACGCCCAAACTCTCGTCTCAAAGGTCTGGAACTATGCCCACGTCCTGCGCGACGACGGAGTGGCCTATGGTGAGTACGTCAGCCAGATCAGCTACCTCCTGATGCTCAAAATGGACGAGGAGCGGGTCGAGAATCTCAACCAGCCCTCGGACCTGCCCGCGGATTGTCGCTGGTCGGTGCTGCGGGACCTGACCGGCGAGGCGCTCGATGCGCGCTACAAAGCGATCCTCGCCAAGCTCTCCCGGCAGGACGGTTTCATCGGCGCGGTGTTCCTGAAGGCCGAAAGCCAGATAAACGATCCCGCCAAGCTGCGCCGGCTGGTCAGCCTGATCGACAGCGAGACCTGGCTGGGCATCGGCGTCGACGTCAAGGGATCGCTCTACGAGGGGCTGCTGGAACGGAACGCCGGCGAGGTGAAGTCGGGTGCGGGGCAGTATTTCACGCCGCGTCCGCTCATTCAGGCCATCGTCGAGGCGGTCGATCCGTCGCCCGGTCAGACGGTCGGCGATCCCGCCTGCGGCACCGGCGGGTTCCTGATCGCGGCCTACGAGCACATGAAGGGCAAGCCGGGCGCACGGGACCGCCGCATGCAGGAACGGCTGCGCGACGGCACCTTCTTCGGTCTCGACATCGTGCCCGACGTCGTGCGGCTCTGCGCCATGAACCTCTATCTGCATGGCATCGGCGGCAAGACCTCGCCGGTAACGCAGGCCGATGCGCTCCTGAAGGACACCGGCCTGCGCGTCGATGTCGTGCTGGCCAACCCGCCGTTCGGGCGCAAGCAGAGCTTTCGCATCGTCAACGAGGAAGGCGGCATCGAGACCGAGCGGCAGGATTACTACCGCCAGGATTTCACGGTCACGACGTCCAACAAGCAGCTCAACTTTCTCCAGCACATCATGAACATGCTGAAGCCGGGCGGCACGGCAGCGGTCGTGCTGCCGGACAACGTGCTGTTCGAGGGCGGCGGTGGCGAGCGGCTGCGCGAGAAGCTGCTGAAGAACTTCGATCTGCACACGGTGCTGCGCCTGCCCACCGGCATCTTCTACAAGCAGGGCGTGAAGGCGAACGTGCTGTTCTTCGACAAGCCGGCTGGGGCGGCGGCGCATGGATCGGACCAGGTCTGGTTCTACGATCTGCGCACCAACAAGAGCTTTACCCTGCGCGAACGGCCGCTGGTGCGGGCCGACCTCGACGATTTCGTCGCCTGCTTCAAGACCGGCAAGCGTCATAAGCGCGTCGCGAGCGAGCGCTTCCGGTCGTTCGGCGCCCAGGAGCTGTTGGCCCGCGACAAGGTCAATCTCGACCTGTTCTGGCTCAAAGATGCCAACGCCGACGATCCCGACAGCCTGCCGCCGCCCGACGAGATCGCCGAGGAGATCGTCGAAAACCTGGAGACGGCGCTGGCCAAGTTCCGCCGCGTCGCCGCCGAGCTGGCGAAGCTGCGCGCGGTCGATTGAACGGCCGCGGTGCTCACGCCGCCTTGCGCAGCGACCGGATGACGGCCTCGGGCTCGTGAGCAATGACCGACAGCAGGACGCGAACCGACCTGTCCATGCCGAAACGCTCCTGCTCCCAACCTTCGACGGTCCGCGGGTCGAGGCCGTAGCGCTCGGCGAAGGCCTTGCGGGTCAGGCCCTGGCGGACGCGCAGCTTGCGCACGTCGCGGCCTTCGATCAGCGCGTAGCCCGGCAATGCGACCTCGCCTCGCGTGTGGCGGACGGCGAGTTCGAGGCCTTCGACCAGCGCATCACCGACGCGCTTCCCGCTCGAGCGTGGCCGTGAGCGCGCGGATGGTTTTCCTTTGGGCTTCATCGACGTCCTCCTGAACGGACTTGGCATAGGCATAGAGCAGATAGATCGTCCCAGGCCCGGCATCACCGGGCAGGCCGTCTCGCCGGCCGGGAGGCGGCGAAGGTCGACGCGACCTGTATATACGTGATGCACGTATGCCGTTGAAGTAGGGCGATCTCCGTGATCGCAGTGGCGCAGCCGTCATCAAACCGCAACGCCCGCCGGACTACGACGGGCGATGCAGTTCGACATCCCCGCCCTCGGCGAGCCGGCGCTGCGGCTGGGCCTTGCGATCGTGCTGGGCTCGGCCATCGGCATCGAGCGGCAATGGCAGCAGAAGATGGCCGGGCTGCGCACCAATGCCCTGGTGGCGCTGGGTGCCGCCGGCTTCGTCGTGTTCTCCGGGCTGGTCGGCGAGGGCGATCCGACCCGCATCGCCGCCCAGATCGTGACCGGCATCGGCTTTCTTGGCGCAGGCGTCATCCTGCGCGAGGGCATCAACGTGCACGGCCTCAACACGGCGGCGACGCTGTGGTGCTCGGCCATGGTCGGCACCATCGCCGGCGCCGGCTTCGCCGGCCCCAGCCTGCTGGCCGCGGCCTTCGTGATCGGCACCAACCTGCTGCTGCGGCCGCTGGTGCGGCTGGTGAACAGGCGCCTGCCGGCGGCCGGCGACGCCGAGACGCACTACACGGTGGAGATCGCCTGCCGCGGCGCCGACGAGGCGCAAATGCGCTCCGTCCTGCTCGGGGCCCTGTCGCAGGCCGGGCTGGGGCTGCGCCGTCTCGACAGCGAGGACATCGCCGACACCTCGAAGGTGATGGTGACGGCGCAGGCCGTCGCCGCCAGGCGCAACGACTCCGTGCTGGAACAGATCGTGGGCCGCCTCAGCCTGGAACCCAACGTCTCGGCGGCGACGTGGCAGATCGACCGCTCGGACTCCGTGCTGGAACAGATCGTGGGCCGCCTCAGCCTGGAACCCAACGTCTCGGCGGCGACGTGGCAGATCGACCGCTCGATTCCGGAGGCCTGAGGGAAGACGGCGCGGGCGGATGAAACGGTCCGCAACAAAAAGTGATCGAGAGAAAGTTGCCGATTCCGCAGAGTCCAGGCTATCTTTCTGGCAGGCTGGCGCTTGGACTGCGCTGGTCCTTTCCCTCTCCGGCACGACCTCCCGCGGCACGCCCGCGGGCCGCCCTTGTGGCCTGGTGCAGCCGCCGCGACTCCTCAGTCGCGGCACAGTCCCAAAAACGAGCCCGTCTCAACCGCACGCCAGATAACGACGTCGGAACAGGCACTTAACGACACCCTGGGCACAGGGTGCTGCGGGCCTCTCGGTGCGATGAACATGCGAGACGCGAAAAATGCCCGCGAAACATGGCTTATCCCGGAGTCTGGCCCAACTCGGGGCACAACACTCCCCTCGTTCAGGTGGGCCCGTCGAGGCGGCCAAAAGACCGTATTTTCTGGCTTTCCGGCGTGCGGAGGGCCGAGAATCCGACACCGACTTTGAGCCGGATTCCTGCCCCGGTCGCGCTCAGCCGAGCGCGCCGGCGGCGCGGAGGGCCGCGATCTCGGCCGGGGCGTAGCCCAGCTCCCCCAGCACCTCCTCGGTGTGCTGGCCCAGCGCCGGGCCGGGGCCGGGTGTTGCCGGCTCGGGGGCGAAGGAGAGCCGGATCGGCGCCGAGATGGTGCGCGGCATGTCGGCGACGGCGCTCGGCACGACGCTGCCGTTGGCCACCGCCTGCTCGTCGTGCGGCACGTCGCGCATGAGCCCCAGCAGGCCGAAGGTGATGCCGTGGTGGCGGAGCCTCTGGCGCCATTCCAGCCACGGCCGGGCGGCGAACACGGGATCGAGGATCGCGGCCAGCTGGGGCGCATGGGCGCGCCGCTCCTCGGTGGTGGCAAAGCGCGGGTCGGCCAAGAGGTCGGGCCGCTCGATCGCCTGGCAGAGTTCGGGCCACAGCTTTTCCTCGCGCACGATGGTGAGCTGGATCCAGCGGCCGTCGCCGGTGCGGTACTGGTTGGCGAGCGCGCTGCGCGGCTGGGTGCGCGGCGGCCGGGGCGCCACGTAGGCGTCGAGCAGCGCGCCCTGGGCCAGCACGGCGTTGGACCACAGGCCGCCGGCATGCAGCGAGGTGCCGACCTCGCTGCCCTGGCCCGTGCGCTCGCGGTGCAGCAGCGCCATCGCGATGGCGGCAAACAGGTTCATGCCGGCCATCTGGTCGCCCTGCGCCGGCAGCGAGAAGGCGGGCGGGCCGCCGTCGTAGGTGAGCGCGTCGAGCAGGCCGGAGCGGGCGAAGAAGGCGGTCGAATCGAAGCCCGGCTGCTCGGCGTCCGGCCCCTGTTCGCCGTAGCCGGTCATCGCGGCATAGATCAGGCGCGGGTTGAGCGGCGCCACGTCGGCGTAGCGCATCCTCAGGCGCTCGCGGACCTTTAACGGAAAGTTCACGACCATGACGTCGGCGGTGGCGAGCAGCCGGTCGAAGACGGCGCGGCCGGCGTCGTGCTTGAGGTCGAGCACGACCGCCCGCTTGTTGCGGTTGGTCAGGTGCCAGCAGAAGTTGACGGGATGCTGCGGGATCGAGTGCGCCTGACCGAGCCTGCGCTGCGGATCGCCCTCGCCGGGCGGCTCGATTTTTATGACCTCGGCGCCGTAGTCGCCCATCACCGTGCTCGCCACGGGGCCGGCGACGAAGCTCGCGAGGTCGAGCACCCGGAGGCCGCTCAGCGGCAACTGCCCGCGCATTGATGTTTTCCTTTCGAACACGTACACCGCACCCTACTCCGGGGAGGCGCCTTGAGGTCAATGGCAGGCAGTCGTCGGGATTTCTGGCTGGCGTCGGCGCTCCTGGCAGCGACCGCGGCCGGCGCCCTGGCGCTGCCGTCGGCGCTGTGGGCGTGCGGCCTGGCGGCGCTGCTGGGCTTTGCCGGCGTCGTGCTGCTGCGCGGCAACCGCTGGCGCACCGGCGCGCTGGTGGCCACTGCGCTCGCGGTGAGCGTGGGGCTGCTCGATGCCGCCGCGGGCCTGCTGTCGCCGGCGCCGATGGGCCGCGGTCTCGTGCAGACGACCGACCCCCGGCCGTGGCCGCCGCCCGATCCGGTCCTGGGCTTCCGGCCGCGGCCCAACACCGAGATCGTGGCCACCGCGACCTTCGGGCCACAGACGATCTACCGGCGCACCTACCATTTCGACGGCGACGCCGCGCGCGTGACGCCCGCCGCGCCGGCCGGCGCCGAAACCTATCTGTTCCTGGGCGACTCCTTCGTCTTCGGACAGGGTCTCGCCGACGACCAGAGCGTGGCGGCGCAGTTCGCCAAGGCCAACGACTACAAGGTGCGGACCGTCAATCTCGGCGTGCCGGGCTACGGGCCCAACCACCTCGTGCGCGCCTTCGAGGCGGGCCTGCTCGACCGCTACGTCGACAAGTCGGTCAAGGCGGTGGTGAGCTGGATCATCCCGGCGCATCTGGCGCGGGTGACCGGCGACGGCGCATGGCTGGGTTCCTCGCCGCGCTATGTCCTCGACAACGGTGTGCCGCGCTACACCGGCTCGTTCGCCGAGTATCGCTGGACGCTTCCCCTGGCCGGCCTAAAGCACCTGCTGGGCGAGCACTTCCAGTTCGTCGACGCCATCGGCATGCGCCAGCGCCAGGAGCAGCAGGCCGATCTGTTCGTGGCGCTGATGGTGCGGCTGAAGCAGCTCGCCCGCGAGAAGTTCGGCGCGCCGCTGATCGTCGTCTATTCCTGGCCCGACGAGGTGCACGGCAAGGGCTACGGCGAAGCGGCCTTCCTGATCACCGTGCTCGACCGGCTGCGCCGGGCCGGCATCGAGCTGCTGTCGGTCGACAATCTGACCAACCGGATCGACATCTCGCTGCTGCTCATTCCCCACGACGGGCACCCCACGGCCTACACCTACGAACTGATCGCCGGCGAGCTGAAGCGGCGCCTGGCCGAGCGCTGAGCCGGCTCTTTTGCCCCGCCGGATCGCGGTGCGGTCGAAGCCTCTGGACAGGCGGATGGGCAGGGCCAAGTCTGGCGCCCGACAACGGTCTTCATCGAGGAGTCTCCCATGCCGCGTCTAGGTTTCGGCGCCTTTCTCGCCCCGCATCACCCCATCGGGGAGAACCCGACCCTGCAGTTCCGGCGCGATCTCAAGTTCGTCGAGCATCTCGACGAGCTGGGATTCGACGAGTTCTGGTGCGGCGAGCATCACTCCAGCGGCTGGGAGATGATCGCCTCGCCCGAGATGTTCCTGGCCGCGGCCGGCGAGCGCACCAAGCGCATAAAGCTCGCCACCGGCGTGATCTCGCTGCCCTACCACCATCCCTACAATGTCGCGCAGCGCATGGTGCAGCTCGACCACATGACCGGTGGGCGCGCCATCTTCGGCTCCGGCCCCGGGGCGCTGCCGTCCGACGCCCACACGCTCGGCATCGATCCGATGACCCAGCGCGACCGCCAGGACGAGGCGATCGGCATCATCCGCCGGCTCTTCAGGGGCGAGCGCGTCACCTACAAGTCCGAATGGTTCACGCTGCAGGACGCCGCGCTTCAGCTCCTGCCGCTGCAGGAGGACATGCCGTTCGCCGTCGCCTCGCAGATCAGCCCGTCGGGCATGACGCTGGCCGGCAAGTACGGGATCGGCATCATCTCGCTGGGCTCGATGTCGAACGAGGGCCTGACCGCGCTCCCCACGCAGTGGGGCTTTGCCGAGTCGGCCGCCAAGAAGGCGGGCACCGCGGTCGATCGCAAGAACTGGCGCGTGCTGCTCAACTGGCACATCGCCGAGACCCGCGAGAAGGCGCGCGAGGAAGCCCGGCATGGCCTGATGCGCTGGCACAACGAATACATCGTGGGCACCCTGCAGCGGCCGGGCGCGGAGCCCTACAAGTCGCCGGACGACGCCGTCGAACAGATGTCGGGCGAGGGGTCGGCCGCCGTCATCGGCACGCCGGACGATCTCGTGAAGATGATCAAGGGCGTGATCGACAAGAGCGGCGGCTTCGGAACCTGCGTCGGCTTCGTGCATGACTGGGCCAATCCCGAGAACACCTTCCGCAGCTGGGACATGGTCGCGCGCTACGTCATCCCCGAGATCAACGGCTACGTCGCCAAGCTGCGCGAGTCGCAGAAATACCTCCAGGAGAACCGCGCCGTCTTCGACCGCGCGGGCCAGGCCATCATGGCCAAGATCATGGAGAACAAGGACGCCGCCGAGGCCCTCAAGGTCACCACCAACCCGCGCGTCAGCGCCGCGGCCGCGCAGGTGCCCAAGGGCCTGGGCAAGCGGGCGGCGAATTAGCCGAACCGCTGGCAGGCCGGAACCGGCGGCCGCGGCGCCGTTGCTGCCGATTGACAGTGTGCGGGCAATCCCGGCAGCCTGTCGCCAACAAGAACGCTCGCACAAGCGGGCGACGAGGGAACGTTTCAGGAGGGATGGACCGAGTGAGCCACGCGGCCCCGATGCGCGCGTCTGATCGGCCCGAGCCGGCGCCCCCGATCGCGCGGCCGCTGGTCATCGATCAGCTGCGGCACGCCGCCGAACGCCAGCCCGATGTCGTTGTCCGTGCCGGACGGGATCTCACCCATGCCGAAGCCTGGGCGCGGACGGGGGCCATCGCCTCGTGGCTGATCGCGCAGGGGTTCGGGCCGCACGGCGCGCCGGTGGCGATCCTGTCCGACCATAGCCTCGAGAGCGCGCTCTTCCTGTTCGGTGCCTGGCGTGCCGGCGTGCGGGTGGCGCCGCTTTCCTCCGACCTTTGCCGGTCCGGCGACTTCGCCGACCTCGATCAGGCGCTCGACGCCCTTGCGCCGGGCCTGGTCTTCGCCCGGGACTCGGCCGCCTGCGGTGCTGCGCTCGACCGCGCCGGGGCCCGCGGCGCGCGCATGGTCACCGGCGACGGTCGCCGCGGCCTGGCCCTTGCCGCCCTCGCGTCATGCTCGATCGACGCCGCGGTCGCCGAGCGCCGCGGGCACATCACGGCCGACACGGTGGCCGAGATCTCGTTCACCGGCCCGACCGGGCGGCCCACGGGCGTGCCCCGCAGCCATGGCGATCTCGCCCGGTCCGGCGATCTGCGGTCGATCTTCGGAGGAGGAAGCGGCTGATGCAGGCCTATATCGTCCGCCGCGTGCTGGCGCTGGTGCCGACCCTGATCTTCGCCAGCCTGATCGTGTTCATCACCGTGCGGATGATCCCGGGCGACGTGATCGACCTCATGCTGTCGACCAACGACATCGGCGCCGACAAGAAGAGCCGCGAGCAGCTCGAGGCAGCGCTCGGCCTCAACCAGCCGATGTGGAGCCAGTACTTCCGCTGGGTGGGCGCCATCCTATTCGAGGGCAGTTTGGGCCAGTCGCTGTGGCAGAACACCTCGGTGATGGAAGACATCCTGCATCGTCTGCCGCTCACCTTCGAGCTCGGCCTGATGGCGCTGATCGTGGCGCTGATCGTCGGCATTCCGATCGGCGTCTATTCCGCCGTCGCCCAGGACACCGTCGGCGACTACGTCACGCGGTCGTTCGCGATCCTCGCCCTGGCGCTGCCCGGCTTCTGGGTCGGCACCCTCGTCATGGTTTTCCCGGCGATCTGGTGGGGCTGGTCGCCCGACGTGAAGCTGACGCCCTTCACCGAGGATCCGCTGCGCCAGATGGGCCAGATGCTCATCCCCGCGCTGATCCTGGGCAAGGCCTTCTCGGCCGTGGTGATGCGGCTCACGCGCACCATGATGCTCGAGGTGATGCGCCAGGACTACATCCGCACCGCGCTCGCCAAGGGCCTGGCGACCCGCACGACCATCCTGCGCCACGCCTTGCGCAACGCGCTGATCCCGGTGGTCACCCTGGTCGGCCTGCAGGCGCCGGTGCTGTTCGGCGGCGCGGTCATCCTCGAGCAGATCTTCGTCATTCCCGGCATGGGCCTGCTGCTGCTCGAGGCGGTCAGCCAGCGCGACTACCCGATCATCACCGGCGTGTTCCTGATCGTGGGCGTCGCCGTCGTGTTCATCAACCTGCTGGTCGACCTCAGCTACGGGCTGCTCGATCCCAAGGTGAGGTACCGCTGATGGTCGCGATCGCCGACACCGTCCGCCCCGCGCCGCCGGCCCCGTCGTCGGGCTCCATGCGCTTCATCGCGCGCCTGTTCCGCGACAAGCCGCTCGGCGCCTTCGGCTTCGTCATCTGCGTCATCTTCCTGTTCTGCGGCCTGTTCGCCGACCTGCTGGCGCCCTACGGCTACAACCAGATCAGCCCGATCAACCGTCTGAAGCCGCCCAGCTCGACGTTCTGGCTGGGCACCGACAATCTCGGCCGCGACATGCTCTCGCGCTGCCTCTACGGCGCCCAGCTCTCGGTCATCATCGGCCTGTCGGCGGCGGCATTGGCCACCGTGGTGTCGGTGTTCGTCGGCATCGTGTCGGGCTATCTCGGCGGCAAGTTCGACATGGTGATGCAGCGCTTCGTCGACGCCTGGATGAGCTTTCCCGACCTCATCATCCTGATCGTGGTCGTCTCCGTGGTCGGTCCCGGCATGGGACCGGTCATCGTCATTCTAGGCCTCCTCTACGGCATCGGCGGCAGCCGCATCATCCGCGGCGCCGTGCTGTCGGTGCGCGAGAACGCCTATGTCCATGCCGCGCAGTCGACCGGCGCGTCGCTGCCGCGCATCCTGTGGCGGCACATCCTTCCCAACGTCATGGCGCCGGTGATCGTGCTGTTCACGACCCGGGTCGGCGCCGTCATCCTGGCCGAGTCGGGCCTCGCCTTCCTCGGCCTCGGCGTGCCGCCGCCGGCGCCGACCTGGGGCGGCATGCTGTCGGGTTCTGGCCGCTCCTTCATGTATCTCGCCCCCTGGCTGGCGCTGGCGCCGGGGCTCTGCATCACGATTGTCGTCTACGCCATCAACGTCTTCGGCGACGCGCTGCGCGATCTGCTCGATCCGCGTATGCGCGGCAGCCGATGAAGCCAGCAAGGCAAGTGGGAGGAACGCGATGAAGACACTCAAGGCAGCACTCATCCTGGGAGCGACGATGCTCGCGGTGGGACCCGCTCTCGCCAACGACGAGAAGCCGAAGTACGGCGGCAGCGTCGAGATCGGCACCGTCTACGTGACGCTGTCGGCGCTTTCGTGGGACGCCCACGACTTCAACTGGAAGCACAACCACGACACCGGCCTGGTCTACGAGCAGCTTTTCGCCGCCGACCTCAGCAAGAGCGTCAAGGCCGGCGGCAAGCATCCCTTCATTGCCGACGCCTGGCTGCCCTCCGACGCCATGCGCGGCGAGCTGGCCGAGAGCTGGGAATGGAAGGAGAACCCGCTGCGCGTCGAGATCAAGCTGCGCAAGGGCATCATGTGGCCGGAGAAGCCCGGCGTCATGAAGAGCCGCGAGTTCGTGGCCGACGACGTGCTGTTCGCCTACACCCGCCTCGACAGCAGCCCGCGCAAGATCAAGGGCTACTTCGACCACATCGCCAAGGCCCATGCGCCCGACAAGCACACCGTGGTCTTCGAGTTCAAGGACTACTTCGCCGAATGGGACTACCGCTTCGGCTACGGCTACTTCTCGGGAATCTATCCCAAGGAGGTCGTCGAGGCCGGCGCCAACAACTGGAAGAACGTGACCGGAACCGGCCCGTACATGCTGACCGACTTCGTCTCGGGCAATTCCAACGTCTACACCAGGAATCCGGACTACTGGGACAAGGACAAGATCGGCGGCCAGGAATACAAGCTGCCGTTCATCGACAAGATCACCTACCGGACGATCAAGGACGAGGCGACGTTCGTCACCGCCCTGCGCACCGGCAAGCTCGACATTCTCGAGGCGATCCGCTGGCAGAACGTCGACTCGCTGAAGAAGAGCGTGCCGCAGCTCAAGTGGAACCGCTGGCTGAACATGAGCGGCACGTTCCTGTCGTTCCGCCAGGACGTCGACAGCCCGTTCAAGGACGTCCGCGTGCGCCGCGCCATGAACATGGCGGTGAACAAGGAAGAGATCGTCAAGGCCTACTACAACGGCAACGCCGAACTCTTCGCCTATCCGATGCATCCGGACTACGTCGGCTACTTCCAGCCGCTGAAGGAGATGCCGGCATCGGTGCAGGAGCTGTTCAAGTACGACCCGGCCAAGGCCAAGAAGCTGCTGGCCGAGGCCGGCCACCCCAAGGGCTTCACCTTCAAGGTCCAGGTCTGCTCCTGCAGCCCCGATCACATGGACCTGCTGCCGCTGATCTCCGCCTACCTCGAGCAGGTTGGCGTAAAAATGGAGATCCAGCCGATGGAGTACGGCGCGTTCCTGAGCGCGATGACGTCGCGCACCATGACCGTCGGCTACATGATGAACAACGGCCACACCAACCCGACCACGACCATCCGCAAGAGCTTCACGACCGGCCAGCAGTGGAACCCGGCCGGCTGGTCGGATCCGAAGTACGACGCCAAGATGGACGAGGTCTATCGTACCAAGGACGAAGCCACGCGCATAAAGATGCTGCGCGAGATGACGGTCGAGATTCTCGACCTCGCGCCCTATATCTGGCTGCCGACGCCCTACGTCTATACGGCGTGGTGGCCTTGGGTGAAGAACTATGCCGGCGAGCTGCGCGCCGGCTCGGTGCGGCCCGGGCCGATCTACGCCCGCATGTGGGTCGACCAGGAGATGAAGAAGAAGATGGGGCACTGAGCGTGGCGTTTGGGCTGCGGGGGCACGCCTGATGGGCGTGCCCCTGCTCAGCGTGCGTGGTCTGTCGACCGAGTTCCGCACCGAGCGCGGCACGGTCAAGGCGGTCGACGACGTTTCCTTCGATCTGGCGGCCGGCGAGACGCTGGCCATCGTGGGTGAGTCGGGCTCGGGCAAGAGCGTGACCGCGATGTCGATCCTGCGCCTGATCCCCGATCCGCCGGGCCGCATCGCCACCGGCGAGGTGGTGTTCGACGGCCGCGATCTCCTGAAGCTCGAGGATCACGAGATCCGGTCGATCCGCGGCAACCGCATCGCCATGATCTTCCAGGAGCCGATGAGCTCGCTCAACCCCTCGCTCACCATCGGCCTGCAGATCGCCGAGCCGATCAACCTGCACCGCAAGACGCCGTGGGCGGCGGCCATGGACATGGCGGCCGAGTTGCTGGCCCGCGTCCGCCTGCCCGACGCCAGGAGCCGGCTAAGGTCCTACCCCCACCAGTTCTCCGGCGGCATGCGTCAGCGGGCGATGATCGCCATGGCGCTGGCGTGCCAGCCGCAGCTCATCATCGCCGACGAGCCGACCACGGCGCTCGACGTCACGGTGCAGGCGCAGATCCTGGCGCTCCTGAAGGAAGTGACGCGGGCGGTGAACTCGGCGCTGATCCTCATCACCCACGACCTGGGCGTGGTCGCGCGCTATGCCGACCGTGTCTGCGTGATGTATGGCGGCCGCATCGTCGAAGCGGGGCCGGCGCGCGAGATCTATGCCCGTCCCCGGCATCCCTACACGATCGGCCTGATGGCCTCGGTGCCGCGGCTCGACCAGGCGGCGGGCTCCCGCCTCATGCCGATCGACGGCCAGCCGCCCAACCTCGCCAACCTGCCGCCGGGCTGCGCCTTCGCCCCGCGGTGCCGCCACGCCACCGACCTGTGCCGGGCCGAGCGGCCGGCGCTGGCCAGCAGCGGACCCGAACACCATTCAGCGTGCCATTACCATGACCGACTCAGCGCCTGAACGCGTCCTCGAGGTGCGCGACCTGAAGGTCCATTTCCCGGTGATGGCCGGCGCCCTCGTGCGGCGGCAGGTCGGCAGCGTGAAGGCGGTCGACGGCGTCTCGTTCGACGTCCGGCGCAGCGAGACGCTGGGCCTGGTGGGCGAGTCGGGCTGCGGCAAGAGCACGACCGGGCTGGCCGTCCTAAAAATGCTCGACATCACCTCGGGCCAGGTGATCTTCGAGGGCGAGGACATTTCCGACCACGACCGCGCCCGCATGCGACCGATCCGGCGGCGTATGCAGATGGTCTATCAGGACCCGTTCGGCTCGCTCAATCCGCGCATGAAGGTGGCCGAGATCGTCGGCGAGCCGCTCGAGGTGCACGGCATGGCGGGCGACCGCGCCGCCTATCGCGAACGTGTCGCCAGCCTGCTCGACATGGTGGGTCTGTTGCCCGACATGGCCGACCGCTATCCGCATGAGTTTTCCGGCGGCCAGCGGCAGCGCATCGGCATTGCCCGGGCGCTGGCGCTCGAGCCGACGCTGATCATCTGCGACGAGCCGGTGTCGGCCCTCGACGTGTCGATCCAGGCGCAGGTCGTCAATCTGTTCCAGGACCTGCAGGAGCGGCTCGGCCTCACCTACATCTTCATCGCCCACGACCTGGCAGTGGTGCGCCACATCAGCCACCGCATCGCCGTGATGTATCTCGGCCGCATCGTCGAGATCGCGTCGAGCAGCGAGCTCTACGGCAGTCCGCTGCACCCCTATACCGAAGCCCTGCTGGCGGCGATCCCGATCCCCGATCCGGCGATCGAGGCGACGCGGCCGCAGCAGATCATCACCGGCGAGGTGCCGTCGGCCATGCGCCCGCCGCCGGGCTGCCGCTTCCATACGCGATGCCCCAGGGTGATGGACGTCTGCAGGAGCGTCGACCCGCCGATGCGCGATATGGGCGGCGGCCGGGCGGTGGCCTGCCATCTCCACGGCGCCTGAGCCATACAACCCTAGCGCGATTTACTTCCAATCCATTCGTTCTATAATTGTTCTCCGCGGCGAGGAGGACAACATGCAGGCGAAGGTGCGGACGGTGGCTTTCCAGGGCGTCGATGTCCTGCCGGTCGACGTGCAGGTGATGATCGCGCCGGGGCAACTCGCCTTCGCCATGGTGGGCCTTGCCGACAAGGCGGTGGGCGAGAGCCGCGAGCGGGTGCGGGCGGCGTTCAGGGCGTTGGGCCTCGCCCTGCCGCCGCAGCGCATCAGCGTCAATCTTTCGCCGGCCGATCTCGCCAAGGAGGGCAGCCACTACGACCTGCCGATTGCGCTCGGCCTGTTGGCCGCCATGGGCGTGATCGAGCGCACGAGCCTAGAAGACTTCGTCGTGCTGGGCGAGCTGGCGCTCGACGGCGCGTTGAGCCGTGTGCCTGGTGTCCTTCCGGCGGCGATTGCCGCCCGGGCGATGGGCCGCGGCGTGATCTGCCCCGCCGTGTGTGGGGGCGAGGCGGCGTGGGGCGGCTTCGAGCCTGCGGCGAACGATGGCGCCGATCCCCCGGCCATCGTCGCCGCCCCCTCGCTGCTCGCCGTGATCAATCATCTGCGCGGCCAGCAAATGCTGCCGCCGCCCGAAGCGCTGGTGGCCGAGGATCGCACGACCTATCCCGACCTCGCGGAGATAAAGGGCCAGGAGAGCGCCAAGCGGGTGCTCGAAGTGGCCGCGGCCGGCGGCCACAACCTTCTGATGATCGGCCCGCCGGGCTCGGGCAAGTCGATGCTGGCGGCGCGGCTGCCCGGCCTGCTGCCGCCGCTCGAACCGGACGAGGCCCTGGAAGCGTCCATGGTGCGGTCGCTGGCGGGCGACCTCGCCGAAGGCAAGCTCAGCCGCCGCCGCACCTTTCGCGACCCGCACCATTCGGCGACCCTGCAGGCGCTGATCGGCGGCGGCCTGCGCGCGCGGCCGGGCGAAGTCTCGCTCGCCCATCACGGCGTGCTGTTCCTCGACGAGTTGCCGGAGTTCAGCCGCGCCACGCTGGAAGCGCTGCGCCAGCCCCTGGAGTCCGGTCGGGTGACCGTGGCGCGGGCCAACGCCCACGTCACCTATCCGGCGCGCTTCCAGCTCGTGGCGGCGATGAATCCCTGTCGCTGCGGCCATCTGATGGAGCCGGCGCGGGCCTGCGGCCGCGCGCCGCGCTGCGGCGTCGACTACCAGGGCAAGCTGTCGGGGCCGTTGCTCGACCGCATCGATCTCGCCATCGACGTGCCGGCGGTCGGTGCCGCCGATCTCGCGCTGCCGCCGCCGGCCGAA
>JAIETA010000186.1 GCA_019745575.1 Reyranella sp. | reverse complement strand
CCGCCCATGCCCTTCACCATCTTGCCCGGGATCATCCAGTTGGCGAGGTCGCCGTTCTCGGCCACTTCCATGGCGCCCAAGATGGAGAGGTCGATATGGCCGCCGCGGACCATGGCGAAACTGTCGGCCGAGGAGAAGTACGACGTGCCCTTGAGTTCGGTCACGGTCTGCTTGCCGGCATTGATGATGTCGGCGTCGACTTCATTGTCGAGCGGGAAGGGGCCGACGCCGAGCATGCCGTTCTCGCTCTGCAGCGTGATGTCGACGTCCTCGGGCACGTAGTTCGACACCAGGGTCGGAATGCCGATGCCGAGATTGACGTAGTAGCCGTCCTTCAGTTCCTTGGCAGCGCGTGCCGCCATCTGTTCGCGGGTCCAGGCCATCTTCCAGTCTCCTAAGCCTTGCGAATGGTGCGCTGCTCGATCTGCTTGTCGTAAGGTGCGCCGCAGAGGATGCGGTTGACGAAAATCCCAGGCGTGTGGATGTGGTCGGGATCGAGCTGGCCCACCGGCACCAGCTCCTCGACCTCGGCCACGCAGATCTTGGCGGCCGTCGCCATCATCGGATTGAAGTTTCGCGCCGCCTTTCGGTAGATGAGATTGCCCGAGGTATCGCCCTTCCATGCCTTGACCAATGCCAGGTCGCCGACCAGGCCGAGCTCCATGACATATTCCTGGCCGTCGAAGATCTTGGTCTCCTTGCCCTTGGCCACTTCGGTGCCGACGCCGGTCTTGGTGTAGAAGGCCGGGATGCCGGCGCCGCCGGCACGGCAGCGCTCGGCCAGCGTGCCCTGCGGGTTGAACTCGATCTCCAGCTTGCCCTCGAGATAGAGCTTGGCGAAGGTCTTGTTCTCGCCGACGTAGGACGAGATCATCTTCTTCACTTGGCCAGCCTCAAGCAGCAGGCCGAGGCCCGCGCCGTCGATGCCGGCATTGTTGCTGACGCATGTCAGGTTTTTGACGCCCGCGTCGCGCATCGCCCGGATCAGCTTGTCGGGAATGCCGACCAGCCCGAAGCCGCCGCACATCACCATCATGCCGTCGCTGAGCACGCCTTCCAGCGCCGACTTGGCATCCTTGTAGACCTTGTTCGCCATGGGCTCCGTTCCGTCCTTGCTTCGCGGGTGCCGGCATATGGAAGGGCGGCCGCCGGCCTGTCAATCAGTCGCGGATCGTGCGCCGGCCGGCCACGAATTCGCTCATCAGCCGGTGGCCGTCGTCGCTGACGGCAAGGTCCATGAACAGCGTCCGCTCGCGCGCTAGTCCCTCCGGCAACGGCGTCGCCGCGGCCGTCCGGACCAGCGACTTGATGTGCCCAACCGCCCGCGGCGGCTGCGCCGCCAGGCGCCCGGCCATTGCCAGCGCGTGCGCCAGCACCGGCCCGTCGACCGCCGCATGGACCATGCCGAGAGCGGCGGCTTCGTCGGGCGAGACCGTGCGGCCCATCAGCGACAGTTCGAGGGCGCGCGCCTCGCCGACCAGGCGGACCAGGCGTTGCGTTCCACCGGCGCCGGCCAGGATGCCGATGTTGATTTCGGGCTGGCCCAGCCAGTAGGGGCCGCGCTCGGCCAGTCGGATGTCGCAGGCCATGCAGAACTCGAAGCCGCCGCCCATGGCCGTGCCGTTGATGGCGGCAATCGCGGGCTTGGCCGCCGCCTCCAGCCGGGCAAGGATCTTGTGGTAGGCGCCCTCGGGCGAGGGGCGGTCGGGCGAGAAGGTGGCGCCCTTGGCGCGCAGCCGTTCCGACAGCGCGAGAAGCTCCGACACGTCGTAGTGCTCAATGAACACGCCCTTCAGCGCGCCGGTGAAGACCAGTACGCGTACCGACGTGTCGGCCAGCAGCGTATCGACCGTCTGGTCGAGCTCAGCGACCATGGCGGCGTTCATGTAGCCTTTGGGCGGGTTGTTGAACCGCACGATGGCAATGGCCGCGCGGCGCTCGATCTCGATCCTAGACATGGCGTCACACCTTTCTGTCCAGGATCACCGTAGCAATTTCCGCGGCCACCGGCGCGGCTCCGATGCTGCGACCCTAGGCCCGCTTCTCTTTCGCGACCGTCAGCGGCTGGGGCAGGCGCGTCAGCATTTCCCGCGGCACGACCTGCCAGAAGTGCCCGACTTCGCGGTTCCAGTCGTTCAGCAGGCGCGCACCGAGCGGCGACTTCGTCTCGGCGACATGCTCCGCGACCAGTCTCTTGAGCTCGGCCTCCCAATGCGGGTGATCGAGGCGCTGCCAGACCACCGTCTCGGGATTGACGTTGAGCTTAAAAGCATCGGCGGGATCGTAGACGAACGCCATGCCGCCGGTCATGCCGGCGGCGAAGTTGACGCCGACCGGTCCCAGGACCACGGCGGTGCCGCCGGTCATGTATTCGCAGCCGTTGCAGCCAACGCCCTCGACGACGGTATCCGCGCCGGAGTTGCGCACGGCGAAGCGCTCGCCGGCGCGGCCCGAGGCGAACAGCTTGCCGGCCGTCGCGCCGTAGAGAACCGTGTTGCCGATGATGGCGTTGTGCTCCGGCACCAGCGGACTCGAAACGGTCGGCTTCACGACGATGGTGCCACCACTCAGACCCTTGCCGACATAGTCGTTGGCGTCGCCGAACACTTCCAGCTTCATGCCGCGCACGGCGAAGGCGCCGAGCGACTGGCCGGCGGTGCCGCGCAGCCGCACCGTCACGGTGTCGGGTTGCAGGCCGGACATGCCGTACTTGCGCGTGATCATGGCGGCAAGCCGCGTGCCGACGGCGCGGTGCGTGTTCCGAACGCTGTACTGGAGCTGCATCTTCTCGCGGTGCGTGAACAGCGGTTGGGCATCGCGGATCATCTGGGCGTCCAGCGTGTCGGGCACCTCGTTGCGGCCCTCGACCGTGCAATGCGCCACCTCGCGGCCGCCGTCGGCCCGGGTCAGCAGGGGATTGAGGTCGAGATCGTCGAGAGTGCGGGCGCCACGGCTCACCTGCTTCAGCAGGTCCGAACGGCCGACGATCTCGAGCAACGAGCGGTAGCCCAGCTGCGCCAGGATCTCGCGCACTTCCTCGGCGATGAAGCTGAACAGGTTGACGACCTTCTCGGGCGTGCCCTCGAACTTGGCGCGCAGCGCCGGATCCTGCGTGCAGACGCCGACCGGGCAGGTGTTGGAGTGGCACTGGCGGACCATGATGCAGCCCATGGCGATCAGCGATGCCGTGCCGATGCCGTATTCCTCGGCGCCCAGCATCGCGGCGATCACCACGTCGCGGCCGGTCTTGATGCCGCCGTCGGTGCGCAGCAGAACCTTCTCGCGCAGACGGTTCAGCGTCAGCACCTGATGCGTCTCCGACAGGCCCATCTCCCAGGGAATGCCGGCGTATTTGATGCTGGTCTGCGGGCTGGCGCCGGTGCCGCCGCTGTGGCCCGAAATCAGGATCACGTCGGCCTTGGCCTTGGCGACGCCGGCGGCGATGGTGCCGATGCCCGAGCGGGCGACCAGCTTTACCGTCACCCGTGCTTCGGGGTTGATCTGCTTCAGGTCGTAGATGAGCTGCGCCAGATCCTCGATCGAGTAGATGTCGTGGTGGGGCGGCGGGCTGATCAGACTGACGCCGGGCGTGGAATGACGCAGCCGGGCGATCATCTCGCTGACCTTCAGGCCGGGCAGCTGCCCGCCCTCGCCGGGCTTGGCGCCCTGGGCGACCTTGATCTCGATCTCGCGACAGTTGTTGAGATACTCGGCGGTGACGCCGAAGCGGCCCGACGCCACCTGCTTGATGGCGGACGAGGCGTTGTCGCCGTTGGCGCGCGGGCTGTAGCGCGCCGGATCCTCGCCGCCTTCGCCGGAATCTGACTTGGCGCCGATGCGGTTCATGGCGATCGACAGCGTTTCGTGCGCCTCGGGACCGAGCGCTCCCAACGAGATGCCTGGCGCCACCAGCCGCTTGCGCAGCTCGGTGATCGATTCGACCTCGTCGAGCGCCACCGGGCCGCGGTCGGTCTTGAAGTCGAGCAGGTCGCGCAGGTTGATCGGCGGCAGGCGACGCACCGCGTCGCTGTACTTGCGGTACTTGGCATAGGACTCGGTGTTCACCGCGTCCTGCAGCATGTGGATGAGATCGCCCTCGAAGTTGTGGCGATCGCCGCCGCGCCGGATCTTGTAGAAGCCGCCGATCGGCAGGGCGATGATGTCCTCGTCGAAGGCGCGGGCATGCTGCCGGGCGACCTTCTCCTGCACGCCGCGCAGGCCGATGCCCGAGATGCGCGAGGGCATGCCGGGGAAGAACTCCGCCACCAGCGAGCGCGACAGGCCGACGGCCTCGAAATTGCAGCCGCCGCGGTATGACGACAGGACCGAGATGCCCATCTTGGACATCACCTTGAGCAGGCCGTCGTCGAGCGCCTTCTTGTAGTTGGCCAGGCACTCGCCAAGCGTCAGCTTGCCGAACAGGCCGCGCGCATGGCGTGCGGCGATGGTCTCCTCGGCGAGATAGGGGTTCACGGTCGTGGCGCCGACGCCGATGATGACGGCGGCATAGTGGACGTCCAGGCACTCGCCGGAGCGGATGTTCAGCGACGTGAAGGTGCGCAGCGACTGGCGCACCAGGTAGGAGTGCACCGAGCCCGCCGCCAGGATCATCGGTAGGGCCGCGCGTCCGTCGTCGACGTTGGCGTCGGTGAGGACGATGTGCAGGCAGCCGCGGCGCACCGCTTCCTCGGCCTCGTGGCAGATCCGGTCGAAGGCCTGGCGCATCGCGTCCAGTCCCCCGGTCGGATCGAAAGTGCAGTCGATGCGCGCCGCTGTTTCGCCCATATATCGCCGCATCGCCTCGAACTCGGCGTTGAGCACGATCGGCGACTGCAGCGACAGCATCTCGCTCTGCTCGGGGCTCTCGTCGAGGATGTTGCCGAGGTTGCCCAGCCGCGTGCGGATCGTCATGACGTTGCGCTCGCGCAGGCTGTCGATCGGCGGATTGGTGACCTGGCTGAAGTTCTGCCGGAAGTAGTGGTGCATGCCGCGATAGGTGTCCGACAGCACGGCCAGCGGCGCGTCGTCGCCCATCGAGCCCACGGCCTCCTTGGCGTCCTCGACCATGGGGTGGAGGATCATCTCGAGGTCCTCGATCGACCAGCCCGCCGCGAACTGCCGGCGGCGCAGCTCGTCCGGCGCGAAGTGCTCGCCGGCCGGCGCTTCCTGCTTGATCAACGAGTCGAGTTCGACGGTGCGGCCGGTCCAGTCGGCATAGTCGTGGGTCTCGGCGAGCATGTCCTTCAGCTCGCGATCCTTGTAGAGCCTGGGCTGGTCCATATCGACGGCCAGCATCTCGCCCGGGCCGAGGCGGCCCTTCTCGACGATGCTGGCCTCGTCCTGCGGCACCATGCCGGCTTCGGAGCCGGCGATCAGCAGGTCATCCGACGTGCGCACGTAGCGCATGGGCCGGAGCCCGTTGCGATCGAGCCCGACCAGCGCCCACTTGCCGGCGACGGCGGCGATGGCCGCCGGCCCATCCCACGGCTCCATGACGCCGTTCACGTAGTTGTACATGGCCCGGTGGCGGGGCGGCACGTTGGGGTTCGATGCCGACGCCTCGGGGATCATCATCGTCTTGACCATCGGCAGGTTGCGATGGCCGCGGACCAGCAGCTCGAACACGTTGTCGAGCGCCGAGGAGTCCGACGCGTCGGGCTGGATGATCGGCTTCAGGTCCTCGATCGACCGGCCGAAGCCGTCATGGTCGAGGCGGGCTTCGTGGCTCTTCATCCAGTTGACGTTGCCCAGCAGGGTGTTGATCTCGCCGTTGTGGGCCAGCACGCGGAAGGGCTGCGACAGCTTCCATTGCGGGAAGGTGTTGGTCGAATAGCGCTGATGGAAGATCGCGAAGCGCGAGATGAAGCGTTCGTCGAGCAGGTCGGGATAGAACGCCGACAGGTGCTCGGCCAGAAACATGCCCTTGTAGACGACCGACCGGCAGCTGAGCGAGCAGACGTAGAACTCGGCGATGTTCTCGGCGATCGCCGCCTTCTCCATGCGCCGCCGCAGGATGTAGAGCTGCTTCTCGAATTCGCGGTTGTCGAGCAGGGGATCGCCGCGGCCGATCAGGATCTGCTCGATCTCCGGCCGCGTCGCATTGGCCTTCTCGCCGATCGACGAGATGTCGACCGGCACCTGGCGCCAGCCGAGGATGGTGTGACCGAAGCGCAGGATCTCGGTCTCGACGATGGTGCGGCAGCGCTCCTGCGCGCCGAGATCGGTGCGCGGCAGAAAGACCATGCCGACCGCGACGCGGCCGACCTGCGGGAGTTCGCCGCTCGAATCGCGGATATGCTCCTTGAAGAAGTCCTGCGGAATCTCGACATGGATGCCCGCGCCGTCGCCCGTCTTGCCGTCGGCGTCGACGGCGCCGCGGTGCCAGACCGCCTTCAGGGCGTCGATGCCGGCCCGCACGACGTCGCGACGCCGCTTGCCGTCCAGCGACACCACGAGACCCACGCCGCAGGAATCGACTTCGGCGGCGGGGTTGTAGCCGTAGGCGCGCGTGAGCTCGGCGACACCGTTGCGGTAGTCGCTGACGAACTGCTCGGCATCGAAGGGACGTGCGGACATGGCGTCGATTCCCGGAAACGAGTGTTAGTCGGAGAACAGCTTGCCGGCCTCGGCCCAGTTCTCTTTCTTGATGTCGGTGAGGACGATCTGCACCGCATCGGGGGTGCAGCCGAGCGCCCGGCAGGTGCCCTCGGTCAGTTCCTTCGCCAGCTTGCGGCGCTGTTCGAGCGTGCGGCCTTCGAACATTTCGACCCGGATCATTGGCATGGTCTTCTCCCTCTTCAGTTACGGTGGCTGATGGTGACGTGGCGTGGCTGGGCGGCGACCCGCTTCATCCAGGCATTGATGCCGGGATACTTCGACAGGTCGAACTCGCCCTCGTGCGCGACGTGCGTGTAGGCGTAGAGCGCGATGTCGGCGAGCCCGTAGCGCTCATCGACGAAGAACTGACGCGCCGTCAGGTGCTTCTCCATGATGTCGAGGGCGGCGTAGCCGCCCTTGATGCGGTTCGGCAGGTCCATCTCCTGCAGCGGCGTCAGCTTCGGCAGGTAGTGCTTCCAGAAGCGCGCGACGGCGATGTAGGGCTCGTGGCTGTACTGTTCGAAGAACATCCACTGCAGCGTTTCGGCGCGCGCCTTGCGATCCTTCGGTGCCAACGGCGTGCCGTCGGCCAGGTACCAGATGATGGCGCCCGACTCGAAGAGGTGGCTGCCGTCCTCGATCTGCAAGGTCGGGATGCGGCCGTTGGGATTGCGCTTCAGGAATTCGGGCGTGCGCGTCTCACCCTTGAGGATGTCGCACAGCACGAGCTTGAACGGGATACCGAGATTCGCCAGTACCAGCCGGCATTTGTAGCCGTTGCCCGAGTCCATGTAGTCGTAAAGCGTCAACATTTCTCTCACTCCGCTGCGATCCGCTGGGCAGCCAGTGCCTTGGCCGTCAGATATGAATGGATGCGCTCGGCGGCGTCGCGGCCGTCGCGCACCGCCCACACCACCAGAGAAGCACCACGTACGATGTCGCCGGCGGCGAACACGCCGTCGAGACGGGTCATCATGCTGCGCCCGTCGACTTTGAGCGTGCCCCAGCCGGTGACGTCGAGATCGGGCGCCGCGAGCATCGCCGGCAGGTCCTCGGGATCGAAGCCCAGCGCCTTCAGCACGAGGTCGGCCTCGATGTTGACGTGAGAGTTGGCGATCTCCTGCGGCGCCTGGCGGCCGGTCGCATCGGGCATGCCCAGATGGATGCGTACCGCGCGCACGTGGCTCACGCGGTCCTTGCCCAGGAAAGCCTGCGGCGTCGTGAGCCAGACGAACTCGACGCCTTCCTCCTCGGCGTGCTTCACCTCGCGTTGCGAGCCCGGCATGTTGGCGCGGTCGCGGCGATAGAGGCATTTTACGGACCTGGCGCCCTGACGCACGGCCGTGCGGACGCAATCCATCGCGGTGTCGCCACCGCCGATCACGACGACATTCTTGCCGGCGGCGTCGAGCGCCCCCGATTCGTAGTCGGGCACCCTGTCGCCGAGGCCGCTGCGGTTCGAGGCGGTGAGATAGTCGAGCGCGGCCGCGATGCCGGGCAGGCCGACACCGGGGGCCGCGATATCGCGCGCCTTGTAGACGCCGGTCGCGATCAGCACCGCGGCATGGCGTGCACGCAACTCGTCCATCGTGACATCGCGGCCGACCTCGCAGTTCAGGTGGAACGCGACCTTGGAATCGCGCAGCAGCTTTTCGCGGCGCTGCACGATCTCCTTCTCGAGCTTGAAGTTGGGGATGCCGTAGATCATGAGGCCGCCGACGCGGTCGTAGCGGTCGTAGACGGCGACCTGGTAGCCCTTGCGGCGGAGTTGCTCGGCGGCGGCCAGGCCGGCCGGGCCGGCACCCACGATGCCGACGCTTTCTGCGCGCTCGCGGCGGGGCTGGATCGGCTTCACCCAGCCGCGCTCCCAGGCGGTATCGGTGATGAACTTTTCGACCGACCCGATCGTCACCGACTCAAAGCCCTTCTCGATGACGCAGTTGCCCTCGCACAGCCGGTCCTGCGGACAGATGCGGCCGCAGATCTCGGGGAAGTTGTTGGTGGCCGATGAGAGTTCGTAAGCCTCCTTAAGGCGGCCTTCGGCAGTGAGTTTCAGCCAGTCGGGGATGTTGTTGTGCAGGGGACAGTGGACCTGACAGAACGGCACGCCGCACTGCGAGCATCGCGCCGCCTGCTCGGCGGCCCTGGCCCGGGCGTAGTTCGCATAGATCTCCTGGAAGTCGCGCCGCCGCTCGGCGGCCGGGCGCTTGTCCGGCATGGCCTGCGGCGTTCCGACGAACTTCAGCATTCTCTCGGCCATGGCCGCGCCCTCGATTTCGCAGAATAATTTTATTGCGCAAAATTGGGGGCGCATCGCCCCAAAGCTGCGCCCAGGACAATGATTCACCACACGCATCATCTATAGTCAATAGTATTGACCTATTTTGGTGAATTTATTTCGAGAATTTCTTTCGACTGCGAGGCATGTGAGAAGTCATCTGATAATAGTTTCGAAAATAGATCAATTAAAGAGATCAGACCATAGCGCTCAAGAAAGCCACGTCTGCAGGAGATCAGGCCGGGGCGTGCTGGTTGTAGCGGCCGCCGACGCGGAACCGGTCGAGGTAGGTCGGCAGAATGGCTTCGGCGGCGGTCGGCTGGATGCCGAGGGCGGCGAAGCCGGGAGCGCCCGGACGGGCGGTGTTGTCGAGGGTCAGCAAACCGACCTGATCGTGGGTGATCGGCGGCACGGGCAGGAATTCGGCGAAGAAGCCCGCGATCTTCATGAGGCCGGCCGGCACGCCGATGACCGGCTTTTGACGGCCGATCGTGTGCAGCACCAGGGCTGCGATCTCGCGATAGGTGTAGATCCGCGGCCCGCCGAGTTCGAAAACGGTCTTTGCGGTCTCGGGACGCGCCAGAACGGCGGCCGCGGCCTGGCCGAGATCACCGACGAACACCGGCTGGACCTTGGCCATGCCGCTGCCGACAACCGGCACGAAGGGCGCGGTCGCAGCGATTGCCGCCATGCGGGTGAACATCGCATCGCCGGGGCCGAAGACCACGCTGGGGCGCAGGATCGTGGCCGATGGGAAGGCGGCCACGACGGCGTCTTCAGCGGCGATCTTTGATTGGATGAAGCGGTTCTTCGAGGCGCGATGGTCGGTGCCGAGCCCGGACAGATGGACGAAGCGCGCGACGCCCGCCGCTCGGGCCGCCTCGGCCATCGCCTTGGCCCCGGCGACATGGACGGCCTGGTAGCGCTGGCGCCCGCGCTGGAAGGGGATCCCCGCGGCGTTGATGACGGCCTGGCTGCCGTCGATGGCGCCGGCGATCGACTGAGGCACCCGCAGGTTGGCGCGCATCAGCGTGATCTGGCCGACATCGCCCGCGGTCTTGAGAGGTTCGGCGAGTTCGATCCGGCGCACCGCGACCCGCACCAGCAGGCCCTCCTGCGCCAGCGCCCGCACAATGGCCCGGCCGATGAAGCCGCTGCCGCCGAAAACCGTGACCTGCTGGATGCTCATGCGATGCTGCCTATAACCCATCGTCGTTACGGTGCAAGCGCGGCGCAAAGGCGCTGCGGTTGACATCGGCGCGGACCGGCCCTAACTCACGGCCCTCACGAGCCCGCATGCCGTGCCCAGGTGGCGGAATTGGTAGACGCACTAGTTTCAGGTACTAGCGCTGAAAGGCGTGGAAGTTCGAGTCTTCTCCTGGGCACCATGCGGGGCTTGCGAGGCATCGGGTAAATGGCCATCAGCCTTCATCGCGGCGACCTCCCGGCCGACCTGTCGTTCGGTCCGGTCGTTGCCATCGACACCGAGACGATGGGCCTCAACCCTCACCGCGACCGGCTGTGCCTGGTCCAGCTTTCGGCAGGCGACGGCAATGCCCACCTGGTCCAGGTGCCGCGCGGCCCGATCAAGGCACCGCGGCTGGCGGCCCTGATCGCCGACCCCAAGGTCCTGAAGCTCTTCCATTTCGGCCGCTTCGACATCGCCGTGCTCGAGCATGCGCTGGGCGTGCGGTGCGAGCCGGTCTACTGCACCAAGATTGCGGCCCGGCTGACGCGGACCTTCACCGACAAGTTCGGCTTAAAAGACCTCTGCAAGGAGCTTCTGGGCGTCGATCTGTCGAAGCAGCAGCAGACCTCCGACTGGGGCGCCGAAAGCCTGACCGAGGAGCAGATGGCCTATGCCGCCTCCGACGTCCTGCACCTGCATGCTCTCAAGGCCAAGCTCGACATTCTCCTGACGCGGGAAGGCCGGGCCGATCTGGCCGCGGCCGCCTTCCGCTTCCTTCCGACCCGGGCTCGCCTGGACCTCGCGGGCTGGCCCGAGACGGATATCTTCGCACACTAGGCGATCGCCGCTTTTGACTTTGGCACGATTATTGCTTTAGCTCCTGTGGAGGGCGAACATCGCCCTCGCGGTGGGGGTTAGGATGCGTATCGGTCAGAGTCTGCTCCTCGCGTCGCGCCAGACGTTGGCGATGACGCCGCAACTGCAGCAGGCCATCAAGCTGTTGCAGTTCTCGCATCTCGAACTCGCGGCGTTCATCCAGCAGGAACTCGAGAAGAATCCGCTGCTCTCGGAAGGCACGCCGGACGACGGTCCGGTGGCCGAGCCCGACGCGCTGCCGCTGGAGCCGCCAGCGGATACGGCCGAGACCCTGGCGGCGGTCGCGCCGGCGCTGGCGGAAGCCGACGACCGCTGGACGCGCGAACATGCCGACCGCGGCGGCGATGCCGCGGCCAGTGGCGTGGGCAAACGTGAGGATGCTCCCGACGCGCTGGACTTCGTGGCCGGCCGGCCGCGCTCTCTGGCCGTGCATGTGCTCGAGCAGATCGAGCTGATGTTTGGCGATACCGGTGAGCGACGCATCGCCCTGAAGTTGGCCGAAGGACTCGACGAAGCCGGCTATTGCCGCCTTGAGGCCGCCGGGGTCGCGGCCGGCCTCGGCGTGGGGCTCGATGCTGTGGAAGCCGTCTGGGCGCGGCTGCGCCAGATCGAGCCGGCTGGTCTGTTTTCCCGGACGGTCGCCGAGTGTCTTGGCGCCCAGCTCGCCGAACGCAACCGGCTTGATCCCGCCATGACGGCGTTGCTTGCCAATCTCGACCTCGTGGCCGCGGGCGAACTCGGTCCGCTGCGCCGCCGGTGCGGGGTCGACGATGAGGACCTGCGCGACATGCTGGCCGAACTGCGCACGCTCGATCCGCGGCCCGGGCAGGCTTTCGATTTCGAACCGATCCAGCCGGTCGCGCCGGATCTCTACCTGCAGCCGGCCAAGGATCCCGATACCGGCGAAGAGGGCTGGTTCATCGAACTCAACACCGACGCGCTGCCGAAGGTGCTGGTCGACCGGAACTATCATGCGACCCTGATGAAGGGCGCGCGCGCCAAGGCCGACCGCGACTTCGTGGCCGAACGCTTTCAGTCGGCCAATTGGTTGGTCAAGACACTCGAGCAGCGGGCGACCACGATCCTGAAGGTGGCGCGGGAGATCGTCCGCCAGCAGGACGGTTTCTTCCGCCACGGCGTGAGTGCGCTCCGGCCGTTGGTCCTGCGTGACATCGCCATCGCGACCGAGCTGCATGAGAGTACGGTGAGTCGCGTGACATCGAACAAGTACATCGCCACGCCGCGCGGCATTTTCGAGTTGAAGTACTTCTTCACCTCGTCCCTGCCGGCCCGCACGCCGGGCACCGTGGTTTCCTCCGAGTCGGTCCGCTCGCGGATAAGGCTTCTGGTCGGCGGCGAGAGCGCCCACCAGCCGCTGTCGGACGACCGTATCGTCGACCTACTGAAGGGCGAGGGCGTCGAAATCGCCCGTCGCACCGTGGCCAAATATCGCGAAGCCATGCGTATCCCCTCGTCGGCCGAGCGCCGGCGGCTGGGCCGCCTGGGCATGGGACGCAGTTTGCCGGCCGCCCTGTCGAGCGCCGCTATGGCTTCGCAAGCGCTGGCGGGGCCGGCCGACTGACGCGGTCGCGAAGGCTCGCGGGACGACCGGCTTGACCGGCCCGAAGGACGCGCCTATAGGGGCGAACCCCTCGCTGGGCGAATTTGACTGATGCCCGCTAACCCATTGGTGACATTGTGGAAATCGCTGATTTGCTGACCGGCCCCGAGGCCGTTCTGGCCAGCGTGAAGACGCCCGGCAAGAAGGCGCTTCTGGCCGAACTGTCGGGCCGTGCGGCAAAGGTTTTTGCGCTGGACGAGCGCCGCCTGTTCGACCGCCTGGTCGAGCGCGAAGCGTTGGGCTCGACCGGCGTCGGCGGCGGGATCGCAATCCCCCACGCCCGCATGGCATCGATTGTGGCGCCGCGTGGTCTGTTCGCCCGGCTGGCGCAGCCTGTCGCCTTCGACGCGGTCGACGAGCGGCCGGTCGATATCGTTTTCCTGCTGGTGGCACCCGAAGGCGCAGGCGCCGACCATCTGAAGGCGCTGGCGCGCGTGTCGCGGCTTCTGCGCGATCGCGCCCTCGTCGACAAGCTTCGGGCGACGGAAACCGCCGAGGCGCTCTACGCTCTGCTCGTGGAGTCGGTCCAGGCGCAAAGCGCCGCCTGAACCGCTTTTCCTTTCGTGCTGTTCTTGCCGTCCAGCTAGTGGACCAGCGCCGGTTCGAGATCGTGCTGGCGGATCAACGCCTGGGCAATCTCGACCGAAGGGGCGGCGGCCATCGGCTTGCCGTCGGCGGAGAAGATGCCGATGGCATGTGCGCCGTCGGGCAGATTGATCGCCTTCACGTAGGCGATCTGCTGCGCGCCGAGGCTCAGAAAGGCCTCGTCGGCCAAGCGGATGAAGGGGGTCTGTTCGTTTTCCATAGCTACCTCCTTGGCAGCGTCAACGCGGGTGCCGTCATCGCGATTGCGCGCGGCGCGCGGTGATGTCGACAGTCTTGTTCGCTCCGGCAGCGGTGTCGTCGGAATCGATGCGAATGGTCCGAATGCGCGGCTCCGCCACGGGGCGAGCCAGGTCAATGGACAGCAGGCCATTGTCCAGGCGGGCGCCCATCACTTCGATGCCGTCGGCCAGCATGAAAGCCCTCTGGAACTGGCGCGCGGCTATTCCGCGATGGAGAAAAACCCGGTCCGCGTCGTCGGTTTGCTTGCCGCGGACGGTCAGCTGATTTTCCACCAGCTCGATGGCCAGGTCGTCGGTCGTGAAGCCCGCGACGGCGAGAGTAATACGCAGGCCGTTCTCGCCGATCCGCTCGATATTGTACGGCGGATAGCCTTCGGCACTCTTGGCCAGCCGATCCAGCGTACGCTCGAGCTGGTCGAAGCCCAGCAGCAGGGGCGAATTGAACATCGACACGCGACTCATAAGACCCTCCTCCGAGGAGCGAGTGGTCGGGAATCCAATTAGGCCTTCCCGTGAGGGTAAATTTGGGGTGCCAAGTCGGCGGTTCAAGGGGGTTTTGCGGTCGCTTTCGGGGCATCGCCATAGCCCTCCGGCTCGGGTAAACTGGCCACAACCCCTCCACCGCCCGGCGGCCTGCCGTTTGGGCCAAAGAACAGAACAAAGATGACGCTGGTCGCCTCAGAGACACGACGGCCCGGTGATGCGTTGGTGCCCGGAGCCCGGCCGGTCCGCTCGACTCCCGCCCGCCCGGCGGCCGTGGCGGCTGGCGAGAGCCGGAAGCTCGGACGCTGGCTCATGGGGTCCGCCCTTTACTCCCTGACCCTGGGTTATGGCACGCCACGCAGCTTCTTTGCGGTGGCACCGGACTCTTGGCCTGGCGACGCCGGGCGAGGTCAACGACTGCTGGGGGGCGAGTTCACGGCCCATGGCGGGACCGGCCGGATTTCGGCCGAGTCCGACGACCCGCCGTGGCAGCGGGCGGGCGCGCCGGCACTGTGGATCGACGCCCTGAACGGCTTCGACTGGCTGCGCGATCTGCGCGACTGCGGCGATCCTGCCGGCGCGGCGCTTGCCGTCCGTCTGGTCGACGACTGGACCAACCGGGAATGGCGCTGGTCGCCGCGGACGTGGCGGCGCGACGTACTTGCGGCGCGCATCGTCTCCTGGATTCGGCACTACGACTGGCTGGCTGCCGCCGCCGACCCGGGCTTCGCCGCCCGGTTCGTGTTCTCGCTCGCCCGCCAGCGCACGCACCTCAAGCGCGCCCTTCGAACCGGCCTGGTCGGCCACGAAGCGGTCGCGGCACTGAAGGCACTGATCTACGCCGATCTCGCCTTCCTGCGCGACGGCAAGCGTTTCGAGCGAAGCCTTGAGCAGACACTCGGGCGCCTCGGCAGGTTCGTGAAGCGCTACGTCATGCATGACGGCATCGTGGCCGAGCGCGCGCCGCATCTTCAGGTGGCGGTGCTGCGGCATCTCCTGGACGTTCGGGCGGCGTTGACGTCGGCCGAACGCCGCGCGCCGGCCGAGCTGATCGCCGCCATCGATCGCATGGCGCCGATGCTGCGTTTCTTCCGGCACGGCGACGGCGGGCTGGCGCTGTTCAACGGCGCCTGGGAGGGCGACCGGATGCTCATCGACCTGATGCTGGGCCGATCCGGTTCGAACGAAGGTGCGCCGGTGATGGCGTTGGCGAGCGGCTTCCAGCGTTTGGCCGCGGGCACCTCTCTGGTCATCGCCGATGCCGGCAGCCCGCCCGGTCGCGGCATGGACGGCATCGCTCACGCCGGCACGCTGTCGTTCGAGATGAGCGCCGCGCACGAGCGGCTGATCGTGAACTGCGGCACCTATCCCGGCGCACCGCGCGACTGGCGCCACTTCATGCGCTACACGGCAGCCCACAGCACCGCCGTCGTCGATGACACGAACTCCACCGAGATCACCAATCACGGTGCACTCGAGTACCGGGCGGGCAACGTGCTGGTCGATCGCGCCGAGAACGACGGCGCGCAATGGCTCGACATGAGCCACGACGGCTATCGCTCGCTCTACGGTATCATCCACCGCCGCCGCCTCTGGCTCTCGCCCGACGGTGGGGACCTGCGCGGCGAGGACACCTTCGTCGGTCCCGAAGGCCGGCCGGTGACGGTGCCCGACCAGCGCTTCATCGTGCGCTTCCATCTCCACCCGGCGGTCAAGGCGACGCTGGCGCAGAGCGGGCAAGCGGTGCTGATGCGGCTGCCGAGCGGTCGCGGCTGGCGACTGCGCGCCACCGGCGCGGGTATCGGCCTCGCCGAGAGCATCTATCTCGGTGAGGAGGGCCGCGTTCGCCGCACCGAGCAGATCGTCCTGGTCGGCCAGGTCCCCATGGAGGGCTGCACCGTGAAGTGGGCCCTCACCCGGATGGAAGGCTAGGGCTTCAGGAAGCCCACGGTCTTGTAGACATCGGCGAGAATCGGCCCGGCCACCGCGCGGGCGCGCGCCGCGCCGTCGCGCAGCACCGCGTCGACGTGGCCCGGATCCTTCATCAGCCGCTGCATTTCAGCGCCGATCGGGCCCAGCTTGGCGACCGCGAGTTCGGTGAGTGCCGATTTGAATTCGGAGAACTGCTTGCCGGCGAACTCGGCGACAACGTCCTCCTTCTTGCGGTCGGCAAGCGCGGCGTAGATGTCCAGAAGATTGTCGGCGTCCGGCCGCTTCTCCGCGTCGGCTACGGTGTCCGGCATGGGATGAGGATCGGTCTTGGCGCGGCGGATCTTCTGGGCAATGGCGTCGGCATCGTCGGTGAGGTTGATGCGCGAGTAGTCCGACGGGTCTGACTTGCTCATCTTCTTGGTGCCATCGCGCAGGCTCATGACCCGCGTGGCCGTCCCCAGGATCAGCGGCTCGGTGATCGGGAAGAAGTCCGGGGCGTTGAAGTCGTTGTTGAATTTCTGGGCAATGTCGCGCGTGAGCTCCAGGTGCTGCTTCTGGTCCTCGCCGACCGGCACGTGCGTGGCCTTGTAGATCAGGATGTCGGCGGCCATCAGCGCCGGGTAGGCGTATAGGCCGAGCGATGCGTTCTCGCGATCCTTGCCGGCTTTCTCCTTGAACTGCGTCATGCGATTCATCCAGCCGACCCGGGCCACGCAGTTGAACACCCAGGCGAGTTGGGCGTGCTCGGGCACCGAGGACTGGTTGAAGACGATCTGCTTTCTGCCGTCGATACCCGCCGCGAGAAACGCCGAGGCGATCTCTCGGGTCTGACTGGCCAGCAGCTTGGGGTCCTGCGGCTGGGTGATGGCGTGCAGGTCGACTACGCAATAGAGGCACTCGTAGTCGTTCTGCAGGCGCGCGAAGTTGCGGATCGCGCCGAGATAGTTGCCGAGATGGAGGTCGCCGGAAGGCTGCACGCCGGAAAGGATGCGGCCCTTCAGGCCACGGGCGGCATAAGCGGCGAGGTGCGGGTTGGGCGCAGACGCGTCGGTGGTGACGTCGGGCATGGGATGTGGACTCCGCTCAAGGTGGAAGGGCACGGGGTTTGGACCTCCGCGCACCCCGCCGGTGGAGGGCGAGGGCGGGGCGGTATCGCCCAAATGGCTAGGGTAATCAAGGCGGCATTGACGGCGGCGCTCGGCGCTGGTCCCATCGACGCTTGCACGTATCTTGCAGGATAGCCGGAGCGTCAGGGGCGGCAACGACACTCAGGAGGGAGGCTTCCAATGGGCGAGCACGACTTGCATGGTCTGATCGAACGGGTGAAGGCGGGCCGACTGTCCCGCCGCGGCTTCGTACGGCGCATGATGGCAGTGGGCCTTACGGCGCCGCTGGCCACCCAGCTGCTGGCGCACGGCGGCGTCGCGATGGCCCAGGCGCCGGCGACTTATAAGCCGACCAAACGGGGCGGCGGCGGGCTGCTCAAGGTACTGTGGTGGCAGGGCCCGACGCTGCTCAATCCGCACTTCGCGGTCGGCACCAAGGACCAGGACGGCAGCCGCCTGTTCTACGAGCCGCTCGCCGCCTGGGATCGCGACGGCAACTTGCGACCGATCCTGGCCGCGTCGATCCCCGGTCGCGAGGATGGAACGCTCAGTCCCGACGGCCGATCGGTGACATGGAAGCTGAAGCAGGGCGTCACCTGGCACGACGGCAAGCCTTTCACGGCCGACGATGTGGCCTTTACCTGGCAGTACGCGAGGGACCCGGCTACGGCTGCGGTCACCAGCGGCTCCTACAAGGATGTCACGGTCGAGAAGGTCGACCAACACACGGTCACCGTGAAGTTCAAGCAGCCGACGCCCTTCTGGGCCGACACTTTCGTCGCCGCGGCAGGCTGCATCATTCCCAAGCACCTGTTCGTCGATTTCATCGGCGCCAAGTCGCGCGATGCACCGACCAACCTGAAGCCGGTCGGCACCGGCCCCTACATGTTCAAGGACTTCAAGCCGGGCGACCTCGTCGCCGGCGTGATCAATCCCAACTATCACCAGCCCAACAAGCCGTACTTCGACTCGATCGAGATGAAGGGCGGCGGCGACGCCGTCTCGGCGGCGCGTGCGGTGCTGCAGACCGGCGAGTTCGACTTCGCCTGGAACATGCAGGTCGAGGACGAGATCCTTCTTCGCCTCGAAAAAGGCGGCAAGGGTCGCGTTGTTCTCTCGCGGGGCGGCGGCATCGAGCACATCCAGCTCAACAACACCGACCCGTGGACCGAGGTCGACGGCGAGCGCTCCAGCCTCAAGACCAAGCATCCGACCCTGTCGGATCCGGCGGTCCGCCAGGCACTGTCACTGTTGGTCGACAAGGACTCGATCGAGAAGCACATCTACGGCCGCACCGGAGTCGCCACGCCCAACTACATCAGTAACCCGGAGCGGTTCCAGTCGAAGACGACGAAGTACGAGTTCAACGTCGACAAGGCCGCCGACATTCTCGAGAAGGCGGGCTGGAAGAAGAGCTCCGACGGCATTCGCGAGAAGGACGGCAAGAAGCTGAAGTTCGTCTACCAGACCTCGATCAACCAGCCGCGGCAGAAGACCCAGGCGATCGTCAAGCAGGCGGCCCAGAAGGCCGGCATCGACATGGAGCTGAAGTCGGTGACGGCGTCGGTGTTCTTCTCGTCCGACGTCGCCAACCCGGACACCTACACCAAGTTCTACGCCGACCTGCAGATGTACAACAACGGCATGAACGCTCCAGATCCCGAGGTTTTCCTGCGCCAGTTCTGCTCGTGGGAGGCATCGACCAAGGACAACAAGTGGCAAGGCCGCAACATCACGCGCTGGCAGAACCAGGAGTACGACGACATCCACAAGGCCGCCCAGGTGGAACTCGACCCGATCAAGCGGGCCGCCCTGCTCATCAGGCTGAACGAGCTGGTCGTGAACAACCAGGTGGTGATCCCCGTGGTGGCGCGACTGGGGGCGGCGGCCGTGAACAACGGGCTCGTGGTCGAACTCAGCGGCTGGGACAACAACACCTGGAACCTCGCGAGCTGGTTCAGGGAGGGCTGAGGGTCAGGCATTCGGCGCCGGACCCTCCTGATCCCGGTCGGGATGGTGGAACAGAAGCACGATCAGCACCGATGAGAGCGCCAAGGCTGTCATCAGCAGGAAGCCGTCGGCGAACGAACCGCGCAGGTTCAACACCCAGCCGGTGATGGCAGGGGCGAGGAAGCCCGCTATGGCGAAGGCGAAATCCATGATACCGAGCGCCGTCGCCGCGCGATGCGGGACGATATCGACGTTCACCGCATAGTAGGCTGCGTTGGCGCCCATCGATGCCGCGACCGCCACCGTGATCCCCGCGATCGCCACCGCGAGGTTGTCGGTGAGCGCCACGGGAATGACCGCCAGCGCCGCGACGAGCTGGCTGCCGGCAATAAGATACGAGCGGGCGATGCGCAGTCGGCCGGTAGTCTTCAGAAGATGGTCGGACCAGCGGCCGAACAGCCACAGCAGTGCCGCCGCCGAAAGCCAGGGCAACACCGTGAACAGGCCGACGGTCTGCAAGTTGAGCCCGTACTTGCGCTCCAGATAGCTCGGCAGCCACGTCATGAAGAAGAACAGGAAGTAACCGAAGACGAAAAAGGCCCAGTAATTGGCGAGCAATGTCCTGTTGGTGAGGAGTGTCCGCAGGACGCCCGGCTCCGGCCAAGATTTCGAGGTGGCGTGCGGCGCTGTGACGATCGAGGGATCCCTCGTGCGGATATGTGCGAGTTCCGCGGCATTGACGAAGCGCGACTCGGCCGGATCGTCGCGGAACAGGAAGTACCAAAGCGGCACCCAAGCGGCGGACAGGACGAACAGCGCAGCGAAGGTGAGGCGCCAGTCGAGCCAGCCCAGGAGCTGCGTCACGATGGGCCCGCCGACGGCGAGTGCTAGCGGCACGGCGAACAACGCGTTACCGAGCGCGGTTGCCCGCTCGTGCGGCGACAGCCAGGTGCTGACGGCGCCGGTCAGGGCCGGGAAGTTGGGACCTTCGGAGACACCCAGCAGCACACGCGCCGCGTAGAGGGCAGCGAAGCCGCTCGCGAGCGCCGTCGACCCGATCGACAGGCTCCACAGGACGGCCGCGACGGTGAGAACGATGCGCGCGCCGTAGCGGTCGACGGCGAAGCCGCCGAGAAGCGTCGTGAGCGCGTAGCCGAGACCGAAGGCACCGAGGATGAGGCCGGTGTCGGCAGGCGAGAGGCCGAGGTCGCGTTGCATTGCGGGCATGGCGTAAGAGATGGCCGCGCGGTCGACATAGTTGACGCTGGTGATCGCGAATAGCAGGAAGACGATGAACCAACGATAACGCGTGCGTGTCACTGGCTTTCCCCTGCTTGTCCCTCGCCGTGGAGCGTGCGAAGGACCAGTGCATTCTCACAGGGATTCTAGATTATGTCCGACAACTCGCCGATAGAATTCGCCTTCCCGGATCTTCGACGCTGGGAGAGCGGTGGCGCCGCGCCCTATGTCCATGTGCGCGACAGCGGCAGGCCTGGGCCGGTCGTGATGGTGAATGCGCTGACGCATGGCAACGAAGTGTCGGGCGCGGTCGTGGTCGACGCGCTGCTGGCGTCGGGCCTGAAGCCTCAGGCCGGCACGCTGATCCTGGCCTTCGCCAATATCGAGGCCTATCACAGCTTCGACCCCAAGATGCCGTTCAAGTCGCGCATGGTCGACGAGGATTTCAATCGCGTCTGGGGTCGTCTCGACCAGCCTGCGACGACGGTCGAGACCAGGCGTGCCCTGGTGCTGAAGCCGTTCGTCGAGCGCGCCGACCTGCTGCTCGATCTCCATTCCATGCATGACGACGGCGTGCCGTTGATGCTGTCGGGGCCGCTCGACAAGGGCGTGGCGCTCGCATTGAAGGTCGGCACGCCGGTCGACGTCATCCGCGACGCCGGCCATGCCGCAGGCCTGCGTATGCGCGACTACGGCGGCTTCGGCGATGCCGGGAGCGCCAAGAACGCCCTGCTGATCGAAACAGGCCAACACTGGCGCGCCGCGTCAGTGACGGTCGCCAAGGACGTCACTCAGCGTTTTCTCGTGGCGACCGGAATTGTCGCCGCTGCCGATCTGCCGGTCGATTGGCGGCAGCCGTCGCCGCCCGGTCAACGGATCGTCGAGGTAACGCACGCCATCGCCACCAAGCGCGGCAACTTCGTGGCCGCCCGCCGCTTCGAGGGCCAGGAGGTGGTCGCCCGGGCAGGCACGGTGCTTGGCCACGACGACGGCGAGGCGATTACTACACCCTATGACAATTGCGTCCTGGTGATGCCGTCGTCGAATCGCCCGCTCCGGGCCGGCGTCACGGTCGTTCGTCTGGGTCGCCTGACCTGACGTCGGTGGGTCGAACCCCGGGGGGCCGACGCAGGATACCGCGCAGCTCCGACAACCGGACGACACCCAGCAGGGCGCCCACCACGGCATAGGCGCCGCCGCCCGCCATGCACAGGCCGAGCAGGACGGCTGTCCCTAAGACGCCGCTGCGCGCCAGCGACGGTTCCAGCCACGCCAGCATGGCCCACAGCACGACGCCCATGGCGAGCGTGGCCGCAAGAATGCGCAGGCCGCGCGAGACGAGCCGCGTATCGCCGATCCATTGTCTGCGGCGCAACAGGACGGCGGCCAGCAGCGCCGCGTTGAGCCAGCCCGACAGGGAAGAGGCAAGCGCGATGCCGACCTCGGCAAGCGTCGTGGCGTACAGGAAGAAGACATTGAGTGCGACGTTTACCGCGATCGCCGCCACCGCGATGTAGAGCGGCGATCTGGTGTCCTCGCGCGCGAAGAAGCCCGGCGTCAGCGCCTTCACCAGGACGAAGGCCGGCAGGCCGACCGCATAGGCGGCCAGAGCGCCGGCTGCCCGCGCGGTGTCCGCCGGGCCGAAGCGGCCGTGTTCGAACAGAATGCGGATGATCGGTTCGGCCAGCAGCCCCAGGGCCAGCGCGGCCGGCAGGCTGAACAGCAGTCCATATTCGATGGCGCGGTTCTGGTGGGTCATCGCCGACGCTGCGTGTCCGGCGCGCAGTTCGCGGGCGAGCAGCGGCAGCAGCGCCGTGCCGATGGCGATG
This sequence comes from Reyranella sp., assembly GCA_019745575.1. GTDB lineage: Bacteria > Pseudomonadota > Alphaproteobacteria > Reyranellales > Reyranellaceae > Reyranella. Next base: position 4,423 of record JAIETA010000186.1, on the reverse strand, counting down.
CCGACCACTCCCAGCGGCAGCTGCGCGATGCGGTCGGCATAGTAGAGCGCCGAGATGGTGCCGACCGGCAGCAACGAGGCCCACACCACGTCGAGCATGACGCCGATCTGCTGCACGCCGCCGCCGATGGCGACCGGCGTGGCGAGCTTGACCAGCCGTCCGACCCTCTCGGTCCAGCGCGGCCGGACCAGCTTCATGCCGACTCCGTCGCGGGCGCAAGCGGCCAGCAGCCACAGCCACTGCAGGACGCCTGCGATGGCCACGCCGATCGAGGCGGCGTAGCCGCTGTTGGGCAAGAGCGGCGTCAGGCCCAGTACGGCACCGATCAGCGCCAGGTTGAGCAGGATAGGCGTCGCCGCCACATGGGCGAAGCGGTCGATGCTGTTCAGGACGCCGCCATACAGCGAGGCGAGGGAGATGAACAACAGATAGGGAAAGGCGATGCGGCCGAAGTCGACGGCGAGCGCGAACGTCGGTGCGTCGTCGCGCATGCCCGGCGCCAGCAGCGCCATCACCCACGGCATGGCGAAAATCAGAAGCGCCGTGAAGGGCACCAGCACTAGCAGTAGCGCCGCCTGCGCCTGGCGCGCGAAAGCCAGTGCCTCGGCCCGTCCGCCGGCTTGAAGTTCGCGGGCGAACAGCGGCACGAAGGCGGCCGAGAAGGCACCTTCGGCAAACAGGCGGCGGAAGAAGTTCGGCAGCTTGAACGCCACGAAGAAGGCGTCGGCCACCGCCCCCGACCCGAGGACGGCGGACAGCACGATGTCGCGCGCGAAGCCGGCGATCCGGCTGAGCAGCGTGAAGCCGCCGACGGTCGCAATCGCGCGGGTGAAGCTCATGAATCAGGACTCATGGGTGGGAATTCAAAGGATTGCAGAAGCTTGTACGCCCCTCCGATCGCCTTAATTCTGTCATCGACCGAAGGCATAGTCTCTCTCGGTGGTGGCCGGCGATGTAATGGCCGGTTTAAACCGCCACCACGGCCGGTCCCCCAAAAGGACCGGTTTTTTCTTGGGCCCGCGGCTATTGCGCACCGGCCAGCTTCAGAAGCGTTTCGCGGTCCTGCGCCACGAGCTTCTTGTAGTCGCCGACGATCTTCTCGAGTTCGGCGGCCGGCAGCACGCTTTCCAGATCGGAAAAGCCCTGGGGCGCCCGCTGTTCGACGATGTCGAGCATGACGTCGATTCCCTTGCGCCTGTTGCTCTCGACGATGCGTGCCGTCGCGGGCAGGCGGCGCTGCTCGTAGCGCTGCAGGGCCGCCTCGGGATCGCCGCCGGCACTCAGTTCCTGCGTGATGGCCTCGCCGTCGAGGATCGCCTGCGACGCGCCGTTCGAGCCGATCGGATACATCGGGTGGGCGGCGTCGCCCAGCAGGGTCATCCGGCCGTGGCTCCAGCGCGGCAGCGGATCGCGATCGACCATCGGGAACTCGAGGACGGCGTGCGCGGCGCGGATGACCGCCGGCACGTCGAGCCAGTCGAATTTCCAGCCCTCGAATCGCGGCAGGAAGTCCTTCAGGTGACCCGCCTTGTTCCAGTCCTCGCGCGGCGGCAGGGCGTCGTCGCCCATGTGCAGATCGCAGATCCAGTTGATCAGCGCCTCGCCACGCGTGGCGTGGGCGCGGCTGATCGGATAGCAGACGAACTTCTGGGTGTGATGGCCCGCCTGCACCATGGTGGCGCCGTCGAGGAAGGGCTTGCCGACGGTGACACCGCGCCACATCAGGATGCCCTGCCACTTGGGCGGGCCTTCGTCGGGATGGAAGCCGGCGCGCACCGCCGAATGGATGCCATCGGCGCCGATCAGGACGTCGGCGGTCGCTTCCTCGATGACGCTGCCGTCGCGGCCGGTGAAGCGGGCGACGACTTTCCCGCCTTTCTGGTCGATGCCGGCGACCCGTCGGCCGAACGCGATCCGGTCGGCGCCCAGCATGCGCCGCGCGGCGGCGAGCAGGATCATCTGCAGCTCGCCGCGATGGATCGAGAATTGCGGCCACGGCAGTCCGGCAAGCCGGCCGCGCGGATCGCTCCAGATCGTCTGGCCGTGCCGGTTGGCGAAGCGCAGCTCGCGCGTCTCGATCGCGGTCGCGGCCAGCGCCGGCTCCAGACCGAGCCCCGACAGAATGCGGACGGCGCCGGCCTGGATGTTGATGCCGACGCCCAGCGGCCGCATCTCGCCCACGGCCTCGAAGACATGGACGTCGAAGCCGGCGCGATGCAGGCACATTGCCGCGGTCAGGCCGCCGATCCCGGCGCCGGCGATCGCGATCTTCATGCGATGCTAGGCGTCGCGGCTCAGGCCGCGCTCGAGCAGGGCGGCCTCGTAGGCGGCCCAGCGCTCGGCATGGGTGTCGCCCAGCTCGCGCAGATAGGCCCAGCTGAAAATGCCGGTGTCGTGCGTGTCGTCGAACACGATGCGGACGGCATAGTGGCCGACCGGCTCGACCGCCGCGATCTTCACACGGCGGCGGCCCGACACGATCTTCTTCTGGCTGGGTCCATGTCCCTGGACCTCGGCGGACGGGCTTTCGACGCGCAGATACTCGGCCGGCAACGAAAACGACCGGCCGTCGGAAAAATCGATCTCGAGCCGGCCCTCTTCCTTGAGGACGCGCAGCTCCGTGGGCCACGGCGCCGACGTCGAGTCGTAGCTGCCCTCGTCGGGCACCGACTTGGCGAAACCGCCGGTGGAACTCACGGCACGTCCCTGAGCGGGCGCGCCTCGCTCACCAGCATGATCGGAATGCCGTCGCGGATGGGATAGGCGAGACCGGCCTTGCGGCTGATCAGCTCGCCCGCGGCGGCGTCGTACTCCAGCGGGCCGTGCGTGGCCGGGCAAACCAGGATCTCCAGCAGCTTGGGGTCGATGCCGGTGCGGCGCGGGGCGGTGGGTTCGGTCGTCATGGCCCCACTATATCATGTTTCCCGCAGCGCCGGCCTAGTTGGCCTTGCGCGGCGGCGTCTCGGAAGGCTGGCCGAAGGCGTTCATCTCCAGGAAGGCGACCAGGAGCCTGGCCCGCGCCGTGGTGTCGGCGGCCTCGAGCAGCGCCTGCTTTTCGGCCGGACCGAAGGGCAGCACCATCGACAGCGACGTCACGAGATTGGCGTCGGCCGCCTGCGTCACGGCCTGCCAGTCGGTCGACAGGTTGCGCGTGCGGAAGAAGGCGGCGAGGCCCGCCATCAGGCGCTCGCGGTCGAGGTCGACCGCTTCGTCGTCCTGGTCGAGATCGGCCCGGTAGGCCGAGAAGACCGAGGAGACGCGGCGATAGCCGCCCTGGGCAAGGTCGAGTTCGCGCACGATCTCGAAGCGGCAGACGCCGGAGAGCGCCAGCAGCAGCCGGCCGTCCTCGGTCTCGTTGAAGCTCACGATGCGGCCGGCGCAGCCGACCCGGTGAACCTTCGGCCGGCCCCCCGTCGATGGGTCGTCGGTCGGCAGGCCGTCGCCGGCATAGCCGCCGGGCTGCACGGGTTGCACCATCCCGATCATGCGGTGGCCGGCCAGGGCGTCGAACACCATGGCGAGATAGCGCGGCTCGAAGACGTTGAGCGGCAGCTTGCCGCCCGGCAGCAGCAGCACGCCCGACAGCGGAAAGATCGGCAGCGTGTCGGGCAGCTGCTCGAAGCGGGGCTCGAACGGATTGCGGCCGGGCGTGCGGTCGGGCGTGCGGTCGGTCATGGGCCGGCCGCGTCGGCGGTCAGGAGAACAGGATCGTCGACAGCCGCTTGCGGCCGTCGACGGCGAGCGGATCGGCAAAGCCCAGCGCCTCGAAGAACTTCAGGAGCTGCTGGCGCGCCGCCGCCTCGTTCCAGGCGCGATCGGCCTTGATCATGGCCAGCAGTTCGTCGATCGCCTCCTGCTTCTGGCCGCCGGCCCAATAGGCCAGCGCCAGGTCGAGACGGGTCTGGAAGTCCTTGGGATCGGCCGCCGCCTTGGCCTTGAGGGCATCGACGGGGCCCGCTTCCTTGGCCTTGGCGGCGAGGTCGATCGTGGCCTTCACGGCCACGACGTCGGCGTGGTTTTTCTCCTTGGCCGGAACCTGATCGAGCAGCGTCGTGGCCTGTTCGAAATCGCCGGCATTGACGTGATACCGCGCGAGGCCGGCCAGCGCCGGCACGTTCTCGGGGTCGACGCCCAGGATCTCGCTGTAAATCTGCGCCGCGGTCTCCATGTCGTTCTGCGCCACGGCGGCCTTGGCATGCTCGAGCAGCTCGGCCAGCTCGTTGCCGGCGCCGCCCGCCGCGCCGCCCGCCGCCTGGATCAGCTTGTCGACGAAGGCCTTGACCTGGCTCTCGGGCACGGCGCCCATGAAGCCGTCGACCGGCCGGCCGCCGAAGAAGGCGTAGACCGCCGGGATCGACTGGATGCGCAGCTGCTGGGCCAGCATCTGGTTCTTGTCGATGTCGATCTTGACCAGCTTGACCGC
>JAIETA010000214.1 GCA_019745575.1 Reyranella sp. | reverse complement strand
CGGCATGTTCGCCCAGGTGATCCAGGTCAACCTGATCGGCACCTTCAACGTCATCCGCCTCGCCGCCTGGGCCATGAGCCAGGCCGAGCCGATGGAAGACGGCGAGCGCGGCGTCATCGTCAACACCGCCTCGGTGGCGGCGTTCGACGGCCAGATCGGCCAGGCCGCCTACTCGGCGTCGAAGGGCGGCGTGGTCGGCATGACGCTGCCCATCGCACGCGACCTGGCGGGCGTCGGCATCCGCGTCTGCACCATTGCGCCCGGCCTGTTCCTGACGCCGATGATGATGGGCCTGTCGGCCGAGGCACAGAAGAGCCTGGGCGCCCAGGTTCCGTTCCCCTCGCGCCTGGGCGATCCCAAGGAATACGCCCAGCTCGCCATGTCGATCGTCGAGAACCGGATGCTGAACGGCGAGACCATCCGGCTGGACGGCGCCATCCGCATGGCGCCCAAGTAGGCGGAGCGGGCGCGATGTGCCACCGGCAAGTGCTGGCGATGGCGGCGCTCCTCACCGCCGTCGCCTGGCCGGCGCAGGCCGAGCCGCGCTGGCTTGCCTGCAAGTTCACCGACCAGCGCGGCGCGGTGCGCACCTTCCACATGGTGTTCGACGACCTGCGCGGTACCGCCGCGCTGTTCGATGGCGGCACGCTGGTCGACGGCAGCGGCACCAGCATCAATTTCCAGTCGATCCGCACCCGCTTCCCGGCGTTCGCGCTCACCTACAACAGGAACGACGGCGCGCTGTCGGTGACGCCGCAGGACGGCTTCGGCGGCATCCTGAACGGCGACTGCCGGCGCAGTCCGCCGCCGCCCGGCGCGCCGCGGAGCTGACCGGATCCGCCCGGTTGAGGCCGCTTCTAGTTGAGGTCGGCGCCGCGCTCGCAGCGCAGGTCGGCCACGCTGTTCTCCACCGCCTGCTGGCCCGGCGTCGTCTGGCCGTTGCAGGTGTAGCGGATGCGCAACGTCTTCACCGTGGCGATGCGGTCGGGCCGGCCGAAGATCTGGGCGATCGCCGGCACCTGGCAGCGCGACGAGCCGGTGCCGCAGATGTCGCGCACGCTCTGCGTCACGTCGACCGTCTGGCCGTTGGGCGCGCCCCACGAAGCTTCGAGAATGTCGATACGGCGCGGCACCAGCGGCAGGCCGCCGATGCAATCCATGCGGACTTTCAGGCCGGAGGCCACGACCTCGGACAGCACGAAGTTCTGCGGCCGGCAGGTCCAGATCACCGTCAGTCGGTTGTTGAGGTCGGACTTGGAGCCGGCATAGTTGGCGGCATTGGCGAAGACGTCGCAGGGATAGCCGTTGGGGCAGGTCACCTGACTGGTGACGTCGGCCGCGGGCCCCTCGGTCGGCAGACCCCAATAGGCCTTTTGCAGGGCGGCGGTCGAGACCGGCACCTTGGGCGCGCTGTTGCAGGCCACTGCCGTGCCAATGAAAAGCGCAGCAGCAAAAAGCAGACGTCCTAAAACCATGGTGCCCCCAGCCAGACCGATCGGGAAGCAAGGTAGCGCCCGCTTTGCGCAGCGGCAATGCAATTGGCGCGTCAGGATCGGAGGATCGGCGCGATCAAGGCCAGACCAGCCAACAGCAGCAGGACGAGCACCATGCGGCGAAATCCGGCATCGTCAAGCCGGGCATATAGCTTGAGGCCGGCCCAGGTTCCCACCAGCACGGCCGGCAGGCCGATCAGGAAAAGCCGGAGCGTTGCGCCGTCGATCGTCCCGGTGCCACTGAGCCAGATCGCCATGGTGAAAAAGAGCGCCACGCCGACCGGCTGGAAGACAGCGCGTTGCTCGTCCTTCGGCCAGCCGCGCAGGGTCGACCAGATGGTCGGCAGGATGGTGGCAAGGCCGGTTGCCCCGCCGATGATGCCGCTCAGCACGCCGATGCTGCCATCGGCCAACGGTCGCTCGCCTTTCAATGGCGCGATCGCGGGCTTGAAGAGATTGTAGAGGCTGAAGGCCACCATGAAGAAGCCGATGCCAACGCGCATCGACGCTGCCGGCGCTACCCGCAACAGCTCGATGCCGAGCGGAATACCCAGAAGGCCGCCGATCACGAAGGGCAGCAGGCGCCGAGGCTTGAGCGCGTGGCGCAACTTCCATACGGCGTAGCCCTGCACGATCAGGGCGTAGAACATGATCAGTATTGCCGTCTGCGCCGGGGTCAGCAGGTGCAGCCAGATCGCCATGGCCACGAGGCCGAAGGCGAAGCCGGCAAGGCCCGCGACGAAGGCCGCCGCGAAGGCGGCAGCGACGAACAGGGCGAGATCGAAGGGGATCATCTCGCTCTCCAAGCCTCAACCGATGGAAAGGCGCGTGCCAACGCCGGCGGCGAGCGCCAGACGGTAGATGGCATGGGCGGCTGCGACGTCCTGCAACCCCATGCCGGTGCTGTCGAACAGGGTGATGGCGCCAGCGTCGGCGCGGCCGGGTCTTGTGCCGGCGACGATCTCGCCCAGGGTCGCATGGACATGCTCCCGCGTTACCGTGCGGGCGGCGAGGGCATGGTGCAGATCGCCGATCTCGGCGCACTGATCCAGCGAATCGACGACCACGACGCTCTTCGCGTAGAGGCCCGGATCGATCTCCGACTTGTCGTCGTTGTCCGCGCCGACGGCGGCGATGAAGGTCCCGGGCCGCACGAGATCGGGCGTGAGGAAAGGACGGCGGGCCGAGCTGCAGGTGACGACGATGTCGCTCTGGCGTACCGGGCCGAGATCGGCCGTCGCGCGGACGTCGAGGCCGAGCCGTGCCGACATTTCCTGAGCGAAGGCAGTCGACCGGGCCGCGTCGGCGTCCCAGACATGTACCCGCTCCAGCTTTGCCGCGGCAGCGATGGCCGTGAGCTGGATACGGCCTTGAACGCCCGCGCCGCAGATGGTGGCGACGCGCGAGTCGGCGCGCGCGAGATGGCGGGCGGCGAGCGTGGTGGCGGCGCCGGTGCGGTTGATGGTGACCTCGATCGAATCCATCACCGCCAGCGGCCGTCCGTCGGCGGCGTCCGCGAGGTAGATGACGCCCTGTATCGTCGGCAGGCCGTTGGCCGACGGATTGCCCGGGAAGTTGCCGTTGATTTTTATGGCGGCCGTCGGCGCCTCTCCGAGCAGCGCCGCGCCCTTGGCGTGGAAGGAACCGCCCGGCACGTGCAGCGCCGACGCGGGCGGGGCCACGGCACGGCCCTCGGCGACCGCGCGAAAGGCCGCCTCGACGGCATCGACATAGTCGTCGTACTTCATCAGCCCGGCGATGTCGGTGCGCGAGAGGATGAGCAAAGTGGCGGCGGGTGGTGTTGCGGTCATTGCAGCCTCTGGTGCGTCGTCACGTTTCGTACACCGCGGCGCGGTGGGTGCGCGGCAGGAAGACGTAGAGCCGTTCGCCGGCCGGGCTCAGGGCGGTGGTATGGGCACCCGGCTCGGTCTCGATCGTCGCGATCTTCTTCATGTCCGAGGTGGAGAAGACGTCGATGATGCCGGGATTGCCGATGGCGACGTAAAGGTGCTGGCGCTGGCGATTGAAGAACACCACGTCGGGCACGCCGCCCAGCGGTTTCTCGTCCAGGATCCTGCCCGACCGCGCGTCCAAGGTGACCAGCACGCCGGCGTCGCAGGCGCAGAACAGCCGGCCCGTGGCGCGGTCGATATCGAGACCGTGCGGGCCGGCCGCCGGAATGGCGACCGTCCGGGCGATCTCGGCGGGTTTCCTCGCATCGACGACCACGATCACCGCCGGATCGGAGATGTTCACGTAGAAGACCCCGGCGTCGGGATCGAACACCGCCCAGCGTGTGCGGCCGGGCACCTCGATCGAGGCGCGGACGGCGCGTGCGCCGACATCGACCATGGTGAGCGTGTACGAACGCGGGATCGCCGGATCGCCGACATTGGCGGCCAGCAGCAGCTTGCGGCCGTGATCGTAGGCGAGACCGTTGGGTCGTATGCCGACGGCGACCTTGGTCACCTCGGGGTCGGGTCCGGGCGCGAAGATGCCGACCGTGTTCTCAGCCCGGTTCGAGGAGAAGATCAGCTGCGACTCGTCGCTCACCAGGGCGCCCGCGACGCCGGTGAGGTTCGGGATGGAGAACAGGTGCTTCTCGCGGTCGAAGACGTCGATCGCGTCATTGGCGGTGTGCGCCACATAGACGTGGCCGCTCGCGGCATGGACGGCGGCGTGGTCGAAACCGCCCCTCCCTTTGTGCTGGGCAGGGCCACATGGCCGGTGAGAGTAAGGGTCATGGCGTCACCTCAGGCGGGCGTAGAAGCGGAAGGCGCCCATCAGCACGACGCCCCAGGCAGCGAGGCCGAGGGCGGTGACCACGCCCAGGCCTACGAGGCCCGACTGAAGGACTTCGATGGCGATCCAGCCGCCACCCACCACGACCAGCAACCGGCAGCTCATGGCGGCCAACGGCCATTCCGGCTGACGTGTCGACTGGAAGGCCGACATCAGGGTGTTGGCGGCGACGAAGGGATAGGCGAGGCCGACGACGGCGAGATAGCCAGGCGCCGCGGCAAGGATCGCCGGATCGTCGCTGAACAGGCCCATCCAGAGGTCGGGGGCGCCGATCGCCAGCACGCCGACGGCGGCCATGACGCAGGCCGACAGCCCCACCGCGGTCCAGGCGATGCGCTGGGCGCGCGCGAACTGGCGGGCGCCGATGTTGCTGCCGACCATCGCCAGCACCGCCGCACCCAGGCCGAAGTTGAGAGGATAGAGCAGGTACTCCAGCCGTACCGCGGCGCCGAAAGCGGCGAGCGACGTGGCGCCGAGTATGCCGGCATAGAAAGTGAGCGTCGCCAGCGCCACGTTGTTCAGCACCGGCGCCAGCGACATCGGCGCGCCCACGCGCAGGATCTCGCCGAACAGGCGGCGTTCGAACCTGAAGCCGCTGAGCGACAAGGCGACCGAGGTCCGGCCCGCCGCGAGGTACCAGGCGAGGATCGCCGTCGAAACGACGAAGGAGAGCACGGTGGCGAGACCTGCGCCGGTGACGCCGAGCGCGGGGACCGGACCCAGGCCGAACACCAGGAGCGGCACGAGCGCGAGATGCAGCAGTTCGACGCCAACGTAGACCCAGGCGAGGATGGCGACCTGTCCGGTCGCGCGTACGACGCTGGTGAGCGCGCCCAACAGCCAGAAGGCGATCGCGCCGGCGAAGATCACGTTGGAATACTCCAGCGCCGCGGCCAGGATCGGCCCCTGTCCGCCCATCAGACGGTAGATGCCGGGGCCTGCCAGCAGGAACACGGCGCTGAAAAACGCCGCGGCCCCTGCGGCCACCGCCAGGGCATGGATCACGAGCGAGGCTGCATCCTCGCGCCGCCCGGCACCGATCGCACGCGCGATGGCGGCGGCGATCGCGCCGCCCATGGCCATGTTGGCCATCTGCTGCATCAGCATCATCAGCGGAAACACCAGCGCGAGGCCAGCGAGCGAATCGAGACCGAGCCGGCCGACGAAATGCGCATCGACGCTGGGCGTCACCGCGATCAGCACGACGTTCACCACCAGGTTGGGCACGGCGAGCCGCAGCAGGGTGGAGACGATCGGGCCCTCCAGCATCAGCCGCGTGCGCTGGGCGGCGGGCGAGGCGGGCTTCCCGGCGGTGTCGGTCATCGCGCCCGCCTCACATCTTGGGCGGCCAGTTGTGCGTCTCGCCCGTCAGGCTGCGGCACCACGCGTAGAGCGCGTCGTACATCACCATGCCGTGCTTCAGCATCTCGTGGTCGTCGGGGTGCATGTGGCTGAGGCCGAGCGAGATGGCGAACAGGCCGGCCGACTGCGGCGTGAGGTCGAGCCTTGAAGTGTCGGCGCCGCGCACGATGTCGGCCAGCCTGTCGAGGCCGGGTGCCGAGAGCTTGTACTCGGAAATGAACGCATCGAAGCTGCACTTCTCGCCCACGTGCGTGAACTTCACGCCGGGGACGTCATAGGGGATGGCGCCGGTTTCCTTGGCGGTGGCCAGCACGCGGTCGGCCGGCACGTAGAGGAACTCCGGCTCCTTCTCGATGAAGCGCTTGATCAGCCACGGGCAGGCGATGCGGTCGATCTTCGGGCGCTCGCGGGTGACCCATTTCATTTCGTCTCTCCTTCCTTGTGAGGCTCTGTCGGTAGTCCATCGGCGCGCCAGGCGCCGATGCCGCCGGCCACGGCCACCGCATCGATGCCGCGTTCGCGCAGCTTGGCGGCGGCATTGCCGCCGATCTCGAAGCCCCAGGCGCAGTAGACGAGCGCCTTGGCGCCGCGCGGCAGGGAGGCCGCGACCTCGTCGATCTTGTCGGGCGGTGCCCGGCGCGCGCCGCGCAGCCGCACCGGCACCGAGGCGGCATCGTCGGCCAGGCGGGCGTCGATCACGATGAGATTGGGATCGGCCTCCAGCATTCTCTGCGCGTCGGGTGTCGTGACCGTATGCGGCTTCTTCTCCGCCGCAACGCCCGCGAAGCGCGCAGCCACGCGCGCCCAGGCGATGTTGGCCATGAAGGCATCGACATAGGCGCCGACGTTGGCGCCGAAATCGATGTGGTAGGAGTGCTCGTACATGTCGAGCGCCAGCACCGGCGTGCCGCCGGCCAGGCCATGCGTGTGGTCGGCCGCCCACACGTTCGACAAGGTGCCGTCGCTATCGCCTCGAGGGGGCGAGCGCGTCAGCAGCACCCAGCCCGAGCCGCCGCCCAGCGCCTTGCCCATGGCCATGAACTCGGCGCGCCACTTGGCGAGCGATCCGAAGTCGCGGGCGATCGCTTCGGCCAGGGCACCCGTCGGATCGCCGCCGCCGCCTTCGCCCAGCGAGTCGAAATAGATTTCGTGTAGCAGCATCGAGTTGGTGGCGATCAGCTCCTCGCGCTTCAGCCCGTTCAGTCGAAAGCCGGGCGCAGTCGCCGGATCGAGGTCGGCGAGGTCGCCACGGATCGCATTCAGCCGGCGCACCGCGCCGCCGTAGTTGTTCTCGTAGTGGCTGGCGATCAGGCGGGCGGAGAGACCTTTGAGCCGCGCCGGCTTGAAGGAGATGGGACGGGCTTGGAAAGACATCGTGTTCCCTTCGGTGATACACTCGTTTCAAGACTACCGTACGCTTGCGTCAGAGGGATGCAAGAGGAAAATGATACACGCGTTGCTTTTTCTATTTGTAGTATGATACGGATGAACTATGTGGACGAATAGCGAGACTCGGGCGGCGGCGCGGTGGCTGCTGCTGATCCATCAACTGCCGGCCAAGCCCGCCTATGCGCGGGTAAAAATCTGGCGGCGGCTGAAGGGTCTCGGCGCGGTGACGGTGAAGAACTCGGTTTATGCGCTACCGGCCAATGCCGAGACGCAGGAAGACTTCGCCTGGCTGGTGCGCGAGATCGCCGAGTTGGGCGGCGAGGCCTTCGTCTGTGATGCGCAATTGGTCGATGGCTTGCGCGATGGGGAAGTGCAGGCGCTGTTCGATGCCGCGCGCGACGAGGACTACGCCGAGATCTCCGCCGCCGCGCGCGAGCTTGCAAGCAAGCACACGGGTGCCGACCTCGCGACGCAGGTGGCGCGGCTGCGCAAGCAGCTCGACGAGGTCGTGGCGATCGATTTTTTCGGCGCCGACGGGCGCGAACCGGCCGGGGGGCTGGTGTCCGGTCTGGAAGCCGGCCTGCATGAGGAGGGCGACACCGTGAGTGCCACCGAGACGAAAACGCCGACCGACCCGTTGAAGAATCGCGTCTGGGTGACGCGCCAGGGCGTGCAGATCGACCGCATCGCCTCGGCCTGGCTGATTCGCCGCTTCATCGATGCCGCCGCGCGTTTCAAGTTCGTGCCGGGCACGGGGTACGCGCCGCAGCCGGGCGAGCTGCGCTTCGACATGTTCGAAGGCGAATTCACGCACCGTGGCGACCGCTGCACCTTCGAAGTCCTGCTGGGCAAATCAGGTCTCGACGATCCGGCATTGGCCGCCATCGGCGAGATCATTCACGATATCGACCTCAAAGACGGCAAGTATGGTCGCGAGGAGGCGGCCGGCATCCGCAGCCTGATCGCCGGCATCGCCTCCTCGTACAATGACGACACCCAGCGCCTGGAGCGTGGCGCTGTTCTTCTCGACGATCTCTACAGCTCGTTCACCGGCAAGCAGGGCGGCAAGCAGGGCAGCAAATGAAAGACCATGGCGTTCCCTTCTCCGAAGCGATGAAGGTCTGGCTGCGCGTCTCCGCGCTGTCGTTCGGCGGGCCGGCCGGCCAGATCGCGGTGATGCACCGCATCGTCGTCGACGAGAAGAAGTGGATCGGCGAGCAGCGCTTCCTGCAGGCTTTGAACTACTGCACCCTGCTGCCCGGTCCCGAGGCGCAGCAGCTCGCCACCTATATCGGCTGGCTGATGCACCGCACCGCGGGCGGGCTGCTGGCCGGCACCTTGTTCGTCCTGCCGGGATTGCTGGTCATCATGGCCTTGAGCTGGGTCTACGTCCTCCTGGGCAAGGTCACACTGGTGCAGGGGCTGTTCTTCGGGCTGAAGGCCGCCGTCCTGGTGATCGTGCTCGAAGCCGTGCTGCGGGTCGGCAAGCGGGCCTTGCGCAACGGCGTCATGCGGGCGCTGGCGGCGGCGGCCTTCGTCGCCATCTTCTTCTACGACGTGCCGTTTCCGCTCATCATCGTGGCCGCCGGTCTGCTGGGCTACCTCGGTGGCCGGCTCGACTGGGCGCCGTTCCGGGGCGGTGGCGGCGGCCACGGCCAGGCGGGCGGTGCGACGGTGAGCGATGCCGAGTCGTTGCTGGGCGAGGCGACGCCCGCCCATGCGCGGCCCACGCTCCGCTGGTCGCTGGTGATCGGCAGCGTCTTCCTGGCGCTGTGGCTGGTGCCGGTGGCGCTGCTCTGGCTCGGTCTCGGCGGCGACAACGTCTTCGCCCAGATCGCGCTGTTCTTCAGCAAGATGGCCGTGGTCACCTTCGGCGGCGCCTATGCCGTGCTGGCCTACGTGGCGCAGCAGGCGGTCGAGACCTACGGCTGGGTCACGCCGGGCGAGATGCTGGACGGGCTCGGCATGGCCGAGTCGACGCCCGGCCCGCTGATCATGGTGACGCAGTTCGTGGGCTTCCTCGCCGCCTGGCGCGATCCCGGCGGCCTGCACCCGTTGCTCGCCGCCACCCTGGGCGGACTGCTCACCACCTGGGTCACGTTTACGCCCTGCTTCCTCTGGATCTTCGTCGGCGCGCCGTTCGCCGAGGCGTTGCGCGCCAACAAGGCGCTGGCCGCAGCGCTCGCCGCCATCACGGCGGCGGTGGTGGGCGTGATCCTGAACCTCGCCGTCTGGTTCGGCCTGCAAGTGCTGTTCACCGAACGCCAGCCGGTGCGCTTCCTGGGCGCCGCCCTCGACCTGCCGGTGCTGGCCTCGGCCGACCTCGCCACGGTGGCGCTGGTGGCGGCCTGCGCCGTGGCGATCTTCCGTTTCAAGTTCGGCATGATCCCGGTGCTGCTGGCCAGCGCCGCAGCCGGCGTGGTCTACGCGCTGGCGCTTGGCGCCTGACCACCGCCCTCACGGCGGGCTCACACGCACTTGAAGGCGCGGCCGGCATCCGCTGCCGCCGCCGCCGCCGTATGTCCCACGACGGCAACGAGGCGCGAGGGCAGGCCATGAATCGACACGTCGAGACGGTGCGGCGGATCTACGGCTGCTTCGCCGAGGGCGACATCGCGGGAATCCTGGCCCGGCTCGACGCCGCCATCGACTGGGAGCATGACTGGGGCAGCGAGACGTTGGCCTGGTACCAGCCGCGCCGCGGCCGTGCCGCCGTCGCGGGGTTCTTCGAGACCCTGGCCGACTTCGACTTCGTGCGCTTCGAACCGAGGGCGTTCCTCGCCGGCGGCGACATGGTCGCGGTGCCGATCGAGGTCGAGCTGGTGGTGAAACTCACCGGCAGCCGCGTGCGCGATCTCGAAGTGCATCTCTGGACGTTCGGGCCGCACGGGCTCGCCACGCGTTTCCGCCATGTCGTCGACACCCTGCAGCTGGCCAACGCCACCCGTCCGTGACTGCCGTCGCCCGCTGTTCCCGGGCGCGCGACGTGCTAGCAAGGGGCATGACCGACACCCCCGCGACACCCGCCGCCCCCTCTGCCACCGCGCTGCCCGACCGCCTGTCGACCAACCCCAAGAGCCCGCACTACGACGAGGCGCTGCTGGCGCGCGGGGTCGGCATAAAATTCGACGGCGAGGAGAAGACCAACGTCGAGGAATACTGCGTGAGCGAGGGCTGGGTCCGCGTCGCCGTCGGCAAGACGGTCGACCGCAAGGGCAACCCGCTGACCATCAAGCTGAAAGGCAAGGTCGAGCCCTACCTGCAGAAGTAGGCCGCCCTACTTCCGGCCGGCGGGTGCCAGCAGCCGCGCGGCGCCCAGCGCCAGCGCCGCGCCCACGAGTTGCGCGACAATGAAGGCCGGCGCGTCGGCCGGGGCGATGCCCGCGAAGGTGTCGGACAGCGACCGTGCGATCGTGACGGCCGGGTTGGCGAACGAGGTCGAGGCGGTGAACCAGTAGGCGCCGACGATGTAGGCGGCGACCGCGGCGGGCAGCGCCGGCGCCTGCCGCCGGGCGCCCAGCAGGATCAGCAGCACCAGCCCGAAGGTGGCCACAGCTTCGGCCGCCCACTGGCCAAGGCCGGTCCGCACCTTCGCCGAGGCCTGCAGGATCGGCAGCTCGAACATCAGGTGGGCGAGCCAGACGCCCAGGATCGCGCCCACCACCTGCGCGGCGAGGAAGGGCAGCACGCGCGCCCGCGGGCTCTGGCCGTCGGTCGTAAGCGCCAGCGTGACGACCGGGTTGAAATGCGCGCCCGACAGCGGACCGAACATCACGATCAGCGCGAACAGCACGCCGCCGGTGGCGATGGCGTTGGTGAGCAGGGCGAGGCCCACGTTCCCGTCCGACAGCCGCTCGGCCATGATGCCGGAGCCGACCACGCCCGCCAGCAGCAGGGCGGTGCCGATCGCCTCGGCGAGAACGGGGGCGCCGGGGCGCTCGGGATGGTCCATCGCAGGCCTTGCTATCAAAGACGCCGTCCGGCGCCAAACGCTGCCGCCGTCATCGCCTTGTCACACGATTCGACTATTCGAGAAGAATGGAATCATCGGTGGCGGCGGCCGGCTTTGCGGCTCTGGCGCAGGAGACGCGCCTCGGCCTGATGCGTCTTCTGGCGGCCGAGGGCGCGACCGGCCTGTCGGCCGGCCAGCTCGCCGGTCGGCTCGAGCAGCTGCCGTCCACCCTGTCGTTTCATCTCGCTGCGCTCGAGCAGGCCGGCCTCGTGCAGTCGACCCGCCAGGGCCGGCGCATCATCTACGCCGTGCGCTTCGCCGGCCTGCGCAGCCTTCTCGCCTTCCTGACCGAAACCTGCTGTTCCGGGCGCCCCGACCTGTGCGGCGACCTGGCGCGCCTGCTTCCCGCTGACGAACCGGAGGTCAACATGAACGCGGCTTTCAACGTGCTGTTTCTGTGCACCCACAATTCCGCCCGCTCGGTGATGGCCGAGGCGATCCTGCAGCGGGTGGGCAAGGGGCGGTTCAACGCCTACTCCGCGGGCTCGGAGCCCGCGCGCGCGCCGATGCCCGAGGTGATGGCCAAGCTCAGGACGCTCGGCCACGACGTCACCTCGCTGCACTGCAAGTCGTGGGACGAGTTCACCGGGCCCAACGCGCCGCGCATGGATTTCGTCATCACGCTCTGCGACGTCCTGCAGGGCCAGCATTGCCCCGACTTCGGCGACCGGCCGGTGACGGCGGCCTGGCCGCTGCCCGATCCCGCCAAGTTCAGCGGCTCGGCCGCCGAGCGGGAGACCATGATCAACGAGCTCTACGGCATGATCCGCCGGCGGCTCGAGATCTTCGTCAACCTGCCCTATGCGTCGCTCGACCGGCTGGCGCTCAAGAAGCGCCTCGACGAGATCGGCGACATGGCGCGTGCGCCGGCCTGACGGAGGACATGACGATGAAGGTCGGCATCAACGGCATGGGTCGCATGGGGCGGCTCGCGCTGCGCGCCGCGCTGGGCGGCGTGCATCGGCCGGCCGACGATCCGCGGCGCGGCAACGGTCTCGATGTCGTGCACCTGAACGAGGTCAAGGGCGGCGCGGCGGTGGCGGCGCATCTCCTCGAGTTCGACAGCATGCACGGCCGCTGGCACACCTCCTTCGAGGTCGACGGCGAGCGCGGCCTTGCCGTCGGCGGCCGGTATCTCGGCTTCAGCGCCGAAGCCCGGCCGGGCGACGTCGCGTGGGGCGCGCTGGGCTGCGAGATCGTGCTGGAATGCACGGGCAAGTTCCTGACGCCGGAGAATCTACAAGCCTATTTCGACCGCGGCGTGAAGAAGGTGATCGTGGCCGCCCCGGTCAAGGACGAGCGCGCGCTGAACGTCGTGGTCGGCGTCAACGACCGGCTCTACGAGCCGGCCCGCCACCACCTGCTCACGGCGGCCTCGTGCACGACCAACTGCCTGGCGCCGGTGGTCAAGGTGGTGCACGAGGCGATCGGCATCCGTCACGGCCAGATCACGACCATCCACGCGCCGACCAATACCAACGTCGTGGTCGACGCGCCGCACAAGGACCTCCGGCGCGCCCGCTCGGCGATGCTGTCGCTGCAGCCCACGACGACCGGCAGCGCCACGGCGATCGCGCTGATCTATCCCGACCTCAAAGGCAAGCTGAACGGCCATGCCGTGCGCGCCCCGGTGCTCAACGCCAGCCTCACCGACTGCGTCTTCGAACTCGCGCGGCCGACCACCGATGCGGAGGTGAACGGGCTGTTCGCGGCGGCGGCGGGCGGTGCGCTCGCCGGCATCCTGGGCTACGAGACGCGGCCCCTGGTGTCGGCCGACTACTGCGACGACACGCGCAGCGCCATCGTCGACGGGCCGAGCACGATGGTGACGGACGGAACGCTGCTCAAGGTCTATGCTTGGTACGACAACGAGATGGGCTATGTCTGCCGCATGGTCGACCTGGCCCGCCTGGTGATCGACGCGGGGGTGTGATGGCGCCGTCGGTGCGCGACTATCTGGTCGTCACCGCGTCCTACTGGGGGTTTACCCTGGTCGACGGCGCGCTGCGCATGCTCGTGCTGCTGCACTTCTTCAAGCTCGGCTACTCGCCGTTCACGCTCGCCTTCCTGTTCCTGCTCTACGAGTTCGCCGGCATCGTGGCCAACCTGGCGGGCGGCTGGCTGGCCGTGCGCTTCGGCATCCCGCGCATGCTGATGGCCGGCCAGGCGCTGCAGATCGCGGGCCTCGTCATGCTGTCGGCGCTCGATCCGTCATGGGCCGCCGCCGCCTCGATCGCCTGGGTGGTGGCGGCGCAAGGCATCGCGGGCCTCGCCAAGGACTTCACCAAGACCGCGTCCAAGTCGGCCATCAAGGCCACGGCGGGGGCCGGCGCCGGCGAGAGCCCGGGCAATCGTTCCGGCCGCCTCTTCCGCTGGGTGGCGTGGTTCACCGGATCCAAGAACGCCATGAAGGGGCTGGGCTTCTTCCTGGGCGGGCTGCTGCTCGACACCGTGGGCTTCCGGCCGGCGCTGTGGCTGATGGCGGCCCTGCTCGCCGTCGTTCTGCTGGCCGGCCTGCTGCTGCTGCCGCGCCAGCTCGGCAAGGCCAAGGCGTCGCGCACGGTGCGCGAGCTGTTCGCCAAGTCGGCCGGCGTCAATCTGCTGGCCGCCGCGCGCGTCTTCCTGTTCGGCGCCCGCGACGTGTGGTTCGTGGTCGGCCTGCCGGTGTTCCTCTATGCCGCGGGCTGGCGCTTCGTCGAGGTCGGCGCCTTCCTGGCCGCCTGGACGGTGGCCTATGGCGGCGTCCAGGCGATCGCGCCGTCGCTGGTGCCGCGCAGCGCCGACGGGTTGAGCCGCGAAGTGCCCGGCGCGCGGCTGTGGGCCGGCCTGCTGTTTGCCGTGCCGCTCGTGCTGGCGCTGGCGCTGCACGGCGTGCCCGGCCTGCCGCCGGACCTCGTGCGGATCGACCTCATGCAGCCCGTCCTCGCGCGGCCCGACCTCGTGCTGGCCGTGGGCCTTGCCGTCTTCGCCCTGCCGTTCGCCGTGAATTCCTCGCTGCACTCCTACCTGATCCTGGCCTATGCCGGCTCGGAGAAGGCGGCCGAGGACGTGGGCTTCTACTACGCGGCCAATGCCACGGGCCGCCTGGCCGGCACGCTTCTGTCGGGCCTGCTCTACCAGGCGGGCGGCATGACGGCCTGCCTCGCCGGCTCGGCCGCGATGCTGCTGGTCTGCTGGACGATCACCTTTGCGCTGCCGTCCCACGCCGCCCGCCCCGGGGCGGCGACCCCCCGCAGCCTGATATATTTCTAAATTTCTGGAAATACCGTTGACTCGCCGTGCCGGCGTCCCTAGATAGGGTCCATGAAGCTCGACGACGCCGCTGCCCGCCTCGAAGCCCTGGGCAACCCCACGCGCCTGAGAATCTACCGTTCGCTGGTGCGTGCGGGCGCTGAAGGCATGGCGGTCGGCCGCCTGCAGGCCAAGCTCGATGTCGCCGCGTCGACGCTCTCGCATCACCTGAAGGCGCTGGTGGTGGTGGGGCTGGTGACCCAGACGCGCGACGGCACCACGCTGGTCTGCCATGCCAACTACCCGCTGATGCGCGACCTCCTGGGCTACATGGTCGAGGAATGCTGCGCCGAGGGAAGCTGCGCCCCGGTCGTGCTGCCCTCCGCCCGGCTGGCCAAGGTGGCCTGAGTTTTTTTCGCCAAATATTTCGATGATTCCGGAAGGATAGGAGTAGAGAGATGCCCGACTCGATCACCCCGCCGCAAGCCAAGGCCAGGACCGTCGCCATCCTCGGCGCAGGCCCCGTCGGTCTCGCCGCCGCCGCCCATGTCCTGGAACGCGGCCTCGAGCCCGTCGTGCTGGAAGCCGGCCCGACGGTCGGTCACGCCGTGCGGCAGTGGAGCCACGTAAGAGTCTTCTCGCCCTGGGAATACAACATCGACAAGGCGGCCGAGCGGCTGCTCGTCGAGACCGGCTGGAACAAGCCGCAGCCCGACCACTATCCGACCGGCGCCGAACTGCTCGAACAGTATCTCGAGCCGCTGGCCACCCGCACGAGGCTCAAGGACCGCATCCGCACCCAGAGCATGGTGACGAGCGTCGGCCGCGCGGGCTTCGACAAGGTTAAGAGCAAGGGCCGCGAGGCGGCGCCGTTCGAGGTCCGCTACCAGAACGGCAAAGGGCCCGAAGTGCTGCGCGCCGATGCGGTGATCGACGCCACCGGCACGTGGTTCTCGCCCAATCCCGCGGGCGCCAACGGCCTGGCGGCGATCGGCGAGCACGAGGCGCAGGACCGTATCGCCTACGGCATGCCCGACGTGCTGGGCCGCGACCGCGCGCGCTATGCCGGCCGCTCTGTCGCCGTGCTGGGCGGCGGACACTCCGCCATCGGCACCCTGATCGATCTGGCGAAACTCAAGGACGAGGTGCCGACCACCGAGATCGTCTGGCTGCTGCGCGGCGAGGATCCCGCCAAGTCGTTCGGCGGCGGCTCGGCCGACCAGCTGGCCGCGCGCGGCGCGCTGGGCAGCGCCTTCGCCGCCCTCGTGGCGAGCGGCCGGATCGTGAGCGAGACCGGCTTCAAGCTGAGTCGCATCGCCCGCGACGGCGACAAGCTGATCGTCTCTGCCGCGGGTTGCGTCGGCCGCCACGTCACGGTGGACGAGCTCGTGGTCTCGGCCGGCTTCCGGCCCGAGCTCGACTTCCTGCGCGAGATCCGGCTGGCGCTCGATCCGGCGCTGGAATGCCCGCCGACCCTGGCGCCGCTGATCGATCCCAACCTGCACAGCTGCGGCACGGTGCGGCCGCACGGGGCGCGCGAACTCGCCCATCCCGAAGCGGGTTTTTACATCGCCGGCATGAAGTCGTACGGCCGGGCGCCGACGTTCCTGATGCTGACCGGCTACGAGCAGGTGCGCTCGATCGCCGCCGAAATCGCCGGCGACCACGAGGCTGCCGCCAGGGTCGAGCTGGTGCTGCCCGAAACCGGCGTCTGCAACGGCCCGGCGCCGTCGCTGTCGTCCGATGGTTCGTCCGCGGCATCGGGCTGCTGCCCCGCGCCCGTGGCGGCGCTGCCGGTGAGCGGTTGCGGCGCCGCGAAGAGCCCCGCCAAGGGCGGCGCGTGTTGCGGATGAGTGCCATGTGTCAGGATAGGGAAGCGCGCACCAGTTGAAGGAAGAATTCGGCAAGGGCGCGTCCCCGGCCACCAGCGGCGGCGTTGTCGCCGTCGCGGCCCTGATCGGCGTCTTCGCCACCACTCCCGGCCAGACCGTCGGCGTGTCGGCCTTCATCGATCCCATCGCCTCGGATCTCGGCCTCGACCGCGAGCGGGTGCTGATCCTCTACAGCCTGGGCACCTTTCTCGGCATCCTGGTCGCCCCGCTGGCGGGCCGGCTGGTCGATCGCTTCGGGCCGCGCCGCCTGATCGTGCCGGTGGTCCTGGCCGTTGCCGGCGCCTGCGGCGTCATGAGCCTCGCCCACGACGCCTGGTCGCTTGGCGCGGGCTTCCTCGTCCTGCGCGCCGCTGCCATCGCGGGCCTCAGCCTCGTCACTCTGCAGATGGTCAATCTCTGGTTCGACCGGTTTCGCGGCCGCATCACGGCGCTCGCCATGATGGGGCTGGCGCTGGGCGGGCTGGTCATCCCGCCGCTGGTCGAGCCGATCATTCAGGGGGATGGTGGGCGGGGCGATGGCTGGCGAACGGCCTATCTCGCGCAGGCTGCCGGCGTGCTCGCGGTCATGCTGCCGGTCGGGCTGCTCTTCTATCGCAACCGGCCGGAGGAGACGGGCGCGGCCCGCGATTTCGGCCGTGCGTCCGCCGGCGGCAGCGCGATGCCCGCGATCGGGCTCACGCTGGCCGAGAGCGTCCGCACCAACGCCTTCTGGTACCTGAGCGCCCTCACCGTTCTGTCCAACGGCGTCGGCACGGCGCTCATGCTCGACCATGTCCGCGCCATGGGCGACGCCGGGCTGGCCCGCGACGGCGCCATCGCCCTGCTGGGCGCCATGACCTCGGCCCAGGCCGTCGCCACGCTGTGCAGCGGCGCGCTGATCGACCGCTTCGGGGCGCGGCCGGTCGGGCTGCTCGGCCTCGGCCTGCTGGCCTTCTCCGTCGGCTGCCTGTGGGCGAGCCCGACGCTCGGCGGCGGTTTCGCCTATGCCGCGACGCTGGGCGCCATGATCGGCACCTTGCAGATCGTCTATTCGGCCGGCCTCGCCGAGTCGTTCGGCCTAAAACATCTCGGCACCATCCGCGGCACCCTGTTCGTGGTCGGCGTGACCGGCGCGGCGGCCGGGCCGCTGGCTTTCCTGTTGTCTCCAGCCGCCGCCTACTCGATTTTCCTTGGGATCACCGTCGTTGCTGCCACACTCGGCCTCGTCGGCATGCGGCTCGGAGCTTTAAAGACGTGACGGCGACAATCGGAGCGGGGTCGGGCGCGAGGCTGGTCGCCGTCGTCTGCACGGCGCAGATCTTCGTGCAGATCGGCGCCGGCTTCTGGCCGGCGCTCTTGCCGCAGATGATGCAGCTCTGGCAGCTCACCAACAGCGAGGCCGGCTGGATCACCGCGATCTTCTTCGGCGCCTACATGGTCTCGGTGCCGCTCTTGGTCACGCTCACCGACCGGATCGACGCCAAGCGCGTCTACCTGTTCGGCGTCGCCTGCACCGTGGCCGGCCACCTGCTGTTCGGCCTCGCGGCCGACGGCTTCTGGTCGGCGATGGCGACCCGTGCGCTGGCCGGCATCGGCTGGGCCGGAACCTACATGACCGGCCTCAAACTTCTGGCCGATCAGGTCGATGCCCGGATGATGTCGCGCGCCGTCACCGGCCATGCCGCCAGCATCGGTATCTCCGGCGCCGTCTCCTTCCTGCTGGGCGACGTGCTGGCCGATCACTTCGGCTGGCGCGCGGCCTTCACCATCTCCGCCGGCACGGCCTTCATTGCGTGGCTGATGGTGGCCTTCGTCGTGCCGTGGCGTGCCGCACCTCCACCGCGCGCGAAGGGCGCTGCCGGGAAAGAGGCGGCCCTCTTCGACTTCCGCCCCGTCGTGCGCAACACCTCGGCCTTCGCCTACTCGCTGGTCTACTGCGTCCATACCCTCGAGATGAGCGCGCTCCGCGGCTGGGGCGTGGCCTTCCTCGCCTTCGTGGCGGGTTCGACCGGCTATGCCGGCGAGATTTTCTCGCCGGCCCTCGTCGTCACCGTGCTGGCGCTGCTCGGCACGCTCACCAGCATCGTGGGCAACGAAGCCTCGATCCGTTTCGGCCGCCGCCGCTTGGTGGCCACGGCCATGATCCTGTCGATTCTATTTGCGGCGACGGTGGGCTTCCTCGGCTCGACCAGCTACTGGCTCGCCGTGGTCCTGCTGGTCGTCTGGGGCATGGTCGTGTGGCTGGACTCCTCGTCGCTGACGGCCGGCGCCGCCGGCAACGCCGAGCCCGCGCGGCGCGGCGCCACCCTCGCGGTCCACTCGACCTTGGGCTACGCGGGCGGGTTCGTGGGCCCGCTGGTGGTCGGCTGGACGCTCGACCTCGCCGGCGGCATGTCGCCGATGGCCTGGGGCCTTGCCTTCGTGGCGGTGGCGGTCCCCATGCTGGCGGTGCTGGCCGCCTTCCTCGCGCTCAGGCCGCGCGACCTCGTCGGCGACCGCGGACGGTAATCGCTGCCGCCGAGCGCCCCAGGGTTGCTCAACCAGCCGCCAGACTTTCCAGCAGAGGGCACGTCGGCAACGTTCCCCGCGCGCAAGCCTTGACCATGGTGGCGAGGACACGCTCCATGCGTCGCAGGTCGGCCATCTTGGCGCGGACTTCCGATAGATGCTCCGCAGCAAGATCATGGACGCGACGGCAAGACCGCGACGTTTGGTCGGCAAGGCCGAGCAGGCGGTGGATCTCCTCGGTCGAGAAGCCCAGATCGCGCGAACGGCGGATGAAGCGAAGGCGGTCGATGTCGGCCGGTCGATAGAGGCGGTAGCCGCCTGCACTGCGGGCCGGTTTCGGCAGCAGGCCGATGCGCTCGTAGTAGCGGATGGTCTCGATGTTCACCGCCGACCGACGGGACAGGACACCAATCGGAAAGGCTTCGAGGGCGGACATGGTCATCACGTTCCTTTGATCGAGCCAGGCATTGAGTCTGTAGCGGCTACAGGGTGCAGAACTCGCGGCATGATGCAAGAAAAAGCCCGGTTGCCTGCCTCGCCCGGCGCGGGGCGCGACACCGCCAAGACCGTCTTCGCGGCTGGCGGCCTGCTCGCGGCCTTCGGTGTCGCTTCCTGTTGTGCTTTGCCCATTGCACTGTCGCTTCTGGGGATCAGCGCTGCGTCCCTCGTCGGCGTCGGCTATCTGGCGGCACAGTATCAGAAGGAGCTGTTCTACGGTGCCTTAGCCTGTCTCGGGGCTGCTGCCTTCATCATGTGGACGCAGCGGCGCGCGCGGCAGTGCACGCCGGGCATCGCGTGCACCCGTCCGACAGTCGATTGGGGCAGCAAGATTGCCCTGCTGCTGGCCGTGGGGCTGTTGGCCCTCACCTTCTGGATCGAACCTCCGATATGATCGTCGTTCCCGAATCGACCCTTACCTGCCCATCATGCGGCGTCGCCCGAACCGAGACCATGCCGACCGACGCGTGCCAGTACTTTTACGAATGCACCGGCTGCAAGGTCTTGCTGAAGCCGAAGCCGGGCGATTGCTGCGTCTTCTGCTCCTACGGGTCAGTTCCCTGTCCTCCCGTTCAGCAGGGCGACGGTGACGAGTGCTGCCGGGCCTGACACCCATGGTCGCTGTCGGCGCAGGCAGGGCTACCAGCGGCCGATCCGCAGGCCGTTGCGCCAGGGTCGCATCGGCTGGTCGGTGAACAGCACCAGGAAGAGCTGGGCAAAGAGCTGGCCGAGGCGCGGGTCGTCCGGCCCGGTTGCCGCCGTCCAGCCCATGGTTTCCGACAAGGCGAGGTCGTTGCGGCAGTAGACGCCGTAGACATAGACGACGCCCGGCGTGCCGGGCCGCAGGCGGGTGACGCCATTGCAGACCGCACCGGAGCCGAGATCGTTGGCCGGGTCGAACACCAGCACCAGGCGATAGTTGGGACGCGGCTCCTCGGCCGGCGCGTCGTAGGTGAAGGTGAGCGGCGGCCGCGGCTTGTTGGCCTGCAGCACCGGCAGCAGGCGGGCCGTCACCTCGGCGGCGGGCAGGGCGGGGAACGGATTGCCGGCCACGATCACGCGGAAGGTCTGGCCGTCGGTGGCGGCCCAGAACTCGCTGAAATCGTACTGCGGCGCATAGTTGAAGCCGCCCAGAGTCGGTCCGGCGTTCTGACCCGTCGTCGGCCCGGGCATGCAGGCAGGCAGCAGCGCCGCCAGGAGGGTGGCCAGCGCAAAGGCGGTGAGAGCGCGGGGCAGAGGCATTCAGCGCACCGACAGGCGGGCGACCAGGGGCGACGTCATCATGGTGGTGGCCAGCGCCATGATCACGAACACGGTGAAGATCGTGGGCGAAATCACCCCGAGCTTCAAGGCGACGTTCAGGATGATGAGCTCGGTCAGCCCGCGGGTGTTCATCAGCCACCCGAGCGCCTGTGCCTCCTGCCGCGGCACGCCGCCCAGGCGGGCGGTGCCGTAGACGCCGGCGAACTTGCCGACGATCGCGGTGGCGACGACCAGCAGGCAGACCAGCCACAGCTCCACGGTGTTGAGCAGGCCGATCTGGGTATTCAGGCCGCTGTAGGCGAAGAAGATCGGCAGCAGGAAAGTCGAGACGAAATTCTCGGTCTCCGCCTTCAGCTTGGCGATCGCGGCCGAGCCCTTGGGCATGACGGCGCCGATGATGAAGCCGCCGAAGATCACGTCGATGCCGATCAGTTCGGTGAACAGCGCCGACAGCGTCACCACGACATAGAGGATGGTGAACAGGGTCTTGCTGTCGGCGTGGCGGGCGGCGAAGCGGTCGAGCAGGAATCTCAGCGCGACGCGGCCGGCGGTGGCCATCACGACGGCATAGACGGTGATGCCCGCGATCGTCGGGATGGCGGCGGCGATGCCGTGGGTCTTGGTCATGGCGATGGCGATGGCGAGCAGGCACCAGGCCGTGAGGTCGTCGATCGAGGCGCAGGTGAGTGCCAGCGTGCCCAGCGGGGTCTTGTCGAGCCGGAGGTCGGTCAGGATGCGGGCCAGCACCGGGAAGGCGGTGATCGACATGGCGGCGCCGATGAACACGGCGAAGGAGGCACGCGCGATCTGGGGCAGGCCGTTCAGCTCGTACAGCACCAGCAGCGCCAGGACCGCGCCCAGCACCATCGGCAGCAGGATGCTGACGTTGGAGATCAGGATGGAAAGTTTCAGCCGGGACTTCAGGTGGTCGGGATCGAGGCCGAGGCCGACCAGGAACATGAAGAAGATCAGCCCGATCTGCGCCAGCAGGTAGAGGAACTGCTGCAGATGGGCGGGAAACAGGAAGGCGAAGGCGCCGGGCGCCACCAGGCCGAGCAGCGAGGGCCCGAGCACGATGCCGGCCAGGATCTCGCCCACCACCGGCGGCTGGCCGAGCCGCCGGAAGGCGCCGCCCATCAGGCGGGCGAAGCCGATGATCAGCGAGATCTCGAACAGAACCAGGATCAGGTCGTGGTTGGACATCGCGCGCGACGGTCTCCGGACGAACACGTGTTCCCCGGACAAACCCTGGAACGGCGCCGACGCTAGCACTCCAAGGTTAGCCCTGAAAGCCGGGAGCCTGCGATGCCAATCGCCATTGCTCCGACGAGATCAGCCAGGGCCGACGCGGCAATGGGGGCCGGCGTCCCTGCTTGCGATCACGGCATTGTCGTTACGGTCGCCGCCACTCCGCCGCTCACCAGTTCGCCGCCAATGGTGAGTGCCGCCTGGAGGTCGGCCACGGCGAGCAGGAAGTCGCGCCTTGCATCGAGCGAAGCCGCGTTCGCCGCGATGCGTACGCGGGCGTCCGCGAGATACTTGAACAGATCCACCCGCAGCCCGTCGCCGGCGAGGACGCCGGTGCTGTAGCGCAGCATGATCTGCCTGGAGACGTTCTGGCGTAGCGGCAGCACGCGATCGCGCCAGGAGCGTGCGATATCGTAGGTGGCCTGGTAGGTCTCATAGGCGATGCGCGCCTCCGAACGGGCGTCGACCGCCTTTCCGGCCAGCAGGTTCAGTGCCCGCATATAGGTCTCGCGCGCCGCCCGTGTACGCGACTCGCCGGTGTCGAAGATCGGGATCTGCAGGTCGATCTGCGCACCGCCGCGGTTGATTGCGGTGTCGAAATTGGTCAGCGGGTTGGCCGTCTCGTTGTTGAAGATGCCCGACAGTTGCAGCATCGAGACGTAGCGCGTGGCCTCGGTGAGGGAGAGCGACTTGGCGAGCGCCGCGACTTCGCGGCGTGCGATCTCGAGGTCGACGCGGCGCCTGATCGCCTCGACCTCGATCTCCATCGCCGTATCGAGCGTCGGCGGCAGGGGCGGCAGTTCGGTGGGCAAGGTGAAGGCGAGGTCCGCGCCGGACAGGCCGAGCAGCCGGACAAGCGTCTCGCGATCCTGGCGTGCCCGCAACTTGGCCTGCGCGACGCGGGCACCCAGTTCGGCACGGAAGGCGGCGATCTCGGCCTGGTTGAGCTGGTCGCCGCCGCCGGCTTCGCCCATGCCGGCGACCAGCCGGCTCGCCGTATCGGCCGTAGCGCGTGTCTGTTCGAGGAAGCCGACCTGCTGGTCCGAGGCGATGGCCCTCACGTAGGCGCGCCGCGTGTCCGCCGCCAAGCGCAGGGTGTCTCCGATCGCCCGGTAGCGGGCCTGCCCGAAACGCTCGGCGGCGATCGCCGTGCGTCGCGGCAAGGTGATCAGGTTGAGGATGTCCTCGATCAGCCGGACCTCGAAATTGGCCACGCCGGTCCCGGCGACCCGCAGGAGCGAGAGGCTGGGATTGGGCGGCAGGCTTGCCTGAACGTAGGTCGCTTCCGATATCCCGAGGTTGTTGTAGGCGGCCTGAAGGCTACGGTTGTTCAGCAGCGCGATCTGCACGGCCTGCTCCGCCGACAGCGGCCCGGCCAGCAGGGCGGCGACCTGCGCGCGCGCCTGGGCCGCCTGCTCGTCGCTCGCGATCTTGACCACGTCCTTGCCGATCTCCTGCCGGACACCGCTTGCGACGTCGCCCATGCCACCGTCGGCCGAGAATTGAGCGCAGCCCGCAAGCAGGGCAGGTAAGGCGAGAAGAGTCAGGCGTTTCATGCGTGTGCCTCCCTGGTGGCGGCAGGTGCGGACTGCAGGTGCCACCCCTTGACCAAGGCATAGAGCGCCGGGATCACCAGCAGCGTGAGCAGGGTCGAACTCACCATGCCGCCGATCATCGGCACGGCGATGCGTTGCATCACCTCCGAGCCGGTGCCGGTGCTCCACAGGATCGGCAACAGTCCCGCCATGATGGCGGTCACCGTCATCATCTTGGGCCGCACGCGTTCGACGGCACCTTCCATGATGGCGGCGCGCAGGTCCGACCGGTCGAGCGCACGGCCTGCGGCTTCGCAGCGTCGCTGCCGTTCTTTCAGGGCCTGGTCGAGATAGATCAGCATCACCACGCCGGTTTCGGCCGCGATGCCGGCCAGGGCGATGAAGCCCACCGCGACGGCGACGCTCATGTTGAAGCCCATCCACCAAACGAACCAGAAGCCACCGACCAGCGAGAAGGGCAGCGACAGCATGACGATCAGCGTCTCCGTCATGCGCCGGAAGTTGAGGTAGAGCAGCACCAGGATGAGCAGAAGTGTGGCCGGCACGACGATCTTCAGCCGAGTCTCGGCCCGCTCGAGGAACTCGAACTGACCGCTCCAGACGGCGTAGGAGCCGGCCGGAAACGCCACTTTCTCCTGCACGGCCCTTCGGGCATCGGCGACATAGCCGCCGAGATCGCGGTCGCGATAGTCGACGAAGACGTAGACCGCTAGTTGGGCGTTCTCGGTGCGGATGGTGGTCGGCCCCCGGCTCACCTTGACGTCGGCGAGCTGGCCGAGCGGGATCATGCCGCCGCGCATGGTCGAGACCAGCACGTCGGAGGCGATGGCCTGAGGATCGGAGCGCAGGTCGCGCGGATAGCGGACGTTGACGGTGTAGCGTTCGCGACCCTCGACCGTGGTGGTGACCGCCTCGCCGCCCAGTGCGCTCGAGATCGCCTGCTGCAGATCCTCGATCAGCACGCCGTACTGCGCCAGTCTTGCGCGATCGGGCACGATGTCGAGAAAGGAGCCGCCGGTGACTCTCTCGGCGAAGGCGCTGGTCGTGCCCGGCACGCCGCGCACAGCGGCCTCGACCTGGCGGGCCAGCGCCTCCAGTTCGCCGAGATCGCGCCCCAACAGCTTTATGCCCACGGGTGTGCGGATGCCGGTGGCCAGCATGTCGGTGCGGGCCTTGATCGGCATCGTCCAGGCGTTGCTGACGCCGGGGAACTGCAGTGCGCGGTCGAACTCGGCGATCAGCGCGTCGGTGCTCATGCCCGGTCGCCACTGCGACTTGGGCTTGAGGTTGATCACCGTCTCGAACATTTCGAGCGGCGCCGGATCTGTCGCCGTGCCGGCGCGTCCGCCCTTGCCGTAGACCGACGCCACCTCGGGAAACGACCGGATGATCTTGCCTTGGGTCTGCAGCAGCTCGGCCGTCTTGGTGATCGACAGGCCGGGCAGTGTCGTCGGCATGTAGAACAGCGTGCCCTCGTCGAGGGTCGGCATGAATTCGGTGCCAAGCCGGGATGCCGGCCACGCCGTCGCGCCCAGGATCGCTAATGCCAGGGCGATCGTGAGAACGCGCGCCCGCAGCACCAGCCGGATCGCCGGGCGGTAGAGCCAGATCAGCGCCCGGTTCATCGGGTTGCGGTGTTCGGGCAGGATACGCCCGCGCACGAACAGCACCATCAGCGCCGGCACCAGCGTGACCGACAACAGCGCCGCCGCCGCCATCGACAGGCTCTTGGTCCAGGCCAGGGGCTTGAACATCCGGCCCTCTTGTGCCTCGAGCGCGAAGATCGGCAGAAACGAGACGGTGATGACCAGCAGACTGAAGAACAGCGCCGGTCCCACTTCGACGGCTGCTTCGATGATCGCCTCGGTGCGCGCCTGGCCCGGCTTCAGGCGTTCCAGGTGCTTGTGGGCGTTCTCGATCATGACGATGGCGGCGTCGATCATGGCGCCGATGGCGATGGCGATGCCGCCGAGACTCATGATGTTGGAACCGATGCCCAGCAGGTGCATGGCGAGGAAGGCCATCAGCACGCCCACGGGCAAGGTGACGATCGCCACCAGCGCCGAGCGCGCATGCAGCAGGAATACGAAGCAGACGAGCGCCACCACGATGCTCTCTTCGATCAGCGTAAGGACCAGAGTCTCGATGGCGCGATGGATCAGGTCGGAGCGGTCGTAGACCGCCTCGATGCGCACGCCGTCGGGCAGACCGGCCGCGAGTTCCCTGATCTTGACCTTTACGTTGGCGATCACGTCGAGCGCGTTCTGGCCGAAACGCTGCAGCACAATGCCGCTCACGACCTCGCCCTCGCCGTCCAATTCGGTGACGCCGCGCCGCTCGTCCGGACCGAACTCGACCCGCGCCACGTCGCGCAGCAACACCGGCACCGGCCCGTCGGCGCGCAGCACGATCTGCTCGAGGTCCGCCGTGCTCTTGAGGTAGCCGCGGCCGCGCACCATGAACTCGGTCTCGGCCATCTCGACGATCCGGCCGCCGACCTCGCGGTTGCTGGCGCGGATCGCGGCGATCACGCGGGCAAGCGGCACCCCGAAGCTGCGCAGCTTCGACGGATCGACCACGACGTTGTACTGCCGCACGAAGCCGCCGACGCTCGCCACCTCGGCCACGCCCTCGGCCTTGGCGAGGCCGAAGCGGATGTACCAGTCCTGCAGCGAACGCAGCTCGGCCAGCGACCGGTTCGCGCCCACCACGACGTACTGGTAGACCCAGCCGACGCCAGTCGCGTCCGGGCCCAGGGTCGGGCGCACGTCGGCCGGCAATTTCTGGGCGCCTGAGTTCAGGTATTCCAGCACGCGGCTGCGTGCCCAGTAGATGTCGGTGCCGTCCTCGAAGATGACGTAGACGAACGACACGCCGAAGAAGGAGAAGCCGCGGACGGCGCGGCTGCGCGGTACCGCCAGCATCGCCGTGGCCAGCGGATAGGTCACCTGGTCCTCGACCACCTGCGGCGCCTGTCCCGGCATCTCGGTGTAGACGATGACCTGGG
>JAIETA010000256.1 GCA_019745575.1 Reyranella sp. | reverse complement strand
AGCCCTCCTGCCGACTAGAGAAACCTGTCACCCATCCTCCCGGTCTACTGTGTTACCTATCTACCCGGTCCGTACCCCCCGCGAACCGCCCCCTCCGCCCCTCCAAGGCACCTCCCCCGAAACGGGGGAGGAAAGCAAGATCATCGCCTCCCCCGTTTCGGGGGAGGTGGCCGCAGGCCGGAGGGGGCTACGCCCGATGATGGACCGGTGCGCGGGCGTAGACTTCTACCGGCAACCCCTCCAGCCGCGCCTTCAGCTGCAGGGCCAGGAACCGCGAATAGAGGCGGGATTGCATCAGGTTGCCGCCGTGGAACCACAAGTTCTCCTGGGCCGTGGGCTTCCACATGTTGCGCAGCTCGCCCTCCCACGGGCCGGGATCCTTGGCCGTGTTCGACCCCAGGCCCCAGCAGATGCCCACCTTGTCGGCGACCTCGGGCGAGATCAGCTGGGCCGCCCACTGGTTCATCGAGCCGTAGCCGGTGGCGTAGACGACGAGGTCGGCCTTCAGCTCGCTGCCGTCCTTCAGGACGACGGAGTCTTCGGTGAGGCGCGCCACCTCGACGCCCGACCTGAGTTTTATGCGGCCGTCGGCGATCAGGTCGGAGGCGCCGACGTCGATGTAGTAGCCCGAGCCGCGGCGCAGATACATCGGACCGATGCCGGTCTCGTCCTCGCCGAAGGTGAGCTGAAAGCCGGCCTTGCGCAGGCGGTCGTAGAAATCCGCGTCGTCGCGCTTGATCTCCTCGACCACCGGCTGCATGGCGCGCGGCAGGGCGGCATAGGGCATCGACGCCACGGTGAGGTCGGCGATCTCGGTCGTGATGCCCGAGGCCACCGCCTCCTCCGAGTAGAGCGGCCGGTTGCGCGCCAGGGTCTCGGCCCGCACGACCAGGGTCGGCGAACGTTGCAGCATGGTGACGTCGGCGCCGTGCTCCCAGAGGTCGGCCGCGATGTCGTGGGCGGAATTGTTCGAGCCCACCACGACACAG
Source organism: Reyranella sp. (assembly GCA_019745575.1). GTDB lineage: Bacteria > Pseudomonadota > Alphaproteobacteria > Reyranellales > Reyranellaceae > Reyranella. The sequence continues at coordinate 24,906 of JAIETA010000256.1, read as the reverse complement.
CGCTTGCCGGCCCAGCCCTCGCCGCCGGGATGGGCGCTGGAATGATGCTGCTTGCCGCGGAATTTTTCCGCCCCCGGAAAGCGCGGCACTTCGGGAAAGCCCGACATGCCGGTGGCCATCACGATGTGCTTGGGCTTCATCGTCACCGGCTTGCCGTCGCGCTCGACCGTCACGGTCCATTCCTGGCGGCCCGCGTCCCACGATGCGTTGCGGCAGGACGCCGAGCTCCAGTAGTCGAGCTCCATGACCTTTACGTAGGATTCCAGCCAGTCGCCCATCTTGTCCTTGGGCGTGTAGATCGGCCAGTGATCGGGAAACGGCAGGTACGGCAGGTGGTCGTACCAGACCGGATCGTGCAGGCAGAGCGACTTGTAGCGGTTGCGCCAGGCATCGCCCGGGCGCGCGTTGCGGTCGACGATCAGGGCGGGGACGCCGAGCCGCCTGAGCCGCGCGCCGAGGCCGATGCCGCCCTGGCCGCCGCCGATCACCAGCACGAAGGGCTGGCGGCTATAACCGAGTTCCGCCGCGTCGGTGCGGCGACGGTCGGTCCAGGTCACGCGGTTGCGGATGGCGCCGTGTTCCACGCCCGACTCGCGCGTGGCGCCGGCCTTCTCCTCGAAGCCCTTCAACTCCATCAGCGCCGTGAACAGCGTGAAAGCCTTGCCGTCCTTCAGGTGCAGGTAGCCCTTGCCGCGGCCCTGCGCCGTCTCGAAGCTGAACCAGCCGCCGCGGTCGCCGGGCTCGAAGGCGGCGGGCCGCACGTCCGCGAGCCGCGCCGCCAGCATGCCGGCGATCGCCGGCCGGCTTTCGAACGTCACGATGTTCCAGGTGAAGGCCAGGAGATCGCGCCAGTGGCATTCCTCGCCGAACAGGGCGGTCGCGGCCTCGACGTCGGAACGTCTTAGGGCGGAGGCAAACGCGGCAAGCCACTCTTTTTCGGTCATCGTCTTTCCATCGCGGCGGTTCGGCGGGCGGCGCACTCTAGACCGGCGACGACGCGGCGGCGAGAAGCCGACATCGGCGGCGCACGACATTCGCTGCTCGAAACGCCGGCGCGACGCAGCGCTATCGACGGGACGCCTGAAACGGCCGAAAAGGGCGACATGGCGCGCACCGCCCTTCTGACCACGCTGGCGATGCTGGCCTTCGCCGGCAATTCGCTGCTCTGTCGCCTCGCGCTGCGCGACACCGCGATCGATGCCGCAAGCTTCACGGCGCTCCGCCTCGCCTCGGGCGCGCTGATCCTGGCGGCGATCCTGATGCTGCGCGGAAAACGCCCCGCCGCCGCCGGCAGCTGGCCGATGGCGGCCATGCTGTTCGCCTACGCCGTGTGCTTCTCCTTCGCCTACCGCGACCTGACGGCCGCGACCGGCGCGCTGCTGCTGTTCGGCGCCGTGCAACTCACCATGACGGGCTACGGCCTCTGGACAGGCGAGCGGATCGGCGGCGTGCGGCTGGCCGGCCTCGCCCTGGCGCTGGGCGGCCTCGTCTGGCTGCTGTTGCCGGGCCTCGCCGCGCCGCCCTGGCTGGCGGCGGCGCTGATGCTGGCGGCGGGTGCCGCCTGGGGCGTCTATTCGCTGCTCGGCAAGGGTGCCGGCGATCCCACGGCGGCGACGGGCGGCAACTTCCTGCGCGCCCTGCCTTTCGCCGCGCTGCTCATGCTGGCCGCGGCCTCGACGGGCACGGTCGACCATGCGGTGGATCACACGATTGATCCCACGGGCGCAGCCTATGCCGTGCTGTCGGGCGCCGTGACCTCGGGCCTGGGCTATGTCCTGTGGTACGCCGCCCTGCCGCTGCTGCGGGCGACGTCGGCCGCGACGGTGCAGCTCTCGGTGCCGGCCATTGCCGCCCTGGGCGGGGTGGTGCTACTCGCCGAGCCGGTGACGGCGCGCCTGCTGGTGGCGTCGGCCGCGGTGCTGGGCGGCATCGCGCTCACGATCTATCGAAAGAACTGAAAGAAGAGCCATGTTCCAGGTTGCCGATCGTCTCAAGAACGTAAAAGTGTCGGCCTCCGCCGCCATGACCCGCAAGGTGCGCGAGCTGCGCGCCCAGGGTGTGAAGATCGTGGGCCTGTCCTCGGGCGAGCCCGACTTCCCGACGCCGGCCCACGCCATCGAGGCGGCGCATCGCGCGGCGCTGGCCGGCGACACCAAGTATCCGCCGCAGGACGGCGTGAAGCCGCTCAAGGAGGCGATCCAGCGCAAGTTCAGGCGCGACAACAGCCTCGACTACGCGCTGGACGAGATCATGGTCTCCAACGGCAGCAAGCAGATCATGTACGACGCGCTGATGGCGAGCGTGAACCCCGGCGACGAGGTGATCATCCCGGCACCGGGCTGGATCTCCTACGCCGACCAGGCGACGATCGCGGGCGCCCGGCCGGTGCCGGTGTCGTGCCCCGAAAACAACCAGTTCAGGCTGCGCGCCGCCGACCTCGAGGCCGCGATCACGCCCAGCACCAAGTGGATGGTGCTGAACTTTCCCAACAACCCGACGGGCGCGGTGTGCTCGCGGACCGAGATGCGCGCCATCGCCGACGTGCTGCTCGGCCATCCGCACGTGATGGTCATGGCCGACGACGTCTACGAGCACCTGATCTATGACGGCTTTGGCTTCTGCACGATCGCCGAGGTCGAGCCGAAGCTGCGCGACCGCACGCTGACGGTGAACGGCGCCTCGAAGGCCTATGCCATGACCGGCTGGCGGGTGGGCTTCGCCGGCGGGCCGAAGCCGCTGATCGCCGCCATGACCAACATGCAGGGCCAGATCGGCTCGGGCATTTCGACCATCAGCCAGGCGGCGGCGACGGCGGCGCTCGACGGGCCGCAGGAGCTTCTGAAGGAGCGCGCCGCCGACTACCAGAAGCGGCGCGACGAGGTGGTGGCCATGCTGCGCGCCGCGCCGGGCGTCACCTGCCACAAGCCCGAGGGTGCGTTCTACGTGTTTCCCAACATCGCGGGCTGCATCGGCAAGACCAGCAAGGGCGGCCGGCGGATCGACACCGACACCGATTTCGTGACGGCGCTCCTGGAGGAGAAGCACGTGGCCGCCGTCCAGGGCGCGGCCTACGGCATGAGCCCCTACTTCCGCATTTCCTACGCCACCGACATGGCCAGCCTGCGCGAAGGTTGTCGCCGCATCCAGGAATTCTGCGCCGAGCTGCGCTGAGCGCCCGCGCCACCAGCGCGGCGGGCCGTTGCGTCGGGCCGCTACGTCAGGCCGATCGCGCGGATCGCCTGGAGTTGCGCCGGGATGCGCAGCTTGCGCGAGCAGAGCGGCCAGTGCCAGGGCTCGTTCAGCTCGTACATCATGTACCAGGTGAGGCTCTTGGCCTTGTAGTAGTCCTGCGCCTGCTCCGCCGCCTCCTTGGCGGTGAGCTGCGTGCCGTCGCGCATGCGCGAGTAGGTCATGTAGGTGCGCACGGTGAACTGGAAACGCCCGTGATAGGCGCCGCGGCTGCCGTGGATCGGCCGCGCCGACGGCCCCCAGCTGCCGCTCTCGCAGGTCGCGAGTTGCTGCAGCAGGCTTTCCTTGCGCTCCTCGAACTCCTGCTCGCGCGCCGTCGGGCCGGGCGCCGCAGCGGCGACCTCTGGCGGCTTGGGGCCGAACAGACTCGCACAGCCCCCGACGCCCACCGCGGCGGCAAGAAGGACGGGAAGAGCAGCGGCGCGGAAACAGGTCACAACCTGCTATTGTTCCCACGATTCGAACGGCGAGGTAAACCCTCGTGACGCAGGTTTCCTCGGAGGCGCAGCATGACTGGATCGGGAACGCGTCGTGAACTGCCGGCCGAGGAGGTCTGCCGGTTGCTGGGCCTCGAAGCCAACCAGACCTGCGGCTTCGTGCGCGTGACCTATGTGAGCGGCCGGCAGATCGGCACCGAGCGGCCGCTGGGATCGGCGCTCTATTTCCTGGTGACGCCCGATGCGCCGGTGCGGCTCCATCGCATCCGCAACGACCAGCTCTACCATTACTACCGCGGCGATCCGCTCGAACTGCTGCTGCTGCGGGAAGGCGGCGCTGGCGAGAAGGTCACCATAGGCCCCGATCTGGCAGCCGGCCAGCACGTGCAGTTCTTCATCCCCGGCGGCACGTTCCACGCCGCGCGCGTGATCGGCGAGCGGCGATGGTTCCTGGGGGGCAGCACGGAATGGCCGGGCGTCATCCCCGCCGACGTCGAACTGGGCGACGTCGAGGCACTGACGAAGGCGTATCCTGCGGCGGCCGGCGACATCCGGGCGTTTGCCGGATAGCTCACCCGACCTGACGCCCCTGCCCCGCCCAGTACTTCGCCCGCAATACCTTCTTGTCGACTTTGCCGACGGCGGTGAGCGGCAGGCTGTCGACGATCTCGATCTGCTTGGGTGCGTGCGGACCTCCCTTGCGGTCCTTCACGAGCTGCATCAGTGCCTCGGGCGAGGGCGTGCGGCCGGCGCGGGCGACGATCAGGGCGGCCACGGCCTCGCCCCACTTCTCGTGCGGCACGCCGATGACGGCGGCCATCGCCACGTCGGGATGCGAGGACAGCACGTCTTCCACCTCGCGCGGAAAGATGTTGAAGCCGCCGGACACGATCATGTCCTTCTTGCGATCGACGATGTAGAGGTAGCCGCGCTCGTCGGCGCGGGCGACGTCGCCGGTATGCAGCCAGCCGCCCTTGAAGGTCTCGGCCGTCTGCTCGGGCCGCTTCCAGTACTGCTCCATGGCATGCGGCGCGCGCACGCAGATCTCGCCCGCCTCGCCCGGTCTCACCTCGTTGTTGTCGTCGTCGCGCAGGGACACGCTGCACGAGGCGATGGGAAAACCGCAGGAGGCGAACAGCTCGGGTCGCCTGGCGTCGTGGTCGGCCTTCCTGAGCACGCTCACCGGATAGCACTCGGTCTGGCCGTAGAGCTGGCTGAAGACCGGGCCGATGCGCTCCAGCCCCTCGACCAGGCGGGTCGGCGACATCGGCGAGGCGCCGTAGAGGATGAGCTCCAGCGAGGAGAGGTCGGTCTTGTTGAGCCTGGGATGGTCGAGCAGCACGTAGACCATCGTGGGCACGAGCAGGGTAGAATTGATCTTCTCGCGCTCGACCGTGGCCAGGAACCGCTCCGGATCGAAGCCCTTCATGAGATGAACGGTGCCGCCCTTCAGCAGCGCCGGCACCACCTTGGTGCCGGCGACATGGGTGATGGGGGCGGCGGCGAGGTAGCGTGGCGTCTCGGGAAACTCGAAGTCGGCCGCGACCGCGACCGTCATGGCGGCCGTCGAGCGATGGCGCCGGATCGCACCTTTGGACTTTCCCGTCGTGCCGCCGGTGTAGTTGATGACGGAGTAGTCGTCGGCCGTGGCCAGGCTGACCGGGCTCGCCTCGCCGATCCGCTCGGCCGCCGCGGCGAGATCGCGGCCGAAGTCGGCCGGGCCCATGGTCAGCACGACCGCCAGCCGGTCGGCCGCCCCGGCGGCGATTTCCCCGCCGCGCTGGGCGTGGGTTCTCGCATCGACGACCAGCGCGCTCACCTGGGCATCCTCGATGACGTCGAGATGATCGCCCAGAGCCCCCAGGGGATGCAGCCAGGTCGTGACCAGACCCAACCCACTGGCCGCAACACCGGCACACCAGGTCTCCGCGTTGTTGGCGCTCAGGAACGCGACCGTCTGGCCCTTCTTGAGGCCTGATGCCGCCATCGCGGCCTGCAGGCGGCCGATCAGGGCGAACGCCGCGCGATAGGTCAGGCTGCCGCCGTCCCAGACGAAGGCCCGGCGCTCCGGAAAGCGCGCCAGGGCCCGCAGGATCATGTCGGTGCCGGTCGGGGCGTCTGTGATTTCGTCGTGCATCGGATCAGCCCTTCGCCGGATGGACTTTCATCCAGTGCCGCGCGATCTCCTCGCGCGTCGCCACCCAGACCCGGGGCTTCGAGGCGACGTAATCGAGGAAGCGCGCCAGCGTCGCGGCGCGACTCGGCCGGCCGGCGAGGCGGCAATGGAGCCCGATCGACATCATCTTGGGCGCGCGCGCGCCTTCGGCGTAGAGGACATCGAAGGCGTCCTTCATCGCCTGCAGCCAGCCGTCGCCTGCCGTGAAGCCCGGCGCCACGCCGAACTTCATGTCGTTCACTTCCAGCGTGTAGGGAATGATGAGATGTGGTGTTTCGTCGACACTGACCCAGTAGGGCAGGTCGTCGGCATAGGAATCGCTCGAGTAGAGGAAGCCGCCATGCTTCACCACGGCTTCCAGCGTGTGCATGCCGAAGCGGCCGGTGTACCAGCCGACCGGCGGCTTGCCGGCCGCGGCCTTGATCGCCTTCACCGCCCGCTTCATGTGGTCGAGTTCCTGCTCGAGCGTGAAATCCTTGTAATTGATCCAGCGCCAGCCGTGGCTCGCCACCTCATGGCCGGCCTCGGCCATGGCCTTGCCGGCCATCGGATTGAGTTCCAGGGCGCGGCCGACCGCCCACGAGGTGAACCGCATGTCGCGTTCGGCGAAGAGGCGCAGCAGGCGCCAGAAGCCGGCCCGGCTGCCGTACTCGTACACCGACTCGGTGCTGAGATCGCGCCCGCCCTGGACCGGGAGTCCGCCGGGCGTCTCCGACAGGAAGGTCTCGGAGGCCGGGTCGCCGTTCAGGACCGTGTTCTCGCCACCCTCCTCGTAGTTCAGCACGAAGCTGACGGCGATGCGGGCGTCTTCTGGCCACTGCGGGTCGGGGGGATTGGGACCGTAGCCGAACAGGTCGCGATCGAGATGGTTGTGCATGGCCAGGCCCCCGGAAACGCCGACGATTGAAGATCGACTATGCCGCCGCTATAGCTCGCGCCACAAGCTTCGAGGAGAAGACATGGCCGAGGGCAAGGCAGCCGCCGCGGTGCGCGAGGATCGTTTGTGGCAGCGCCACGCCGACATGGCGAAGCTGGGCGGCACGCCCAAAGGCGGCGTCAATCGCCAGGCGCTGTCGGCGGAGGACGCCGCGGCACGAAACCTGCTCGGCGCCTGGGCCACGGCCCGCGGCTTCTCCCTCTTCACGGACGCCATCGGCAACCTGTTCGTGCGCCGCGAGGGTACCGACGCCTCGGCGCGGCCAGTGATGAGCGGCTCGCACATGGACAGCCAGCCGACCGGCGGCCGCTTCGACGGCATGTATGGCGTGCTGGCGGCTTTCGAGTCGCTGGAGGCACTGGAGGATGCCGGCCTCAGGACCCGGCGGCCGGTCGTGGCGGTGGCGTGGACCAACGAGGAAGGCTCGCGCTTCCAGCCCGGCGCCATGGGCTCGGCGGTGTTCGCCGGCCACAACAGGCTGGACGAGATGCTGCAGGTGAAGGACTGGAAAGGCGTCGTACTGAAGGACGCACTGGCCGAGACCCTGAAAGCCGCGCCCGCGCCGTTGCGCGACGGGCCGCCCGGCTTCCCGCTCGATTTCTATGTAGAAGCCCACATCGAACAGGGGCCGCGGCTGGAGAACGAGAAGAAGACGATCGGCGTCGTCACCGCCATTCAGGGCAGCCGCCGCTACATCGTCTCCGTCGCGGGCGAGGAGGCCCATGCCGGCACGACGCCGCGTGCCGCCCGCAAGGATGCGTTTGCCGCGGCACTGCGCATCGCGCAGGCGATGTACGAGGCCACGACCGACCGGGATGACACGCTGCGCTTCACCATCGGCCGCGTCGACGTCGCGCCCGGATCGCCCAACACCGTGCCGGGCAAGGCGGTTTTCACCATCGACATGCGCCATCCTTCCGACGCCGTTCTCGACACACACGAGAAGAAGCTGGAGGAGATCGTGGCTGCGCGGGCGGCACCCTGTACGGCCGGCATCGAGCGTGTGACGGCGGTGGCGCCGACCGTCTTCGATCCCGCGGTGATCGACCTGGTGCGCGCCAAGGCGGGCGCGCTCGGGCTTCCCAACATGGACATGCCGTCAGGCGCCGGCCATGACGCCATGCACATCGCCAAGCTTTGTCCCAGCGGCATGATCTTCGTGCCCTGCGAGCGCGGCATCAGCCACAACGAGATCGAGAACGCCACGCCGCAGGATCTCGCCGCCGGCGCGCGCGTGCTGGCCGAGGTGCTGGCCGCGCTGGCCAACCGCTGATGAACACCCCCGTCGTCCCGAGCGGAGCGAAGCGAAGTCGAGGGACCTTGCTTGCAACTGGCAAGGCCCTTCGACTGCGCGCCTACGGCGCTTCGCTCAGGGCGACGGCTACTTGAAGGAATTCCATGTCTAGAAAGATGCAGTCCGAACTCGTCGCGATCCTCACGGACCTGATCGCGCTGCCGAGCCCCTACCCGCCCGGCACCTCGGTGGAGATCTGCGCCTATGCCGCCAGGCGCCTGAAGAAGGCGGGCTACAAGGTCGAGATCGCGACCAAGACCAAAGGCGTCGACAACGTCGTGGCGCGAATGAAGGGCAAAGCGAAGGGCCCGGTCATCGCCTTCAATGCCCATGTCGACACGGTGGGCGTGGGCGAACGCGCCAACTGGAAGAGCGATCCCTTCAAGGCGCTGGTCAAGGGCGGCCTCGTCTACGGACTCGGCGCCGGCAACTGCAAGGGCAGCATGGCCGTCCAGATCTGGCTGGCCGAGGAGATCGCGCGCCGCGGCGGCCCCGCGAAGGGCGAGCTGATCTTCACCTTCGTGGCCGACGAGGAAAATCTCGGGCCCGACGGCATGGCGTTCCTGCGCAAGACCGGCAAGGTGCGGCCCGATGCGCTTATCCTGGGCGCGCAGACCGAGAACAACCTGATCGTGGCCGAACGCGGCGTCATGTGGGCCAAGATCACCACCAGGGGCCGCGCCGCCCACGCCGGCAATCCGTCGGCCGGCGACAACGCCATCCTGCGCATGATGCGGCTGGTGGGCGCGCTCAGCTCCTACTACGACAAAGCGCTGGCGCGGCGCGCCTCGGGTGCGATGAAGTCGACGGTGAACATCGGCATGTTCCACGGCGGCCACAACACCAACGTCGTGCCCTCGGCCTGCACGGTCGAGATCGACCGCCGCCTGCTGCCGAACGAAAAGGTGAAGGACGCCTTCAAGGAGCTGAAGAGCGTGATCGACGGCGTGCGCGAACCCAAGGGCAGCTACGCCGTCGAATTCCTGACCGGCACCAACGGCTTCTTCGCGCCGGAGAACGGCGCCGCCGTCGGCGCTTTTGAGGCAGCCGTAAAGACAAAGACGGGCCGGAAGGTAAAATTCCTCAACGCCACGGGTGTGAGCGACGGCCGCTACTACGCCGACGACGGCATCGAAATCATCAACTTCGGACCCGGCTCGGGCGCCCAGGGCCACGCCGCCAACGAGAGCGTGCCGATCGCCGGCATGGTCGAGGCGGTGGAAATCCAGATGGACGTGGTGAGACGGTTGCTGGGCTAGGTCCCGAAGTCGAAGTTCAACGTCGTGATCCGCCAGGTTTCATATTTCTCCCGCGGAAGCGGCCAAGGATGGCAACGCGCATTCATCACGGCGCGAAGCGCGGAGTTGGCGGCCGCGCGATAATTGGGGTCGCTTTCGAAGCGCGCGGTATCCTTGATGTAGCTGGCCGTCGGCGTTCCATCCTCGCGCACCCGCACGACAATGGGGACAACGACCCGATCCTGGCCAGCCGGCCCCCTAAGTCCAGCACGGCCGAACCCTTTCCCTGACGGCCTCGATCTCGGCCTTTGTGAGTGGAGGCCCTTTCCCTGGAATAGGCGCCTCGGGCAATTTCGTTGATGCTGGCGGCGATGAAGACTTCGGTGATAGGCTGCGATCCTTGAGCATGTCGTCAATGATCTTGTCTTTCGACGGCGACGTCTGAGCAATCGCTAGCGCAGGCACAACGAGAAACAGCGCCACGGCGACTGAAGAAACGTGCGACCGGCTCATCTAAGCCGTCTTCTGGGTTTTCAGCCCGAGCTTGCCGATGGTCTGATCGCGCATCACGAACTTCTGGATCTTGCCGGTGATGGTCATGTGGAACTCGGGCATGAACTCGATGTAGCGCAGGCTCTTGTAGTGGACAACCTGGCCCCTGCCGAACTTGCGGACATCCGGATGGCTGTGATGAAGCGGTTGCTGGGCACGGGCTGAATGTCGGCGGCTATCGCCTCGGCGCGGGCCACTCGGGCGCCAGGAACTTCTGAAGCTCGAGCAGGTAGCCGTCGGGGTCGCGGAAGAAGCAGCTGTAGACGTTGTAGCGCTCGCTGTGCCTGGGCTCGGTGTCGAAGGCGACGCCGCGCGACTTGAGCAAGGCGTGCCAGCCGTCGACATCGGGCGTGACCAGCGTCAGCACCACGCCGCGTGGCGCCCGGTCGGGCGGTGGCGGCGTTGCCGCCGAAGCCCGACAGACACCCAAAAATCCCTCGCGACCGGCAACCCGATAGATCCGGCAGGCGCCCTGGTCGAGGGCGAGCTCCAGACCGAGCGTTTCCCCATAGAAGCGCCAGCTGCGCTCGGGATCGCTCGCATAGAGGAAGGTGACCTGCTGTTCGAACGGCGCGGGCACGCGGCTACGCCGTCTTCTGGGCTTTCAGCCCGAGCTTGCCGATGGTCTGCTCGCGCATCACAAACTTCTGGATCTTGCCGGTGATGGTCATCGGGAACTCGGGCACGAACTCGATGTAGCGCGGGATCTTGTAGTGGGCGATCTGGCCCTTGCAGAATTCGCGGATCTCCTCGGCCGTCGCCTCCTGGCCGCCGTGCAGCTTGATCCAGGCGCAGATCTCCTCGCCGTACTTCGGATCGGGAACGCCGATCACCTGCACGTCCTGGATCTTGGGGTGGCGGTAGAGGAACTCCTCGATCTCGCGCGGATAGACGTTCTCGCCGCCGCGGATCACCATATCCTTCAGCCGGCCCACGATGTTGACATAACCCTCGGCGTCCATGGTCGCGAGGTCGCCGGTGCGCATCCAGCCCGCCTCGTCGATCGCCTCGGCGGTCTTCTCGGCATCGTTCCAGTAGCCCTTCATCACCGAATAGCCGCGGGTGCAAAACTCGCCGGTTTCTCCGCGCGCGACTGCTTTCCCTTCCGAGTCGACGATCTTGATTTCAATGTGCGGCAGCACCTGGCCGACGGTCGAGACGCGCTTCTCCAGCGGATCGTCGGTGGCGCACTGCGTCGACACCGGCGAGGTCTCGGTCATGCCGTAGGCGATGGTGACCTGGTGCATGTGCATGTGGCTCTGTACCTTCTTCATGACCTCGATCGGGCAGGGCGAGCCCGCCATGATTCCGGTGCGCAGGCTTTTTAGATCGAACTTGGCGAATTCGGGGTGGTCGAGCTGCGCGATGAACATGGTCGGCACTCCGTAGAGCGCCGTACAACGTTCCTCGGCGACGGCCTGCAGGGTCGCCAGCGGATCGAACGCCTCGGCCGGATAGACCATGGTGGCGCCGTGGGTCAGGCAGCCCAAATTGCCCATCACCATGCCGAAGCAGTGATAGAGCGGCACCGGAATGCACAGCCGATCCTCGGGCGTGAGTTTTAGCCCGAGGCCGACGAAGTAGCCGTTGTTCAGGATGTTGTGATGGCTGAGCGTGGCGCCCTTGGGATGCCCGGTTGTGCCCGAGGTGAACTGGATGTTGATGGCGTCGTCGAACTGCAGTTTTGGGCCGAGCTCGGCCAGCTTCACCCTCTCGGCATTGCCGCCCGCCGTGGCGACGTCGTCGAAATTGAGCATGCCCGGCGTCTTCTCGCGGCCGAGCCGGATGACATGCTTGAGATGCGGCAGCTTCTTCGCTTTCACCAGATCGTCGACGATCTCAAGATAGTTGGAAGTCTTCAGCGCCGGCGCCAGGATCAGCGCTTTGCACTCGACCTTGTTTATCGCGTACTCGAGCTCGGCGCGCCGGTAGGCCGGGTTGACGTTGACCAGCACCAGGCCCGCCTTGGCGGTGGCGAACTGCGCCAGCGTCCATTCCGAGTTGTTGGGCGACCAGATGCCGACCCGGTCGCCGCGCTCCAGCCCCAGCGCCAGGAGGCCGGCTGCCAGATCGTCGACCCGCCGCGCCAGTTCGCCCCAGCTCCAGCGCACCTTCTGGTGCCGCACGACCAGCGCCTCGCGGTCGCGGAAGGTTTCGACCTGACGGTCGAAGAAGGCGCCGATGGTCTCGCCGATCAGCTTCCGGTCCGAAACGCCGTGGTCATAAGAGATTTGAGGGGCGGCCTGAGCATTGGTCATGAAGGCGAGCTTAGCGTCCTGTGGCAAATTTGAAATCATGAAACTCCATTTCACCACCGTCGACGTCTTCACCGACCGTCAGTTCGGCGGCAATCCCCTGGCGGTTGTGTTGGATGCCCAGGGGCTTTCGACCGAGCGCATGCAGGCGATCGCGGCCGAATTCAACCTGGCCGAGACGACCTTCGTGCTGCCGCCGAAGGATCCGGCGCACACGGCCGAAGTGCGCATCTTCACGCCCAAGGCCGAGATGCCGTTCGCCGGCCACCCCAATGTCGGCACCGCCTTCGTGCTGGCGCGCGCCGGCGAGAGCTACGGCCGGAAGATTTCCGGCGACCGGCTGGTGTTCGAGGAGAAGGCCGGCCTGGTCCGCATGGAGCTCGCGCGCGACGGAGGCGTCGTCGTGGCGACCCGGCTCGCCGCCCCGGTGCCGCTCAGTCTCGGCGAGGAGATTACGCCGGAGATCGTGGCCGCCGCCTGTTCGCTGCAGCCCGGCGATCTAAAACTCGACGGCCATCGCCCCCGGGTGGCGTCGTGCGGCATCCCGCTTCTGTTCGCGGAGGTCACGTCGCGCGCCATCCTCAAGGCGGCGGCACCGCGCGCCGACGTCTTCGCCCGCGAATTGCCGCGCGACCGCGTGGTCGGCGTCCATCTCTACGCCCAGGCGCCGGAAGGCAACATCGACCTACAGACGCGGATGTTCGCGCCGGAGCACGGCATCCCCGAAGATCCCGCCACCGGCGGCGCCAACGTGGCGCTGATCGGGCTCCTGGCGCACCACCGTCCCGAGGCCGACCTCATGCTGTCCAAGACCATCGGCCAGGGTTTCGACATGGGCCGGCCGTCGATCCTGCAGGCCACGGCCGAGAAGAAGGCGGGCACGGTCGTCGCCACCTACATCGGCGGACGCTGCGTGCCGATGATGAGCGGCGTCATCGATCTCGGCTGACGGCCAGCGGCAACGCGGTGCCTTGCTTGACCGGGCGCAGCGCGAACGAACTCCTGATCTGGGCGATGCCGGGGATCTTGGTGAAATCCATCACGAAGCGTTCGTAGGCTTCGAGATCGGGCACGACGATGCGCAGCAGATAGTCGCTGTCGCCCGTCATCAGGTAGCACTCCATCACTTCGGGCCGCTCGGCCGCGGCGCGCTCGAAGTTCTTCAGCGCCTTCTCGACCTGGGTGGAGAGCGACACGCTCATGAAGACATTGACCGAGAGGCCGACCGACCTGGCGTCGAGCTGCGCGGCATAGCCCTTGATGACTCCCGCCTCCTCCAGCGCCCTGACGCGCCGCCAGCACGGCGAGGAGGACAGGCCGACCTGCTCGGCGAGGTCGGCGTTGCTGAGGCGGCCGTCGTGCTGCAAGCGCTCGAGAATGCGCCGGTCGATGGCATCTAGGGAGATCATTGCGTGATATGCCACAATTCGGGGTAAATCTACCCTATACAGCCCGTTTGGAGACCCAAACGCAAGGACCTTCCAGCCCTCAAGGCGTATGCCGATGACCATGACCACCCTCGCCCCCGTCCAGCGCCTAAAACTGCTTCGCGAGCTGGAGCGCAAAGTGTTGTGGCTCTCCGCCTGGACCATCCATCACGCCAACCATCTGCGCCCGAACCGCGACGGGCTGAAAGTCGGCGGCCACCAGGCCTCGTGCGCATCGCTCGCCACGGTGATGACGGCGCTCTATTTCTCGGTGCTGCGGCCCGAGGATCGGGTGGCGGTGAAGCCGCACGCCTCGCCGGTGTTCCACGCCATCCAGTATCTGTTCGGCCACCAGACGCAGGACAAGCTGGAGCGCTTCCGCGCACTGGGCGGCGCGCAGTCCTATCCCTCGCGTACCAAGGATGCCGACGACGTCGACTTCTCGACCGGCTCGGTCGGCCTCGGCGTCGCCATGACTCTCTTCTCCTCGCTGGTGCAGGACTATGTGCGGCTGAAGAACCTCGGTGACGGCAGCCGGCCCACCGGACGCATGGTGGCGCTGGTGGGCGACGCCGAGCTGGACGAGGGCAATGTCTTCGAGGCGCTGCTCGAAGGCTGGAAGCACGATGTGCGGAACCTGTGGTGGGTGATCGATTACAACCGCCAGAGCCTCGACGGCGTGGTGAACGACCGCCTGTTCGGCCGCGTCGCCGAGATGTTCGAGCTGGTCGGCTGGCGCGTGATCACGCTGAAGTATGGCCGCCTGCTGGAGACGGTCTTCGCCCAGCCCGACGGCGAGCAGCTGCGGCAGTGGATCGACGCCTGCCCCAACTCGCTCTATTCGGCGCTGGTGTTCAAGGGCGGTGCCGGCTGGCGCGAGGCGCTGACCCGCGATCTCAACCAGTATCCCGGCGTGCGCCGCATCCTGGAGCAGCACGACGATGCCGCGCTCCATCGGCTGATGACCAACCTCGCCGGCAACGACATGCAGGCCGTGCTCGACGCCTTCGAGGGCGTCAACGACGACAAGCCGACCTGCTTCATCGCCTACACCATAAAAGGCCAGGGCCTGCCCTTCGCCGGCCACAAGGACAACCATTCCGGCCTGATGACGCTCGACCAGATGGCGGGCTTCAAGAAAGGCATGTGCATCGCCGACGGCGCCGAATGGGACAAGTTCGCGGGCCTCGCCGCCGCGCCCGACGAGCTGAAGGCCTTTCTCGATGCCGCGCCGTTCAATGCCGAGGGGCGCCGGCGGACCGAGGCGCCGGTCGTCGCCATTCCGGCGGCGTTGCCCAAGCCCAGCGACAAGAAGTCGAGCACGCAGGAAGGGTTCGGCAAGATCCTGAACGGCATCGCGGCCGAGGACAGCGAGCTTAGCCGCCGCATCGTCACGACCTCCCCCGACGTCACCGTCTCGACCAACCTCGGCGCCTGGGTCAACCGCCGCGGCCTGTTCGGCCACACCGAAGCCGAGGACGTGTTCCGCGAGCTGAAGGTCGTGTCGGCGCAGCTGTGGCGGCAGACGCCGAAGGGCCAGCACATCGAGCTGGGCATCGCCGAAAACAACCTGTTCATCCAGCTGGCGGCGCTCGGCCTCAGCCACGAGCTGTTCGGCGCCCGCCTGCTGCCGATCGGCACGCTCTACGATCCCTTCATCGCCCGCGGCCTCGATGCGCTGAACTACGCCTGCTACCAGGACGCGCGCTTCATGTTGGTGGCGACGCCCTCGGGCGTGACGCTGGCGCCGGAAGGCGGCGCGCACCAGAGCATCCACACGCCGCTGATCGGCATCGGCCAGCCCGGCCTGCTGAGCTACGAGCCGGCCTTCGTCGACGAGCTGGTGGTGCTGATGCGCCACGGGCTCGATTTCATGCAGCAGCCGAAAGGCGGCTCGATCTACCTGCGGCTTTCGACGCGCAGCCTGCCACAGCCTGAACGGCAACTGACACCCGAACAGGACTCCGACATCGTCTCCGGCGGTTACTGGTATGCGCCGCCCGAGCCGGGTGCCGACGTCGCCATCGTCGCCATGGGTGCCGTCACGCCCGAGGCGATCGCCGCCCACCAGAGCGTGGCGCGCGATTTTGCCGGCGCGGGCCTGCTGGTGCTGACCTCGCCCGACCGGCTGCACATGGACTGGCTCGCCGCCCAGCGGAACCGCGGCCGCACCACGGGACAGGTCGATCGCGCGCCGAGCCCGGTCGAGCGGCTGCTCGGCACCCTGTCGCGCGATGCCCGCCTGGTCACCGTGCTCGACGGCCATCCGCTGGCGCTCTCCTGGCTGGGTTCGGTGCGCGGCCAGCGGGTCGTGCCGCTCGGCATCGAAAATTTCGGCCAGTCCGGTGACATCCCGGACCTCTACCGCACCTATAAGCTCGATGCGGCGGCGATCGTCGACGCGGTGGCGCGCGCCCTCTAAAGTGGCGGCGTGAAAGTCGACGGCAAACCCTACCGCACCATCTGGCTCGGCCCCGACGGCACGACCGTCCAGGCGATCGACCAGACCCTGCTGCCCCACGACTTCGTGGTGCGCGATCTCGCCACCGTGTCGGACGCCGAGCGCGCCATCCGCACCATGATCGTGCGCGGCGCGCCGCTGATCGGCGCGGCGGCGGCCTACGGCATGGCGCTGGCCATGGCCGAGGACCCGGCCGACGCCATGCTGGCGCGCGCCTACACGCGCCTGCTGGAATCGCGACCGACTGCCGTCAACCTGCGCTGGGCGCTCGACGATTTGCGCGCCCTGCTCGCGCCCCTGCCCCCGGCGAAGCGCCGTGACGCCGCCTACAAGCGCGCGGCGGAGATCTGCGACGAGGATGTCGAGATTTGCCGGCGAATCGGCGAAAACGGCCTCGCCCTGATCCGCAAGATGAAACCGCGCGGAGACCGCATCAACGCGCTCACCCACTGCAACGCGGGCTGGCTCGCCACCGTCGACTGGGGCACCGCGCTCGCCCCGATCTACCAGGCGCACGATGCCGGCATTCCGATCCATGTCTGGGTCGACGAAACCCGCCCGCGCAATCAAGGTGCCAGCCTCACCGCCTGGGAACTGGGCAAGCACGGCGTGCCGCACACGGTGATCGCCGACAATGCCGGCGGCCACCTGATGCAGCACGGCCAGGTCGACTTCTGCATCGTCGGCTCCGACCGCACGACCCGGCGCGGCGACGTCTGCAACAAGATCGGCACCTATCTCAAGGCGCTGGCGGCGCACGACAACGGCGTGCCCTTTTATGTCGGCCTGCCCTATCCCACCATCGACTGGACGATCGAGGACGGCCACCGCGACATCCCGATCGAGGAGCGCTCGGCCCGCGAACTCTCTCACCTCACGGGCCGCACCGAAGCGGGCACCACCGCCACGATCGCCGTGCTGCCCGACGGCAGCGCCGCCGCCAATCCCGCCTTTGACGTCACGCCCGCGCGCCTCGTCACCGGCCTCGTCACCGAACGCGGTGTCTGTGCCGCCAGCGAGGCGGGCCTGTTGTCGCTCTATCCCGAGCAGACGCGGGCGGCGTGATCCCGAGCACGGCCGCCCTCTCCCCGGCGGTCCGCGCCACCGCAGGCCTCGGCATCACGCAGATCATCGGCTGGGGCACCACCTTTCTCATGCCCTCGGTGCTGGGTCAGCACATGGCACGCGACCTCGCACTCCCCAGCGAGGTGATCTACGGCGGCATCACCGTGATGTTCGGCGTCGGCGCCCTCTTCTCGCCGTGGGTCGGCAAGTCGATGGACCGCCTGGGCGCGCGCGGCCTGATGGCGTCGGGCTCGCTCCTCTATGCCCTGTCGCTGGCAGCCCTCGCCGCTGCGCAGGGCCTTTTAAGCTACCTGCTGTGCTGGGCCGTCATGGGCGTGGCCTCGACCCTGGCGCTGAACACGCCGGCCAGCATCGCGCTCGCCCAGGTCGCGGGCGCCCGCGCCCGCCAGGCCATTGCCGTGCTGGCCATCGTCGGCGGCTTCGCCTCGACCGTGTTCTGGCCGCTGTCGGGCCTGCTCGAACCCGTCATCGGCTGGCGCGGCACGGTCCTCGTCTTCGCCGGCCTCCATCTGCTGATCTGCCTGCCCGTCCACCTCTCGATGCTGCCGGGCCGTACCATCATCACCGACGCCGCCGGCGCCGCCACGGCCGCACCGACGACCGCGACGTCCCTGTCGGCGGCCGAGGGCCGGCGCGCCTTCTGGCTGCTGGCGACCGCCTTCTCCTGCGGTGCCTTCATCTTCACCGGCTTCATCGTGCACGCCATCGGCGTGCTGAGGGGCCTCGGCCACGACCCAGCGACGGCGCTCCTGCTGGCCGCGCTGATCGGCCCCGCCCAGGTCGCCGTCCGCGCGGTCGAATTGAGCTTCGGCCACCGCTACTCGATCATGAGTTCGGCCCTGTTTGCCGCCGCCGTCCTGCCGCTGGGCCTCGGCCTCGCCTGGGCAGCCGGCGGCAGCTTTGCGATAGCCCTCGTCTGCCTGATGGCGTACGGCATCGCCAACGGGCTGAAAGCCGTGCTGCGCGCCACGCTCCCGTTGGCCCTGTTCGGCCGCGCCCGCTTCGGCACCGTGATGGGCCGCCTCGCGCTGCCGCAGGGCATCGTCTCGGCCGCCGCGCCGCCGGTGCTGGCCGCCGTCATGGCCAACTTCGGCGCCGAGGGCGTGCTGGCCGCCTGCTGTGTCGTCGCGGCCGTCGCCTTCGCCGCCACCCTCGCCCTCGTCCGCACCAGCTCCGCGGCCCGGTAGGCGGGGCGCGGCAGCCTTCGACGCTTTCGGACATTGCTGCGCAATGTCCTGTCGCTCCTCCGGCCGTGCTGCGCACGGCCGTTGTCACACCAAGGTGAGACAAATGTTGTGACACAGGCTGAGCGCCCACCTGTGACATCGCGAGAATCTGACCCTGCAGCCCCACCTCGGGCAGCCGCAGATGACCGTCACAATTCAGTCCTCGGATGCGTTGATCGCACCTCGGTCCACCCCACTGCCGGACGGATCGTCGGCGGGGGCAGCCTTTGCTTGCTACTCACGGCTCAGGACACGGGTAGCGAATACCCAGTAAAGGCCGCGGGACCTCCCCTCATCCTCCAGGGATACATACCGGCGGGCGCGCCGGGCGAGGCATGGCCAAAGAAAAGGCCGACGCGGATTAAGCGTCAGCCTGACAGAATTGATGGCATTCTCCTGCTAAACCTGCAACTTTATTTTCGCATACCTGCCATGACAGAAGCGCACCCGATACCGACCGGGGTTGGCTTCGGCCCCGCCCCCGCCGATAGTGCGATCGCACAACCCTCGCAGGAGATCGCCATGCCCGACTCAGGCACGCTTCCGGATGCCGCCATCGCCGCCGAACTCGACGGGCTGCTCGCCCGCCAGAGGGCCGCACAGCGGCAGGGCGGCGCGCCGCCGGCCGAGGTCCGCATCGCCCGGCTCGACCGCTGCATCGCGCTGCTGGTCGACCATCGCGGCGAGATCGAGGCGGCGCTGGAGGCCGACTTCGGCGCCCGTTCCCGGCACGCCACCGCCTTTGCCGACATCGCAAGCTCGATCGGCCCGCTCAAGCACGCCCGCCGCCACCTCGCGCGCTGGATGCGGACCGAGCGCCGGGCCACGACGCCGCGCATCCTGGGCTTCCTGGGCGCCCGGGCCGAGATCCGCTATCAACCCAAGGGGGTCGTGGGCATCATTAGCCCGTGGAACTTCCCGGTGAACCTCGCCTTCGCCCCGCTGGCCGGCGTGCTGGCGGCCGGCAACCGGGCGATGATCAAGCCGTCGGAGCTGACGCCCGCCACCTCGGCGCTCCTGAAGAAGATGTTTAAAAGCGCCTTCGACGAGGAGGAGATCGCGGTCGTCACCGGCGGGCCGGAGGTCGGCCAGGCCTTCTCGCGGCTCGCCTTCGACCACCTGGTCTTCACCGGCGCCACCGCGATCGGCCGCCACGTGATGCGCGCCGCCGCCGAGAACCTGGTGCCGCTCACCCTGGAGCTGGGCGGCAAGAGCCCGGTGGTCCTCGGCCGCTCGGCCGACCTCGCCGTCGCCGCGGCGCGGATCATGAACGGCAAGACCCTGAACGCAGGCCAGATCTGCCTGGCGCCCGACTACGTGCTGGCGCCGGCCGAGCAACTGGGCGCCTTCGTCGAGCAGGCCAAGGCCTCGGTCGGCCGCATGTTCCCGACGCTGCGCGACAATCCCGACTACACCGCGATCGTGTCCGACCGGCATTACGCGCGGCTGCAGGGATACATCGAGGACGCGCGCGCCAAGGGCGCCGAGATCGTCGAGATCAACCCCGCCGGCGAGGACCTGCGCCAGCAGCCGCACCGCCGCCTGCCGCCGACCCTGATCCTCAACCCGACCGACGACATGAAGGTCATGCAGGAGGAGGTCTTCGGCCCGCTGCTGCCGATAAAAGCCTACGACAAGCTCGACGACGCCATCGGCTACATCAATGCCCGCGACCGGCCGCTCGGCCTCTACTATTTCGGCACCGACACCGCCGAGCGCGACCGCGTGCTGGAGCGCACGACGTCGGGCGGCGTCACGGTGAACGACGTGGTGATGCACGTGGCGCAGGAGGAGCTGCCGTTCGGCGGCATCGGCCCGGCCGGCATGGGCGCCTATCACGGCCACGACGGCTTTCTGGAATTCAGCCATCGCAAATCGGTCTTCCATCAGCTCAAGCGGGACATCGGCCCGCTGCGCATGCTGCGGCCGCCCTACGGCAAGGGCATCGCGGCCTACCTGGCGTCGCAGATCAGGCGGTAGGGTTCCCGCTCGTGACGTCCTCTGTCGTAGACCTCATGCTTCATGAGGACCGCGAGCGTCCCGCTCGCTCGGAGTCATGAGCGCGCGGGACGCGCGCGGTCCGGAAGACTCATGATCTTCTGGACGTCGTCTCACCCAACAACTGAGCTGTCGCCGATGACACCATCGCCGGACCCGCCTCTGGCGGCGGCGCCAGCCGCCGATGCCGTGGCCGCCGTGTCGCCCGCGCGACCGCTCATGAGACGGGCGACGTTCCTCGCATTGAACAGGCTTTTGGCCGGCGCCGATCCGGCCAGCACGTTCATGAGCTGCTGCGTCGGTTCGGGCCGGCCGGCGATCGCGGCATACAATGGCACCAGAGGGCCCGGATCCTTGAGCGACGCCGCCTGCAGGGTGTAGTCGAAGGCGGCCGCCGTCTGCTCCTCGAGCGCGCGCTCGTAGCCGGCGAGCGCCTCGGACAGGCTGCTCGCGAGACCGGCCTCGAGCGCGCCGGCCAGCAGGTCGGCGCCCAGGAAGGCATCGCCGATGCCCATGCCGGTCAGCGGATCGCGATGGTAGGCGGCATCGCCCACCAGCGCCCAGCCCTCGCCGTGGCACTGGCGGAAGTAGTTGGGCAGCTTGCCGGTGCCCCTGAAGGGCGACATGCGCCGGCCGGCGTCGAGGCGGGCACGGATCGCGCCGTCGAGGCCGTCGAGATAGCGCGCCTCGACATTGGCGCGATAATCCGGCCATTCCTCGCTCGACCGGCCGACCCACACGCAGGTCTGGGCGTCGTGCGTCGGGAAGACCAGAACGTCGCGGCCCTCGCGGATGTAGAACTCGACGCCCTCCACCGGCACACCGGACCAGTAGGCGTAGTAGCCGCAGGTGAGCGTCGGGTGGGAGCGCCGGAACGCGGCACCCGTGGCGCGGGCGACCTTGGAAAAGGCGCCATCGGCGCCGATCGTGATCGTCGCCCGCTCCTCGTACAGCCTGCCACCCGCGTCTTTCGCGCGGATGCCCGCCACACGCCCGTCCTCGAACAGCAGATCGACGACCGTCGTCTGTTCCCTCACCTCGGCGCCTGAATCGCGCGCAGCCCCGACCAGCAGGGCGTCGAGCACCGTGCGCCGCGGACAGAACATCACCGAGGTGCCTCCGACCGGCTCGGGCCGGCCTGCGACGACGACCGGCCCCCAGTGCATCCTGACCTGCTCGATCGGCGGACAGCCCGTGGTCGCGAGGCGGTCGAGCAGACCCCAGGCGTGGAGGAACGCGGTGGTGCGCGGCCACAGGAAGTGGGTCGAGACCGTATCGCTGGGGAATTGCGCGCGGTCGACCACCAGGACGCGGCGGCCGCGGCGCGCCAGCAGCAGCGCCAGCGCCGATCCCGCGCAGCGCGCTCCCACGACGATGACATCGTAGCTTGGGACATCGTAGCTTGGGGCATCGTAGCTTGGCATACGGCCTCCGGTGCGGTAGAAAGAACGATCGTTCTTTATAGTACGATCGTTCGATCTAACGTCAAGTCACAATGTCCCCCAGCGCCCGTCCCTCGCCCGCCCCGTCCGCCAGTCGCCGCCGCCGTTCCGACGGCCTGCGGACCTACGACAGCATCGTCAACGCCGCCGCCGACATCGCTTCGCTGGAAGGCCTCGACGCGCTCACCATCGGCACGCTGGCCGAGCGCCTGGAGATGAGCAAGAGCGGCCTGTTCGCCCATTTCGGCTCCAAGGAGGAACTGCAGCTCGCGACCGTGGAAGCGGCGCGCAAGCGCTATGTGGCGGCCGTGCTCGACACGGCGATGAAGGCGCCGGCGGGCATGGCCCGCATCGAAGCCCTGTGCGCCATGACACTGGACTATGTCGCCAGGCCGGAGTTCCCCGGCGGCTGCTTTTTCGTCGCCACCCAGGCCGGCGTCCGTTCCCGCGACGGCAGCGTCCGCGACGCCGTCACCGCCAACAAGGCGTATTTCCGCCGCCTGCTCCGGCGCACCATCCAGGAGGCAAAGACGCGCCGCGAACTGGCCGCCGCCATCGACCCCGACCAGCTCGCCTATGAGCTGATCGCCGTGATGGATGCAGCCACCTGGTCGACGACGGACGAGCGCCGCCAAGACGACCTCCAACATGCCGGGCGGGCGGTGCGCTCGCTGCTCGACCGCGCGCGGAAAGGCAAAAGGGCCACGCCATGACTGAGCCGCCGTCCTTCATCCGTCTGTCGACCACGGCCCATGTCGGCTGGCTGGAATTCAACCGGCCGCCGGTCAACGCCTTTACCCGCGAGATGGTCGACGAGGTCCATGACGGCATTGCCGCGATGCTGGCCGATCCCGAGGTGCGGGTGCTGGTGCTGGCGAGCGCCGTGCCGGGCTACCTCAGCGCCGGCGCCGACCTCAACGCCTTCAAGGGCATCGACGCCGACGGCATGCGCGCCTGGGCCACGCGCTGCCACCAGATCGCCCGCCTGCTGCGCGGTTCGGCCAAGCCGCTGCTGGCCGCCATCGGCGGCACGGCGGTGGGCGGCGGCCTCGAGATGACGCTGCATTGCGACCTGCGCTTTGCCGCCGCCGACGCCAAACTCGGCCAGCCCGAGATCCGCATCGGCTTCATCCCGCCGATCGCCACCACCCAGGCGCTGGCCCGCCTGATCGGCCGGCCGCGCGCCATCCGCTATCTCTACGAGGGCCGCATGGTGCCGGCCGAGGAGGCGCGGAGCTGGGGCCTGGTCGACGAACTGGTGGCGCCTGCTGAGCTGCGGGCGCGCGTCCAGGCCTATGGCGAGGAGCTGGCCGCCAAGTCGCCGGCGGCGCTGGCCGCCATCCGCCGCACGGTAACGCTGGGCGGCGGCCTCACCTTCGAGGACGGCATGGCGCTCGAACTCGAAGCCGTGGTGGCACTCGCCGACACGCCGGACTTCGCCGAGGGCGTGGCGGCGTTTCTAGAGAAGCGCCCGCCGGTCTGGCCGCGCGGCTCGTGACTGGAATCCGACACGAGAGTCCCATGAGCGCGCCGGAGGCGCGCGGTCCGGAAGACTCATGATCTTCTGGACCGCGCGCCTCCGGCGCGCTTTCGGAAACGGTGCCTTCCGTTGGATTCGACCCAGGCAGGACTCGCTCCCCCGATCAGCGCCCCAGCGGCTGGTTGTCGAGCCACAGCCGGGCGCTGCGGATGTCGCGGAAGACCCGCATCGGGCGGTCGGCCGAGGCCACGGTCTGGCAGATCGCGGCGAGCCGGCCGTGGCGCTGCGAGCCCGCGACCACGGCGAAGGGCCCGACGCGGCCGGCCTCGACGAAGGCGTTCATGCGAACCTTGAGGACCGCCACGTCGTCGTCGGAGAGCACCGAGGTGCCGTTGGTCGAGTCGAAGATCTTGCGAAAGTGCAGGGCGCGCGCGGCGGTGACGGAGTCGAAGTAGCCGAGCAGGTCGGCCAGCGTCACCTCGCCCTCCGTCTCGCCGATGATCATGTGGTCCAGCGGGGAAATCTTGATCCGGATCGGCATGGCCTCACCCTAGAGCGGATGGCGCGGGCGGGGAATCGCCACGGCCGGCGTTTCTCCGTCAGGCGGAAGCCGACTATCATGTCGCGGTGCCCGTCCTGCCTCCCCTGGTCCTCAACCTCGCCGTCGCGCTCGGCATCGGCCTGCTGATCGGCATCGACCGCGAGCGCCGCAAGGGCGAGGGTCCGTCGCGGGCGCCGGCCGGCATCCGCACCTTCACCATCACCGCGCTGTGCGGCGCCGTTGCCGTCATGGTGGGCGGCGACCTGTTGCTCGCGGTCGTGACGGTCGGCGTCTTTGCCCTGGCGGCGCTCGCCTACTGGCGCGCCACCGATCGCGACCCCGGCCTCACCACCGAGGCCGCGCTGATCGTCACCGCCCTGCTGGGCGGACTCGCGATGCAGCAGCCGGCCATCGCCGCCGGGCTGGGCGTGATCGTGGCGGGGCTGCTGACCGCCCGCACCGCGATCCATCGCTTCGTGAAATCCGTCCTGACCGAAGACGAAGTCCGCGACGGGCTGATCTTCGCCGGCGCCACGCTGGTCGTCCTGCCGCTGCTGCCCGACCGGGCGATGGGCCCCTATGGTGCGCTCAACCCGCACACGATCTGGATCGTGGTCGTGCTGGTCATGGGCGTGAGCGCGCTGGGCTACATCGCCGTGCGCCTGGTCGGCGCCCGCTTCGGCCTGCCGCTGGCCGGCCTCGTCTCGGGCTTCGTGTCCAGCATCGCCACCATCGGCGCCATGGGCGCGCGCACGGCGGCAAACGGCGCCCTGCTGCGGCCGGCAGTGGCCGGCGCCGTGCTGTCGACCGTCGCCACCATGATCCAGATGGCGATCCTGCTGGCCGTCACCGACATCGCCGCACTCGCTGCCCTGTCGCTGCCGCTGGCCTGCGGCGGTGCCGCGGCGCTGGCCTACGGCGGCCTCTTCACCGCGCTCGCGCTCCGCCACGACGTCGAGCGCCACGACGAGCGCGGACGGGCCTTCAGCCTGCGCGCGGCGCTGCTGTTCGCCGCCCTGCTGGCGGCGATCCTGCTCGCCGCCGCCGCCCTGGAAGACCGGTTCGGCAGCGCGGGCGTGCTCGCCGTCGCGAGCCTGGCCGGCCTCG
>JAIETA010000015.1 GCA_019745575.1 Reyranella sp. | reverse complement strand
CGAGGGGCATTCAGACGCACAAGAGAGGCCAGCATTCTCAAGTTAAGACTGGTCCGATAAATCAGGGCAGGTCAGTCCAGCGAAGAGTTGGGCGCATCGCGATCTTTACGACCGCGTCAGGAGTTCGTTGCACGGGCTTCCATCGCGATTCCGGACTTCTCTTCGTATTGCGGGGATCGCCGCTGTCGATCTTTTTACACTGAACACTGCGCTTGGCGCCGCTATTGAGCAGTCCGTGGTCGACAGCCTCAATGACATGCGAGAGGTATGGGACCCCAATGGCAAGTATGCGCTTTATTCCTTCATTCGGCAGTCACAGGCATTTCCGGATGTACGACTGGAAACAACTGCCCCAGGGGTGAATGTAAGCGATCGGATCTTGCTCGGCATCGAACTCAAGGGCTGGTTCATTCTGGCAAAAGAAGGCGAGCCGTCGTTTCGGTACAGGGCCTCTCCGGCAGTATGCGCGCCGCAGGATCTGATGGTTGTCTACCCTTGGACGCTGGACGAGGTCGTATCGGGGTCGCCAAAACTGCTTCGGCCGTTCATTGAAGAAGCCCGGTATGCCGCCGAACATCGCAACCACTATTGGACCGTGCTACGTGGTCCGACAGGCCCAGCCGCGCAAGTAAAGGCCGCAGGGCATCAGACGCCCTATCCAGCGAAGAACCAGAAATTCAACGATGAGCCAGTCAGCGACTCGGGCAATAACTTCGGCCGCGTGGCACGCGGCGGCTTGATGACCAGCTTCATCCAAGAGCTGATGGCTTTCCCGCTTTCTGGCATCCCTGCAAAGCACTGGCAGTCGTTCTTGAAGGTCTTTGCTGACGGTGCTCAGTCGGCAGCTATTGAGAAAGGCCTCGCAACCATCAAGAGAGATGCGCTGGCCGCGGGAGTGAGCGAAGATGCGTTGGCGAAGGTAGACGGGCTGCTTTCCGCCGTTCGCGATCTGTATAATCAGCCGTAGCAAAGGCGCCGCATGTCCCGCCCCATGCTTTCCCGCCGCGCCGCTGTGGCCGCCGCGCTCGCCGCCGTCGCCGCTAACGCCAGCAGCGCGCGCCCAGGCGGCGTGGCCGGCGCGGCCGGTCCGCGTCGTGGTACCCTATCCGCCGGGCGGCGGCGCCGACACAGTGAGCCGCGTGCTGTTTGCGCGGCTTAGCGAGGACATGGGCCAGCAGTTCGTGATCGAGAACCGCGGCGGCGCCTCGGGCACGATCGGCGCTGGCGTCGTGGCCGCGGCGCCGGCCGACGGCTACACGATCCTCTACGACGCCACGGCGCATTCGGTGAATCCGTTCCTGCTGCCGCGTCTGCCCTACGACACCGTCCAGGCGTTCCGGCCGGTATTCCTGGCGGCGCGCGTGCCCAACCTCTTGGTGGTCCATCCCTCGGTGAGCGACCGCACGGTGGCCGACGTCGTGGCGAGCGCCAAGGCAGCGCGCCATCCGCTCGACTTCGCCTCGGCGGGCAACGGCACGGTCCAGCACCTGGCGCTCGAACTGTTCGCGCTGTCGGCCGGCATAAAACTCAACCACGTGCCCTATCGCGGTGGCGGGCCGGCGCTGAACGACGTGATGGGCGGCCAGATAAAATACATGTTCAGCAACGCCGCCGCCTCGATCGGCCATGTCCGCGCGGGCACGCTGCGCGCCATCGCCCATACCGGCAGCGGCCGGCTCGCCGCCCTGCCCGACGTGCCGCCGGTCGCCGACACGTTGCCGGGCTTCGAGGCCTACGAATGGAACGGCGTGTTCGTGCCGGCCGGCACGCCGCCCGAGATCGTGGCGCGGCTGAATGCCGGGCTGAACGCGACGCTCGCCAACGCCGCGGTGCGCGAGCGGCTGGCCACGCTGGCGGTCGAGGCCGGCGCCAACACGCCGGAAGCCTTCGCCGCCTTCGTCAAGGCCGAGATGGACAAGTGGGGCCGCGTCGTGCGCGAGGCCAACATCAAGCTGGAGTGAGAGCGCCGCCGCGCCACGCCGCCTTGTCGAGCGCGAAGTAGACGCTGTCGCTCCATTCGCCGCCGAGACAGAAGGTGCGCTCGGCACGACCGGTCTCGCGGAAGCCCACACGCCTCAGCAAGGCTGCCGAACGCGCGTTGCGCGGATCGGTCTCGGCAACGACCTGAAGACGGCCGGGCGTGTCGAAGGCCCGCGCAAGGACGGCCGCCACGGCCTCCCGGGCATAGCCCTGTCCCCAGGCGGCCGGCGCCAGCAGAAACCCCAGCTCGGCGTCCCGCCACAGCCCGCATTTGCCGATCACCTGACCCTGGTGCTCGATCACGAAGTCGTCGCCCACGCCCTCCGCTGCCGACTGCAGCGTGCCGGCAATCCAAGCCTCCGTCTGATCCAGAGTCCGGTGAGGCAGGCTCGACCAGTAGCGCATCGCGAGAGGATCGCTGAAGATCACGTGCAGGGCCGTCGCGTCGGCGAGCACGGGCCGGCGCAGCACCAGCCGTTCGGTCCGCAGATTGACGTTCACCGCCGTCATGACTGCACTATATCGCCCGGCCGGATCGCCGGAAGACAGGGTTGATCCGGCGGGGCGGCGGCCTCGTAGAAATGCCAACACTGCAGGGATCCCCCCCGGAGACGAACATGACCCTCGTGCGCGCCTTCCTCGTTGCCCTTGCGGCGCCCGCCGCCGCGGTCGCCTTGGCGGCCGGCGCGGCTGCCCAGACGGCCGCCCCCGATCCCAAGGCGCGTTGCGCCCAGCTCGTCGAGCTCTGGGAACGCTACAGCACCGGCAAGAGCGAAGGCGGCGGCAGCATGGACATGCCACGCAAATCGGCGGTCGCGGACTGCGAGGCCGGACGCACGGAGGCCGGTATCCGGACCCTGGAAGACCTGCTGCGGCGCAACGGCTACAAAGTGCCGCCGCCGTGACCGGCGGCCCCGAAGTTGGGCCTCACAAAAGACTGATTTGCCCGGCAGGAGCCGCCCGTCGACTGTCCAGAACCAACCGCCAGGAGCGTTTCATGCGCCTCACCCGCCGGCTTGCCGCCGCCCTGTCCGCCACCCTCGCCCTGCCGGCGCTGGCGCTGGCCGGCACCATCGGCGGCTCCTACTACGCGCCGCAGTACGACTTCCGCGAGTTCTGGGCCGCCACCGACAACAAGCCGTTCCAGGTCGTGCTGGGCGGCAATCCCTTCCCCAACGTCGATGCCGCCACGGTGGCGCGCGACCTGTTGCCCGCGATGCAACGGGCCAAGCCGCGGCCGGCGCTCACCTTCACCTACGACCAGCCGACGCCGCGGCCCAGCCCCGACTACCGGCTGGTGCTGGTGTTCGACTCGGCCAACAACCTCAACGCCGACCCGGTGTGCGCCGGCGAGCCGATGCGCTTCAAGCCGAACCGGCCGGGCGTGTTCAACGTCTACGCCATCTACTGCCGCAACGACCGCATGCTGTCCTACACCACGGCGTGGACCGATGCGACCGGCCCGACCGACCCGCGCATCGAACGGCTGTTCCGCCAGCTCTTCCTGGTGGTGTTCAAGGAAGGACCGTCGCGCTGGGCGATGCTCGACCAGCCGTTCAACTGACGGCGGCGGCGTTCCGCTGCGGCTTCCCGCCCGCCGGCCCAGCCTCTAAGGTCGGGCGGCAAGGCAGGGGAGATCGGCGGTCATGGGTGTCGGGCGGCGGGTGGTGTTGGCGGGCGGCGGCGCCCTGATGGCGTTCGCCCCGGCGGCGCGGGCGCAGGCGACGCGCGAGGGCGTGCGGATGATGGAGTCGGCGCCCCGGGCGCACGCCATCGTCGGCGGCGCAAGCAGCGCCTATTTCGTGCGCTTCGACCGGCCGGTCGATCATGTCGACTCGCGGCTCTCGATCCGCCGGGGCGGCCAGCTGGTCCAGGTTCTGCACCCCCGTCTGGAATCGGCGCCGGAAGTGCTGTTCGCCCGCGCCCCCACCCTGCCGCCCGGCGACTACACGCTGCACTGGCGGGTGATCACGCCGGCCAACGAGGCGATCGAGGGCGAGATCCCCTTCACGGTTGCGGCGACGCGCTGACCGCCTCGCGCCCCTCGGCGCGCCCCGACAGGCGGCGCGCCAGGCGGTCGAGGTATAGATAGACCACCGGCGTGGTGTAGAGCGTCAACCACTGCGAGACCAGCAGGCCGCCCACGATGGCGATGCCGAGCGGACGGTGCAGCTCGGCGCCGGCGCCGCCGCCCAGCGCCAGCGGCAGGCCGCCGCCCAGCGCCGCGAAGGTCGTCATCATGATCGGGCGGAAACGTTGCAGGCAGGCCTCGCGGATCGCCTCGGCCGGGCTGCGGCCGTGCTCGCGCTCGGCCACCAGGGCCACGTCGATCATCATGATGGCGTTCTTCTTCACGATGCCGATCAGCAGCACGATGCCGATGAGGGCGATCACGCTCAGGTCGTAGCCGAACGCCATCAGGGCCAGCAGGGCGCCGACGCCGGCCGAGGGCAGCGCCGAGAGGATGGTGATGGGGTGGATATAGCTTTCGTAGAGCATGCCGAGCACGATGTAGACGGCAAGGATCGCCGCGGCGACCAGCAGCGGCATGGTCGAGAGCGAATCCTGGAAGGCCTGCGCCGTGCCCTGGAAGGCGCCGTCGACGGTGACCGGCACGCCGAGTTCGGCGCGGAGGCGCGCGACCTCGGCCACCGCCTCGCCCAGCGCCACGCCGGGCGCCAGGTTGAACGACAGGGTGATGGCCGGGAACTGCCCCTGGTGGTTGACGGTGAGCGGCGCGGCGCGCTCGACGAAGCGCGCCACGGCGTTGAGCGGCACCTGCGCGCCGCCGGTGCCCGGTACGTAGAGCCGCCCCAGCGCCGCGGGATCGCGGCGGAAACCCTCGGAGACCTCGAGCAGCACCTTGTACTGCGTGCTGGCGGCGTAGATCGTCGCCACCTGGCGCTCGCCGAAGGCGTCGTAGAGCGTCTGGTCGATGGCGCCGACCGAGACGCCGAGGCGCGAGGCGTTGTCGCGGTCGATCTCGACGACCACCCGGCGCGCCACGTTCTGGCGGTCGGAGACGACCTCGCGCAGCTGCGGCAGCGCCTTCATGCGCTCCTCGAGCAGCGGCGCCCAGCGGTCGAGTGCCGCGGTGTCGATCGAGGTCAGCGTGTACTGGTACTCGGTGCGGCTCAGCCGTCCGCCGAAGGTGAGGTCCTGCGCCACCTGCAGATAGAGCCGGCCGTCGGAGACGGCGGCGAGCCGGGGTTGTAGGCGGCGGATCACCTGCTGCGCCGTGGCGTCGCGCTCGGCGAAAGGCTTTAGCTGGATCAGCAGGCGCGCGTTGTTTTCCGATGGATTGAGCGGGCTGATGCCGGCCATGCTGGCCACGCCCGACACTGCCGGGTCGGCCAGCACGGTGGCCACCAGCTCGCCCTGCAGGTCCGACATGCGGGCGAAGGAGATGTCCTCGCGCGCCTCGGCGACGCCGATCAGGAAGCCGGTGTCCTGCTCGGGAAACAGGCTCTTGGGGATCGTCACGTAGAGCCAGCCGGTGGCGCCGACCAGGGCGATGGTGACCGCGAGCGTCGCCGGCTGGTGGCCGAGCACGAAGACCAGGCCGCGGTCGTAGCCGCGCGCCAGCGCGTCGAAGGCGCCTTCGGAGAGCCGCTCCAGCCGGCCCGGCGGGCGCTCCGGCCGCGGCTTCAGGAAGGTCGCGCACATCACCGGCGTCAGCGTGAGCGAGACGAAGCCCGACAGCAGGATGGCGGCGGCCACGGTGACGGCGAACTCGCGGAACAGCATGCCCACCATGCCGCCCATCAGCAGCAGCGGGATGAACACCGCGACCAGCGAGATGGTGATCGACAGGATGGTGAAGCCGATCTCGCCCGCGCCCTTCAGCGCCGCCTGCAGCGGCGTCTCGCCCTGCTCGATGTGGCGCGCCACGTTCTCGATCATGACGATGGCGTCGTCGACGACGAAACCGACGGCGATGGTGAGGCCCATCAGGGTGAGGTTGTTCAGGCTGTAACCCAGCGCGTACATGACGGCGAAGGTGGCGATCAGCGCCAGCGGCACGGCGACCGCCGGGATGACGGTGGCCAGCAGATGGCGCAGGAAGACGAAGATCACCATCACCACCAGGGCGACGGCCAGCACCAGCGAGCGCTTCACGTCGTCGAGCTCGTCGGCCACCGCCAGCGACCGGTCGGTCATCAGTTCGACCCGCAGGTTCTGCGGCAGGGCCGTCAGCATCCTGGGCATCAGCTCCTTTATGCGGTCGGCCAGTTCGGTGGTGTTGGCGCCGGGCTGGCGGAAGATCAGCAGGATCTCGGCGCGCCGGCCATTGTGCCAGGCGGCGGTGCGCGGCAGGCGGGCGCCGTCGAACACGTCGGCCACGTCGCGGATGCGGATCGGCGCGCCGTTGCGGAAGGCCACGATGATGTCGCGGTAGCCCGCCGCGCCGAACAGCTGGTCGTTGGAGTCGATGGCGAAGGACTGCGTGCGGCCCTCGATCGTGCCCTTGGCGAGGTTCGACGTGGCATTGCCGATCGCCCCCCGGATGTCTTCTAGCGCCAGGCCATGGGCGCCGAGCGCCGCCGGGTTGGCCTGGATGCGGACGGCGAAGTCCTGCTGGCCCGCCACCACCACCTGGCCGACGCCGGGCACCGAGGCGAGCTTCTGCGCCAGCACCGTGTAGGCATAGTCGTCGACCTTGTAGAGCGGCAGGTCGTCGGACGACACGGCGTAGATCAGCACGGCGCGGTCGGTCGGATTGACGCGGCGGTAGGTCGGCGGGTTGGGCAGGTCCTTGGGCAGCAGTGCGGCGGCGGCGTTGATCGCCGCCTGCACGTCGGTCGCGGCGCCGTCGATGTGGCGGCTGCGGTAGAACTGCAGGGTGATGGTGGTGTTGCCGAGCCCGCTCACCGACGTCATCTGGTCGAGGCCGGGGATCGCGGCGAACTGCAGCTCGAGCGGCGTGGCGACCGAGGAGGCCATGGTCTCGGGCGAGGCCCCCGGCAGCGCGGCCGAGACGGTGATGGTGGGAAAGTCGACGTCGGGCAGTGCCGCCACCGGCAGCAGCCGGTAGCAGGCGAGGCCTACCACCAGCAGGCCGAGCATCATCAGCGAGGTGGCGACCGGCCGGCGGATGAACGGCGCCGAGAGGTTCATGCCTGGCGCCTCAGCGCGACGGCGCGGCTTGCGTGGCCGGCGCAGATGCCGTCGGTGCAACCGGGGCCGCTGCCGCTGGCGTGCGCGTGGGCGACACGAGGCGCACGCGCGCGCCGTTGGTCAGCCGCTCCTGGCCGAACACCGCCACCGTCTCGCCCGGCTGGATGCCGCGATCGACCAGCGCCACGCCATCCTGGCTGCCGGCGATTTCGACGTTGCGCCGCTCGGCCGTGCCGTCGGGCCGCACCAGCCAGGCGTAGTAGCCGGCGCCGCCCTGCATGATCGCCTCCTGCGGCACCGTGGTGGCGCCCGGCCGCGTCGACAGCACCAGCCGCACGTTGACGAACTGGCCCGGCCACAGCCGCTCGTCGGCGTTGTCGAAGGTGGCTTTCAGGCGGATCGTGCCGGTGGTCGTGTCGATCTGGTTGTCGATCACCGAGAGCTTGCCGCGGGCCAGCTCGGTGCGGTCGTCGCTGGCGTAGGCGATCACCGTCAGGGCGCCGGCCGCCTGGTTGCGGCGGACCTGGTCGTTCACGTCCTGCGGCACGGTGAAGGTCACGTAGATCGGCTTGATCTGGGCGATGCTGACCAGGCTGGTGGCCTGCGCCGCCTGCACGAGGTTGCCGATATCGACCAGCCGCCGGCCGGTGCGGCCGTCGATCGGCGCGCGGATGTCGGCATAGACCAGGTTGAGCCGGGCGTCGGTCATCGCCGCTTCCTCGGCCGCGATCCTGGCTTTGAGCGCATTCACGATCGCCGTCTGCTCGTCGAAGCTCTGGCGCGACTGGTAGCCCTCGCCGGACAGGGTCGAGTAGCGCCCCAGGTCGAGCTGGGCGCCGGTCAGCTGCGCCTCGCTGCGGTCCTTCGCCGCCTGCGCCTTGTCGAGCGCCGCCTGGAAGGGCCGCGGGTCGATCTGGAACAGCGGGTCGCCGGCCTTGACCTCCTGACCTTCCTGAAAGGAAACCTTCACGATGGCGCCGTCGACCCGCGTCTTCACCACCACCATGTTGTAGGCCTGCACCGTGCCGATGCCGCGCACGAACACCGGCATGTCCTGGCGCTGCGCCGTGGCCGGTCGCACCGGCACGGGCGGCGGCGGAGCTGTGGCGGCGGCACGCGCCCGGTCGTCGCCGGCCTGCTTGACGTAAAAGTAGCCCGCGACCGCCGCGGCGGCGGCAACCGCCGCCAGTCCGACCTTCGACATCGACACGCGTCGCTCCGTCATCCCAACCCTTCCCCGCCTCATGCCTACCACCGGAAGGCGGTCGAGGGCGAGGGTCTCGATATTCGGAACGTCTCGATCGGACGCTGCCGGCATATTGGCGGCCCGCCCCGTCTTGCGGCAAGCTCGCCCCACCATGGACGCCACGCTCGCCCCGCTGGTCCGCGACCTGCTCGAATGGGTCTCGCGCCAGCCACGCACCCACGCCGAGGTGATGGACGGCTGGAAGACCTCCTGCCCGCGCCTGCCGGTGTGGGAGGAAGCGACCGGCCACGGCTTCGTCGCCCGCCGCGGTCCGCTGGTCGAACTCACGCCGCGCGGCCGCGCCTTCCTGGCGGGGCCGCCTCGGGCGTGACGCGGCGACGCCGCGACCGGTGCGCTGCACGGCGATCGCGCTCGGCTACAACCTGACCTTCGGCATCGTGGGCGGCCTGACGCCGCTCGGCGCCGCCTGGCTGATCGACCGCACGGCGATGGACCTCAGCCCCGCTTTCATGATCATGGCCGCGGCGGCGATCTCGTTCCTGAGCCTGCTCACCTTCCGTACGGGCGTGCCGGACGCCGAGCGGCCAACCCTAGAAGCGCCGCGCTCGGCTTGCCGAGGCTCCGTCGCCCGGGGCATTGTGCCCCACGCTTCCTTCACGATGGATGTCATGACCCTGTTCCTGCGCCGCACGCTCTGCCTCATCGCCCTGGCGATCCTCCCGACCCTGGCCACGGCGGCGCCGGCGCTGGCCCAGACGGCGCCCGCGACCACAGCCACGGCACCGGCGGCGCAGGAGGCTCCGTCGCGCCCGTTTGCCGACCAGATCGCCCACCTGCGCGATCACGCCCAGCAGGTGGTGGGCGCCGTCCCCGGACTGCCGCACGACCTCGCGCAGGCGGCCGCCTCGTTGCGCCGCGCCGCGGGCGATGCCGGCCTGCTGCGGATCGCCCTCGGTGCGGCGCTCTGCCTGGTCGCGGGCTTCGCCGTCGAATGGGGCTTTCGCCGCGCCACGGCCGGCCTGCGCGCCCGGCGTGCCGCCTCCGACGTTCGCCAGGTTGCGGACCGGCTGATGCGTGTCGGCATCGACGCCCTGATCGAACTCGGCGCCCTCGTCGTGTTTGCGCTCGGCGTGCTGATCGTGCTGATGGTCGAGAAGTGGCCGAGCCAGATCCACCAGGCCGGCATCGCCTTCCTGATTGCCCTGTTGGGGCTGCGCCTGGCGCGCGCCGTGCTGTCGCTGCTGCTCCAGCCGTCCGAGGGCCCCGGCCGGTCGCTGGCGGCCTTCGATCTCGACGTCGCCACCGCGCGATTCTGGCACAGCCATCTGGCGGCCTTCGTCGGCTGGTTTGCCTTCGGCTGGGCGATCATCAATGCCCTGCGGGCGTTCGGCCTGCCGCGCGAGACCCTTGCGCTGCTGGCCTATCTGCTGGGCATCGGCCTGGTGGTCATCGCGCTCACCGTCATCTGGCGCAAGCCGGCCGCGCCGGAGACGGCGGACGGCGCGACATCGCGCAAGGCCGGGGGCTGGCTGGCCTCGGCTGCCGCGGTCCTGCTGTGGGCGGTCTGGGCGGCGGGCGCCATGAAGCTCTTCTGGTTCCTGGTCGCCGCGATCGGACTGCCGATCGCCATCCGGGTGGCACGCCCGGCCGCCCGCCACATCATGCGGCCGGTCCCGGGCGAGGATGGCAGTCCCGGCGCCACCTCGGTGGCCGCGATCTTCGTCGAACAGGGCGTGCGCGCCCTGCTGATCATGGGCGCGATCTGGATGCTGCTGTGGGGTTGGGGCCTCGACTTCGGTGCCCTGGCCGAAAGCGAGACCGCCTTCACCCGCCTGCTGCGCGGCTCGATGCACGCGCTGATCATCGTGCTGGTGGCCGACCTCGCGTGGAGCCTGATCAAGGCGCTGGCCGACAACGCCCTCGCCAATGCCCAGGTCAAGGCCGGCACCGACGCCGAGGAGACGCGCCGGCGCGCCCGCGTGCGCACCCTGCTGCCGATCGGGCGCAACATCGCCTTCATCGTCCTGGTGGTGATGGCCAGCCTGATGGCGCTGTCGGCGCTGGGCGTGGAGATCGCGCCGCTGATCGCCAGCGCCGGCGTGGTCGGCGTCGCCGTGGGTTTCGGCGCGCAGACGGTGGTGCGCGACATGATCAGCGGCATGTTCTACATGCTCGACGATGCCTTCCGGGTCGGCGAATACATCCAGAGCGGCAACTACAAGGGCGTGGTCGAGTCCTTCAGCCTGCGCTCGGTCAAGCTGCGCCACCAGCGCGGTCCGCTGTTCACCATCCCCTTCGGCTCGCTCGGCGCGGTGCAGAACATGAGCCGCGACTGGGTGATGGTGAAGGACCAGATCGGCATCACCTACGATTCGGACGTCGACAAGGCGAAGAAGATCATCAAGCAGATCGGGCTGGAGCTGGCCAAGGACCCCGATCTCGGCCCCAACATCCTGCAGCCGCTCAAGATGCAGGGCATCGAACAGTTCGGCGAATACTCGATCAACATCCGCATGAAGATGATGACCAAGCCGGGCGAGCAGTTCGTCATCCGGCGCAGGGCCAACGCCATGATCAAGAAGGCGTTCGACGAAAACGGCATCAAGTTCGCCTTCCCGACCGTGCAGCTGGCCGGCGGCGACGCGTCGAACGGCGCGGTGGCGGTGGCGGCGCAGCAGGTCCTGAAGCCCGCGCCGGCCGCGGCGCCCTGAAGCTCTAGACCGCGCCGCCCTCGACGGCGCGGCCCTCGGCGCGCCAGCGCAGCATGCCGCCGGGCAGGTTGGCGACGTCGGCGAACCCCGCCTTCTGCAGGATCGCCGTGGCATGCGCCGAGCGGCTGCCGGCGCGGCAGACCGCGACCACGGGCCGGTCCCTGGGCAGCTCCGCGGCACGGCCGGCAAGCTCGCCCAGCGGGATCAGGATGGCGCCCTTGATGTGGCCGAGCGGCCCGTCGAACTCCGACGGCTCGCGCACGTCGAGCACGCGCACCGCGGCGAGGTTTTCCTCGAGCCACGGCGGCTCGACCTCCCAGACGCCGCCGAAGGTGAAGCGCAGCGGCGCCCAAGTCGGCTCGCCCGGCACCCTGGTCTCGTTGCCCGGCCCGTTGTTTCCCGGTTGACCGCAACGCAGGTTGGCCGGCACCGCCTCGTCGATCTTCTTGGGATGCGGCAGCGCGAGGTTCTTCATGTGGCCGACATAGTCGCCCTCGCCGATCTCGCCGCCCAGGCGCGGGTTGAAGCGCTTCTCTTCGGCCACCGAACTGGCGGTCAGGCCGCGGTAGTCGTGCGCGGGATAGAGCAGGCAGGTCTCGGGCAGCGAGAAGATGCGCGAGCGCACCGAGCGGTAGAGCGCGCGCGGGTCGCCCTGCTGGAAGTCGGTGCGGCCGGTGCCGCGGATCAGCAGGCAGTCGCCCGTGAAGGCCATGCTCTCGTCGTCGAGCACGTACGTCACGCAGCCGTTGGTGTGGCCGGGTGTGGCGCGGACTTCCAGCGCCCGCCGGCCGAAGGCGACGCGGTCGCCGTCCTCGAGCAGGCGGTCGGCGCCCGCCGCGCCCGAGGCGGCGGCCAGCGCGATGCCGCTGCCCAGCCGCTGCTTCAGCAGCCAGGCACCGGTGACGTGGTCGGCATGGACATGGGTGTCGAGCGTCCAGACGAGCCTGAGGCCGAGTTCGGCCAGCAAGGCCGCGTCGCGCCGCGCCTGCTCGAACACCGTGTCGATCAGCACCGCCTCGCCCGAGATGCTGCAGCCCAGAAGATAGGTGTAGGTCGAGGAGGTCGGATCGAAGAGCTGGCGGAAGACGAGCATGGACGTGCCCCTCACCCCGCCGGAGCGCTCGCCTTGTCGATGGCGGCGAGCGACTCGGCGTCGAGCTTGATGGTCGCCGACTTCACGATGTCGTCGAGCTGCTTGAGGCTGGTGGCGCTCACGATCGGCGCGGTGATCGACTTGCGCTGCGTCAGCCAGGCCAGCGCCACCTGCGTCGGTGTGGAGCCGGTCTTCTTCGCCGCGTCGTCGAGCGCCTTCAGCACCGCCATGCCCTTGGGGTTGATGTATTTCTTGACGCCGGCGCCGCGCTGGGCGCCGCCGACGTCGGCCTCGGTGCGGTACTTGCCGGTCAGGAAGCCGCTGGCCAGCGAATAGTACGGAATGACGCCGATGCCCTGCTTCAGGCATTCGTTCTCGAGTTCGCCTTCGAACAGGCCACGTTCCATCAGATTGTAGTGCGGCTGCAGGCTCTCGTAGCGCGGCAGGCCCTTGGCTTTGGAGATGGCGGCGGCTTCGGCCAGGCGCTTGGCGTCGAAGTTCGAGGCGCCGATCGCGCCGATCTTGCCGGCTTTCACCAGCTCGCCATAGGTCTGCAGCGTCTCCTCTTGCGGCGTCGCCGCATCGTCCTTGTGCGACTGGAAGAGATCGATGCGGTCGGTATGGAGACGCTGCAGCGACTCGTCGACCGACTTCACGATATGGGCGCGCGTGAGCGCCCCGGAGGCCGGCACCATGCCGCACTTGGTGGCGATCTGGACCTTCCGGCGCTTGGCCGGATCCTTCTTCAGCCAGCTGCCGATGATCGTCTCGGACTCGCCGCCCTTGTGGCCCGGCACCCAGCGCGAATAGACGTCGGCGGTGTCGACGAAGGAGAAGCCGGCGTCGACGAAAGCGTCGAGCAGCCTGTGCGAGGTCGCCTCGTCGGCCGTCCAGCCGAACACGTTGCCGCCGAAGGCGATGGGAGCGAAACTTAGGCCCGATTTGCCGAGCTGGCGCTTTTCCATGGTGATTTCCCCTGCTTGCCGGGCGCGACCGTAGGACAGATCGCCAACCCTCGCCAGTAGACGGTTCACCTCGGTCTGCTAGGTTCCGGCCGGCTGATCAGGACACCCCTTTCGACCGGAGAAACTTCCCAGTGTTCGGCTTCATGCAGACTCGCCCGCCGCGACGGGCAAGATCCTGAAGGCCAAGCTCCGCGAAGACCTAGGTAACTACAG
Source organism: Reyranella sp. (assembly GCA_019745575.1). Taxonomy (GTDB): domain Bacteria; phylum Pseudomonadota; class Alphaproteobacteria; order Reyranellales; family Reyranellaceae; genus Reyranella. Next base: position 12,454 of record JAIETA010000015.1, on the reverse strand, counting down.
GCTGCCCACTGCGTGACCCCATGACCTATGTCGGGACGGACTTCTACTGCGATGTCGCCTTGAAGGGGCTTGTTCCCCTCAGGAAGGAGTACGAAAGCGAGCACGTTCTCGCATTCCATCACACCCAGCCATACTGGCCGGTGCACATCGTCGTCGTGCCGAAGAAGCACATCGCATCGTTCACGGCCCTGCAGACCGACGAGATGCCCATCTTTCTCGAAATCGTCGATGTCCTGAAAACGATCGCAGCGAAGGTCGAGCGGGAACATGGCGCCGCGAGGATCCTCACCAACCTGGGCCGCTATCAGGACAGCAAACACCTGCACTTCCATGTGAGCAGCGGTGATCCGCTGAGGTAACGAAACTCAGCTCGCCGCAGCCCAGAGGAAAAGCGCGGTGGCGAGAAAGCCCAGCATCGTTCGCCGGGCGTGCAGGCCGCCCCAACGCACGATGAGCGCGCGGCTCTCGGGGCCGGCGTTCTGCGGTTCGATGGCGTTCAGCTGGTGGTTGACCGGCATGATGATCAGCAGCGTGTAAGGCCAGTTGGCGACCAGCACGACGGCGCCGGCCAGCCACAGCAACTCGCCGGTCATCCACCACGCGGCGGCGCCCAGCAGAAACCCCACGACCGCCAGGCTCGCCTGCATGGTGAAGCCGCGGGCGTAGGCCGGCTTCCATTGGGCGAGCAGCGCGCGGTCGTCGAGGCCGAGCCGGGCGGGCTGCTCGGCCACGTTGATATAGGCCGCGGCGCCCGCGAACAGGGCGGCGACGACGAGCGCCAGAAGACCCAAGATCATGGCGCCCTCATTCCATCTTGATGTCGGCGGCCTTGACGATCGGCGCCCAGCGCTCGGCCTCGGCGCGCACGAACGCCACCGTCGACTCCGGCGTCGAGTCGACGACCGGCACGATGCCCTGTTCGGCCAGCGCCTTGATCAGCGCCGGATCGGCCATCGTCTCGCGGCTCGCGGCGGCAAGGCGCGCCACCACGTCGGGCGGCAGGCCGGCCGGGCCGGCCAGGCAATGCCACAGCACGGCCTCGAAGGGCACGCCGCCCAGCGTTTCGGAGACCGTCGGCACGTCGGGCGCCAGTGCGGTGCGCCGGGCGGTGGCAATGCCCAGCAGCCGCGCCTTGCCGGAAGTCTGGAACGGCAGCGCGCTGCCCAGCGTCGTCGTCACCAGGGCGATCTGTCCGGCCAGAAGGTCGTTCATCGCCGGGCCGCTGCCGCGGTAGGGCACGTGCGTAATCTGCACACCGCCCGCCGCCGCCTTGAGGCGCTCGGTCGTGAGGTGCAGCAGCGTGCCGGTGCCGGGCGAGCCGTAGCTCAGCGTGCCCGGCTTGGCGCGCGCGGCCTCGAGCAGGCCCTTCAGCGTATCGGGCTGCGCCAGGTTGCCGACAAAGGCCGCCGGCCCGCCGCCGAGATGGGCAACGTAGGTGAAGTCCTTGAGGACGTCATATTCGGGCTTGGCCGCCATCGAGGCATAGAGCGCCTGGGTCGAGCCGGTGCCGAAAACCAGCGTGTAGCCGTCGGGCCTGGCGCGGGCCACGCCCAGGGTGCCGATGACGCCCGCCGCGCCCGCCTTGTTCTCGATCACCACGGGCTGTCCGAGCGCGCGGCCGAGCCGCTCGCCGAACAGGCGCCCGTAGACGTCGGTCGGCCCGCCCGGCGGGAAGGCCACGACGAGGCGCACCGGCTGTGCCGGCCAGCTCTGGGTCCGACCGATCGCGGGCGCCGCCAGTGTGGCGGTGGCAGCGGCAAGAAGATGACGACGGCGCATGATCTTTCCCCCTGGTGATTTCACAGCCCGGCCGAACGCCAGTTCTCCGCCGGCGCGTCGGGATGCGCGGTGAGGCCCGCGGCACGCACGCCCATGATGGCGGCGTACTCGTCGCGGTCCGAGGCATCGCCGCTGATGCCGACGGCGCCCACGACATGGCGCGCGCCGTCGAGCGCCAGCACGCCGCCCGGCACCGGCACGAAGCGTCCGTCCGAAGCGGCGGCGAGCGCGCCCTGGAACGCCGGCCGGTTGCCCAGGCGGTCGCGGATGGTGCGGCTGGAAATACCCATGCCGAGCGCGCCCCAGGCCTTGCCGAAGGCGATGTCGAAGCGCAGCACGCCGCAACCGTCCTCGCGCTTGAAGGCCACGAGATGGCCGCCGGAATCGAGCACCGCCACGGTGAGCGGCAGCAATTGGGCCGCGCGGGCGGCCGCGAGCGCGCCATCGATCATGCGTTCGGCCTGGACCAGCGTCAGGCTCGACTGAACGTGCAGGACGTAGTGATCGCTCATGTTCCGGAGGGGCTCCCTGCCTGCTGGACCGCATGCCCTGCAGGGCAGTATCGTCCATCCCGACGGCGCTTGGGAAGCAAAGAGGGAGTGAGCCGTGGCGACCGAAACCATCCCCGTCATCGATCTCGGCCCCTACCTCGCGGGAGAGACGGGTGCTGCCGACCGCGCCGCGCAGGAGTTGCGCTTTGCGCTGACCGAGATCGGATTCTACTTCATCGTCAACCACGGCATCGCGCGCGAGAAGATCGCGCGGATGTTCGCCGAGGTGAAGCGCTTCCACGACCAGCCGATCGAAAAGAAGCTCGAGCTCAAGCTCGACCAGAACAACACCGGCTATCTGCCCATGCGCGGCAACACGCTGCGCACCTCGACGGTGCAGGCCGGCACCAGGCCCAATCTCAACGAGGCGTTCTTCGTCAAGCGCGAGATGGCGCCCGACCATCCCGACGTGCTGTCGGGCCGCCGCTTCCGCGGACTCAACCGCTGGCCCGCCGGGCTGCCGGGCTTCCGCGATACCGTGCTCGACTACTGCAACGAGATGGAAGGGCTGGTGAAGAAGCTGGTGCGGCTCTACGCCCGCGCGCTCGGCCTGCCGGCCGCCTATTTCGACGCGGCCTTTTCCGAACCTATGTTTTCCATGCGCATGACCCACTACCCGCCGCAGGACGGCCCGGTCGAGGATGAGTTCGGTCTGGCGCCGCACACCGACACGAGCTTCCTTACCCTGCTGGCGCCGAATGAGGTGCCGGGCCTTTCGATCAAGACGCAGAGCGGCAAGTGGATCGACGCGCCGGCGATTAACAATGCTTACGTCGTGAACGGCGGCCAGATGCTTCAGCGTTATACCAACGATCTCTTCCTCGCCACGCCCCATCGCGCCGTCAACCGGAGCGGCGGCGAGCGCTATGCCCTGCCCTTCTTCTGCGACAGCGGCATCGACTGGCCGATCGCGGCGGTGCCGACCACGGTCGGACCCGACCGGCCGCCCAAGTATCCGACGACCTGGTACACCGACTACATGACCTGGTACCTCAAGCGGAACTACGACGTGCTGAACGACGCCAGCGCCCAAGCCGCCGAGTGAGCGCCACCCTCGCCAGGCTCGACGTCCACGTCTTCCGCACGCCGATCAAGGAGCCGGTCCGCACCTCGTTCGGTACCATGACCGAGCGGGTCGCCGTGTTCGTGCGCGCCGAAGACTCCGACGGCGCCCGCGGCTGGGGCGAGGTCTGGTGCAATTTCCCCAGCGCCAGCGCCGAGCATCGCGCGCTGATCCTGGCCGACATCGTGGCGCCGCACGCGCTCGGCCGGTCGCTCGACGATCCCGTGGCGCTGTGGGGCGAAATCGACCGGGCGCTGCACGTGCTGCGCCTGCAGAGCGGCGATGCCGGGGCGCTGTCGGCCGCGGCCGCCGGCCTCGACCTCGCGATCCACGACCTCCGCGCGCGCAAACGCGGCCTGCCGCTGTGGCGGGCGCTCGGCGGAAGCGAAGACCGCCCGGTGCCGGTCTACGGCTCCGGCATCAATCCCGGGCCGGGCGCGTTCGACACCGTCGAGCGCCTGCGCGCCCAGGGCTATCGCGCCTTCAAGATCAAGGTCGGGTTCGGCGCCGCGACCGACCTCGGCACGCTGCGGTCGGTCGCCCGGGCGCTGGGCGAGGGCGAACGGCTGATGGTCGACGTCAACCAGGGCTGGGACCTGCGCACCGCCTGCACCATGGCGCCCAAGCTGGCCGAGTTCGGCCTGCACTGGATCGAGGAGCCGCTCGCGGCCGACCGACCCTGGCCTGAGTGGATGCAGGTGACCGCCGTGGCGCCGACGCAGATCGCCGCCGGCGAGAACCTGCGCGGCGCCGGTGCCTTCCAGGAGACGATCGATTCCGGCCTGTTCGGCGTGGTGCAGCCGGACGCCGCCAAGTGGGGCGGCCATTCCGGCTGTCTCCCGGTGGCGCGCGCGGCGCTGGCCGCCGGGCGGACCTATTGCCCGCATTTCCTGGGCGGCGCGCTCGGCCTCCTGCATTCCCTCCATCTGCTGGCGGCGGTCCGTGGCCCCGGCCTGCTGGAAGTCGACGCCAATGCCAACCCGCTGCGCAAGGGCCTGCTGGGCGACCTTTTGACCGTGCGCGACGGCTGCGTCTCGCTTCCCGGAGGCCAGGGACTCGGTCTAGAACCGGACACCAAATCGCTGGCATCTCTCCAGACTCTCCACTTGGAGCGACGCGTCTAAGAAACGAAGAGGAAACGACATGCTCGGCCTGATGCAAGACCGTCCGCTGCTGATCTCGCAGATCATCGACTATGCCGCGGCCTATCATTCCAAAGTCGAGATCGTCTCGCGTACGGTCGAGGGCCCGATCCATCGCTACGGCTACCGCGACGCGCAGAGGCGCGCCAAGAAGCTGGCCGAGGCGCTGCAGGGGCTGGGCATCAAGCTCGGCGACCGCGTCGGCACCATCGCCTGGAACACCTACCGCCACTTCGAACTCTACTTCGGCATTTCCGGCATCGGCGCGGTGCTGCACACGCTCAACCCGCGCTTGGCGCCCGAGCACGTGGCCTACATCGCCAACCACGCCGAGGACCAGATCATCTTCGTCGACCTCAACCTGGTGCCGATCGTCGAGGGCGTGTGGGAGCATCTCAAGACCGTGAAGCACGTCGTGGTCATGACCGACCGCGCCCATATGCCGGCCTCGAGCAAGGTGCCCAAGCTGCTCTGCTACGAGGAGCTGATCGCCGACAAGCCGGGCACGCTGGAGTGGCCCGACTTCGACGAACGCACGGCGTCGTCGCTCTGCTACACCTCGGGCACGACCGGCAATCCCAAGGGCGTGCTCTATTCGCACCGCTCGACGCTGATCCACACCATGATGGCGTCCAACGGCTCGGTGATCCCGATGGATCCCGACACGACGCTGCTGCCGGTGGTGCCGATGTTCCATGCCAATGCCTGGGGCCTCGTCTATGCCGCGCCGATCTGCGGCGCCAAGATGGTCTTCCCCGGTCCCAAGCTCGACGGCGCCAGCATCTACGAGCTGCTCGACAAGGAACAGGTGACCTTGAGCGCCGGCGTGCCCACCGTCTGGCTCGCGCTGCTCGACTACTGCGCCCAGAACAAGCTCAAGATGTCGTCGGTCAAGCGCACGCTGATCGGCGGCTCGGCCGTACCGCTCGCGATGATCGAGCGCTTCTGGAAGGAGCACGGCGCCGAGGTCATCCAGGGCTGGGGCATGACCGAGATGAGCCCGCTCGGGACCACGACGCGCTTCAATCGAGGCGAGCGCCAGCTGCCCGACGCCGAGCGCTTCGCCATCACCGCCAAGCAGGGCCGGCCGGTGTTCGGCTGCGAGATGAAGATCATCGACGATGCCGGCCGCGACCTGCCGCAGGACGGCAGCGTCTCGGGCAACATGGTGGTGCGCGGGCCGTGGATCGTCTCGGGCTACATGAAGGGCGACGGCAAGAGCCAGTTCCTCGCCAACGACTGGTTCCAGACCGGCGACGTCTGCAAGATCGAAGCGGACGGCTCGGTCGTCATCACCGACCGCTCCAAGGACGTGATCAAGTCGGGCGGCGAGTGGATCTCCTCGATCGACCTCGAGAACGCCGCCATGGGCTGCCCGGGCGTGGCCGAAGCGGCGGTGATCGGCGTGCCGCACCCCAAGTGGGACGAGCGGCCGCTGCTGATCGTGGTCCGCCGGCCCGACTCCCAGGTGAGCAAGGCCGAGGTGCTGAAATTCCTGGAAGGCAAGATCGCCAAGTGGTGGACGCCCGACGACGTGCAGTTCATCGACGCCATCCCGCACGGCGCCACCGGCAAGATCCTGAAGACGGCGCTGCGCAAGCAGTTCGAGAACTACAAGCTGCCGACCGCCTGAGGCCGGCGCAGCTCGGCCAGCGCCGCACGCGTCACCTGCACGGCGCTGGTCAGGGCAAGGCCGGACATGACGGCGGCCACGACATAGTCGGGCCAGCCGCTGGACGAGCCGAACACGCCCGCCGCGGCGACCAGCACGGCGAGGTTGCCGATCGCGTCGTTGCGCGTGCACAGCCAGACCGAGCGCATGTTGCTGTCGCCGGTGCGCCAGCGGTAGAGCAGCAGCGCCACGCCGAGGTTTGCGGCGAAGGCCAGCGCGCCGACCGCGCCCATGACATGGGCCTGCGGCACCGTGCCGGCCAGCGCGTGATTTACGGTGGTGACGGCCACCCACAGGCCGAAGACGCCCATGCTGGCGGCTTTCAGCAGCGACGCGCGGGCCCGCCACTGCAGCGCCATGCCGAGCACGAACAGGCTGATGCCGTAGTTGGCGCCGTCGCCCAGGAAGTCGAGCGAGTCGGCCATCAGCGACACCGACTGCGCCGCGAGCCCGGCGCCGATCTCGATGGCGAACATCGCGAAATTGACGACCAGCGCGGCCCACAGCACGCGGCGGTAGGCGGGCGAGGCCGCGGCTGCCGCGCCGTGATCGTGGCCGTCGCCGTGGTCGTGGCTGTGTCCGACGCCCATCTCAATGCTCCCGGATGTGAGTGACCATGTCTTCGATCATGCGACGCACATGGGCGTCGTCGGCGCCATAAAACACCTGCTTGCCCTGCCGGTCGGCGCGCACCAGCCGGGCGCCCCTGAGCAGCCGCAAATGGTGACTGACCAGCGACACCGAGAGGCCGAGCCGGCCCGCGATGTCGGAGACGGCGAGCGGCGTGCGGAGGCAGGCGACCACGATGCGCAGCCGGCTGGGATCGCCCAGCAGGCGGAACAGGTCGGCCAGCGCGGTGGCGTCGTCGTCGGAGAAAGCGGGTTTCTTGGACTTTGACATTTGAACAACTGTTCAAATATTATCTCACCGACGTCGCGAGTCAAGAGCGATGGCGACGCCTCGGCGCCATATCCCCCAGCACCGCCGCCATGACGATCGCGCCGCCGGCCAGGGTCGCCTCCGGCGGCACCTGGCCGAACGCCAGCCAGACCCAGAGCGGCGCCAACGGCGTGTCGAGGACGCTGATCAGGGCGGTGCGCGTGGCGGAGATCATCCGGCTCCCCAGCGTCAGCAGCAACAGGGCCAGGCCGAACTGGACCGACCCGAACAGGACCAGCAGCACGAAGTTCATCCCTTCGGCCGATCCGGGCTGCGCGAACGGCAGCACGATGGCGGCGCAGAGAAAGGCCGAGAGTCCGCTGGCCGGCACCATGTCGACGGCCCGCCGCTTGCGCAGGATCACCATCATCAGGGAGAGGAACCCGGTCATGCCCAGCGCCAGCAGATTGCCCAACAGGCGTCCCTCCTCGACGGCGGCGCCGACCATGACCACGACACCCACCGCGGCGACCAGGCTCGCGATCAGCGTCGCGAGGTCCGCGCGTTCGCCGATGAGGGCCCAGGCCAGCGCCGCCGTCAGGAACGGCGCCGTCGCGCCGATCACCAGCACGTCGGCCACGCTGGTGAGGCGCAGCGCGTTGAGGAAGCACACCGTGGCGAGCGCCGAGCAGGCGGCCACCAGCAGACCGTCGCGGCCGATGGCCCGGAGCGCGCCCATCGCCCCCCGGCCGTCGCGCCAGACCACGAAGGCCGCGATGAAGAGGCCGCCGAACAGGCCGCGCCAGAACAGCATCGTCCAGGCGTCGAGATCGATCAGGCGGGTGAAGAGGCCGGCGGTGCTGAACACGACTGCCGAGCCGGTGATCAGCAGCGTACCGAGCCAGGCCTGGCGGGCGGTGGGATCCATGGCCGGACCCTACGAACCTCGTACTGACAGCGTTATGTCAGGAGTGATAAGCTCCTGCAAAGGCTGGGAAATGCGCCGTTCCGACCGCCTGTTCGACATCATCCAGCGCCTGCGCGCCGCGGCTCGGCCGGTGACCGCGGCGACGCTCGCGGCCGGCCTCGAAGTCTCGCCGCGCACCATCTACCGCGACATCGCCACGCTCCAGGCGCGCCGCGTCCCGATCGATGGCGAGGCCGGCGTCGGCTACGTGCTGCGCAAGGGCTTCGACCTGCCGCCGCTCATGTTCACCGTCGACGAGGTGGAGGCCATCGCCGTCGGCGCCCGGATGGTCGGCCGGCTGCGCGATCCCAAGCTGCAGGAAGCGGCCGAAAGCGTGTTCGCCAAGGTGACGGTGGTGTTGCCCGAGGCGCTGCGCGCTTCGCTGATCTCGCCGTCGATCTTCGTCTCCGAAGGCGACGCCGTCACGGCCGAGGGCGTCGACATGGCCGAGCTGCGGGCGGCGATCCGCGGCTCCCGCAAGTTTCATATCGCCTATGCCGACGAAGGCGGCCGGCGGACCCATCGCACGATCTGGCCGATCGCCATGGCCTACTATGTCGACGTCACGCTGGTCGGCGCCTGGTGCGAACTGCGCGCCGACTATCGCAATTTCCGCGTCGAGCGCATCCAGTCGTCGCGGGTGCTCGACGAGCATTTCGACCAGGACAACGGCCGCCTGTTCCGCGAATGGTCGGCCCTCCCCAAGGAGCGACCGGCAGGCTAGACTGCCGCCATGGCCATCGACATCAAGCCCATCGATCCGGTCTCGCGCGCCTTCTTCGCCGGGGTCGTGTCCGGCATCGACCTCACCCGTCGCCTGTCGGACGACGCCGTCGCCGCCATCCATGCCGGCATGGACCGCTTCGGCGTGCTGGTCTTCCACGACCAGAAGCTCGACGACGAGCAGCAGCTCGCCTTCAGCCGCCAGCTCGGCCCGCTCGAGACGGCGACCGGCGACATCGCCGCGCCCGAGCAGCGCCGCCTCGGCATGGACCTGAACGACATCTCCAACCTCGACAAGGACGGCAAGGTGGTGGCCCGCGACGACCGCCGCCGCCTGTTCGGGCTCGGCAACCTGCTGTGGCATTCCGACTCCTCGTTCAAGGAAGTGCCGGCCAAGTATTCGCTGCTGTCGGCGCGCCAGATCCCGACGACGGGCGGCAACACCGAGTTCGCCGACATGCGCGCCGCCTACGAGGCGCTGGACGAGGCGACCAAGCGCGAGGTCCACGATCTCGTCTGCCTGCACAGCCAGATCTTCTCGCGCGGCATCCTGGGCTTCGACGAGTTCACCGAGGCCGAGCGCCGGAAATGGGCGCCGGTGCGCCAGCGCCTGGTGCGGCGCCATCCCACGACCGGCCGTCTGTCGCTCTATCTCGCCTCCCACGCCGGCGGCATCGAAGGCTGGCCGGTGCCCGAGGCGCGCGCCTTCCTGCGCGACCTCACCGAGCACGCCACGCAGCGCCCGTTCGTCTATGCCCATGTCTGGAAGCCGTGGGACCTCGTGATGTGGGACAACCGCGTCACCATGCACCGCGCGCGGCGCTACGATCCGACGCAAGTCCGCGACATGCGCCGCACCACGCTCACCAACGAGGTGTCGAGCCTGGACCAGGCGCCGTGACGGCCTGATGCGCCTGACGTTCCTCGGCTCCGGCGATGCCTTCGGCAGCGGCGGCCGCTTCAACACCTGCTTCCATCTCGAGCGCCGGGCGCACGGCCACGTGCTGATCGATTGCGGCGCCTCCTCGATGGTGGCGATCCGCAAGTGGGGCGTCGAGCCCAACGCCGTCTCGACCGTTCTGGTGAGCCATCTGCACGGCGATCATTTCGCCGGCCTGCCCTTCTTCCTGCTCGACGCCCAGCTCGTCAGTCGCCGCACCGCGCCGCTCACGCTGGCCGGCCCGCCGGGCTTCGAGGCGCGGTTGATGACGGTGATGGAAGCGATGTTCGCGGGCTCGACCAGAGCGCCGCGCAAATTCGACCTCGCGATCCGTGAACTCGAACTGCACCGACGGGCCGAGCTGAACGGCCTTGCCGTCACGCCCTACCTGATGAAGCACTTCAGCGGCGCGCCGTCCTATGCGCTGCGGATCGAGACCGAGGACAAGGTGCTCGCCTATTCCGGCGACACCGAATGGGTCGACGAGCTGATTCCGGCCGGCCGCGACGCCGACCTCTTCATCTGCGAGGCCTATTTCTTCGACAAGGTCATGAAGTACCACATCGACTACACGACCCTGATGAAGCGCCTGCCCGAGATCGGGGCCAAGCGCACCATCGTCACCCACATGAGCGCCGAACTGCTGGCCCGCCGGCACGAGATCGCCTGCGAGGCGGCGCACGACGGCCTGGTTGTCGAGTTCTGAGTCGGGAGTTCTGAGCGGCTACAGCCTAAAAGCCTGCCGCGCCAGAAGCTTCCACGCGCCGCCATCCTTCACCCAGACCTGCAGGGCGCCGACCTTGGCGGTGGCGGGCTTGCCGTCGGTTTCGACGTCGACCGTCATGACATGACGCACGATCGCATTGTTGCCGGCGACCGAGGTGGTGGCGTCTGAGAAGGCGATCGACTTGTAGAGCGTCTTCTTGCCGGCGACGATGTCGAGGAACTGTGCCTTGGTTTCCAGCCGTCCGGCCGAATGGCCGTAGCTCAGCTGGTCGGACAGCAATGCCGCCAGCTTGGCGCCGTCGGCGGCCAGCATGGCGTCGCGCAGCTCCGCGACCGCCTTGTCGACCGCCTGGGCGTCGGCCGACTGCGCGAAGACCGCCGGACCGCCGAGGACGGCCGAGGCAGAAAGGATGAGTCCGCCGGCAAGCGCCTGACGGCGACGTGTCGTGATCACGTTCCCTCCCTGTGCGGTAGTGGCCGGCCGAGGCTAGACCTCGCCTCGCGCCCCGGCAACGGCATCCAGTGATCAGGCGCCCTTCGGCCCCCATTCCTCGAGCACGGTGCCGGTCGCCTCGTCGAGCACGCGCGAGCTGCGCAAGACCATGCCGTAGCGGCCGAGCACGTCCTCGGGCGTCGTGCCGTCGCCGACGCCGGGAAAGACCGGCCGGCCGCGCGGCACGCTGGCGGCGGCGCGGGTGAGGAAGAAGGCGTCGTAGCCCAGGTTGAGAAACAGCCCGAACACGTCGGTGCCGCCGACCACGGCGATGGTGCCGTCGTCGAGTCCGAGCTTCATCCAGGTCTCGTCGAACGGCGCCGCCGCCGGGTTCCACAGCACGGCGTTGGGGTTGCCCGGATCGGTCACGACGCGCTCGACCCGCCGCGTGAGAACGATCCGCCGGCGCGCGGCCCGGCGCGGTCCGCCTTCCGACGAATGCCGCCCATGGGCGATGGCCGAGGCCTTGTCGAGGGCGTCCTGGTAGAAGGTCTGGTCGGCGGGAATCCGCAACTCCGGCGGGAACGATCCGTCCGACCGGGCGATCATGCCCTCGCGCGACACGATGGCGAAGCCGACGAGGCGCGGACGCCGGGGAGCCACGCCGTTCACGCGCCCCGCTCAGACACCGAAGGCGCCGATGATGGCTCCCTGCAGCAGCAGCACGCCCAGCCAGTGGCCGCCATCGATCGCCGTCAGCATCGGCCGGCGGCCGCCGAAGGCGTTGTTGACCGCCAGGGTCGTGGCCACGAAGCCGATGAAAATGAAGAACCCGGAGATGACGCCGTTGCGCAGCGTCACCTGGCCCGGCCCGAGATGGCCCATCGTGCCGGCGAGCACCCAGGCCATGACCAGCAGCGCCACGATCGACACGATGAACGGGCCGGGCTTGGGCTTGCCCGACGGCATCAGCTCTTCCTTGGTCTTCTCGACCGCCTTCAGCCAGGGGCCGGACAGCGCCATGTAGTAGACCGATCCGAAGGCAAAGCCGGCGACGGCGGCGACCACGATGGCGAGAATGTTCATGCCGGCGAAGTTCATGGGGTCCCCCTGCTCTCCCGGGCGAGCCGCCATCCTACCCGAAAAGAAAGCGGCGGGGAAAACCCCGCCGCCTCCCTTCCTGGATCGGATCGAGGATCAGCCCTTGGGCAGGACCACCATGTCGACGACGTGGATGACGCCGTTCGACTGCTTGACGTCGGCAATCACCACGGTGGCGGCGTTGCCGTTCTCGTCCGTGAGCGTGATCTTGTCGCCCATCTTCCGGGCCGTCAGCGTGCAGCCGCCCAGCGTCTTGACGGCGGCGCTGCCCTTGCCGTCGTCGATCATCTTGGCGACGGCCGAGGCCATCGCCTCGGCGCCGACGACATGACAGGTCAGGATCTTGACGAGCCTCGCCTTGTTCTCCGGCTTCAGCAGCATCTCGACCGTGCCGGGCGGCAGCTTCGCGAACGCCGCGTTGGTCGGCGCGAAGACGGTGACCGGGCCGGGGCCCGACAGCGTGTCGACGAGACCGGCC